>CAYHRV010000090.1:0-8514 GCA_964359165.1 uncultured Elusimicrobia bacterium
TCGAAGGACTCCACGCCGAACATCTGCGGCTGGTTGGGGCCGTAGACGTCCGCGTCCATGAGCCCGACCGAACTCCCTTCCATGGCCAGGGACGCGGCCAGGTTGGCGGCCACGCTGGATTTTCCGACGCCCCCTTTCCCGCTTCCCACGGCGACGATGTTCCTGATCCCGGAGGGGAGGGCCTGCTCCAAGCGGAGGTCGCGGGAGACCGAGGAGGTCATGCGGACGCTCACGGTCTTTATACCGGGGACCTTGAGCACCGCGGCTTTCGCCTCCTCTTCCATGCGGCCCTTGAGGGGGCAGGCCGGGGTGGTGAGGATGTAGTCGAAGGACACCTTGTCCCCGCAGATCTTGACCTCGCGGACCATGTTCAAGGAGACGATGTCCCGCCCGAGTTCCGGTTCGATGCAGGTCCTCAACGCGTCGAGGATGTCCTTTTCCGCGGCCATCGTCTCATCGTACAAAATTTGATGTCCACTTATCCCGGCTTTTTGATAAAAAGCACGCTTTTTATCGAAAAGCCGGTCTTTGATTGGGGGATAAGTGCCGAAGGCCGGGCCGATCGTCCGTTCGCTTTCGTTTCTTAGAGGGTAAGACGGCTCCGTGGGGGAGGTTCCGCCTCACCGGTGCCGGGGCCTAACGGAGCCCCGCGCCCGTAGAGCGCGGGGCGAGTTAGGAGCGGCGGCTGAACGCAGAAGCCGACCGCGTACCCGGAGCGGTGAGGCGGAACCTCCCCCCGAGGAAGCGCTTTCAGAATCGGTAATTGAGGGTGAGGCGATTGGCCTGGCCGAGCACCCCGTAGGGGGCCCAGGCGTAGTCGATGCCCAGCGAGCTCCAGTTGAACGCGAACCCGAAGGAGATGCCGGAGAGGCCGTCGAGGTCCCCTCGGGTCCGCTGGGACCAGCCGCCGCGCAAGGCGCCCGACATCTCCTCGCCTACCGTAAGGGACACCTCCGTCCCGACGGCGGGGTAGGGGGCGTTGTCGCGCGGGGCCACGGCGTCTACGGAGATCAGCCAGGACTTGAGCGGCCGAAGCGTCTGGCCGACGCGCAGGATGGCGGGGAGCGGGTCGCTCTGCTCGCGAAAGCGCAGCGTCCCGCCGAGGTTCGAGGCCGAGAGGGCCAGGACATAGGGCCACTCCTCCGCCAGCGTGAAGCGAAGACGCATCCCCGCGTCCACGGCGCCGGTGCGCGCGGAGCCCTGGATGCGGGAATCCACGTATTTCAAGCCGAGGCCGATGTCCAGGACATCCCCGATGGCGGCGCCCCACCCGGCCAGGAGGGCCGCGTCGCGCGGAGAGAACTCGCCGCCGGTGAGGGCGCCCGTGTTGTCGCGCTCCTTGATCTGTCCCGCGTTGAGGTAGAGCACTCCCACGGCCAGGGTTCCGAGTCCGCTGGCCCGCAGTTCCCTGCGGCGGACCGGTTCCACCGTGGGCGTGACGGGATGGGCGTAGGCCGCGAATCCGGCCTGGACCGACTGGTAGAGCAGGCCCACGGTGGCGGCCGCGTGCCTGCGCTCCAGGGCCGCGAGGCCGGCCGGGTTCCAGTACAAAGCGGAGGCGTCCTCCGCGGCCGCGCCCATGGCCTCTCCCATGGCCGCTCCCCGCGCGTCGGCGCCCATCTTGAGGAACTGCCCCCCCGCCGTCCCCGCGTCCGATGCCTTGAACGCCGCCTGCGCGGCCGTGGCCGTGAACAAAGAGCAAATCAGGGAAAAAATCGCCTTGCGATTTTTTCCCTGATTTGTGATATGCGTTCCCATATTAGCGCTCGATGGCGAACTTCACCACCGCCTTGCCGCCTCCGTCGGCTTTCACATAGGCGAAATAGACCCCGCTGGCCACGCCGCGTCCGGCGCGGTTGCGCCCGTCCCAGACGAGGGTGCCGACGTCGGGAGGGGAGAAGGAGAGCTCGGCCACGGATTCCCCGGACAGGGTGAAGATGCGGACGATGCCCGAGGAGGGAAGGTTGTCGATCACCAATCCCGTCTTGCCGTTGAAGGAGCCGGAATCGAAGGTCCCTCCGCTGCCCGGCTTCCACGGGTTCGGATAGACCCGGACGCTGTTGACATCCGGCAGGCTCGCGCTGGGTCCGAAGAGGGCGAAGACGGAGAAATGCGGCGTCAGCCCGGTGACCCGCTTGGCCTGGGTGTCCACGCTGGAGGGCAGGGGCTCCCAGCGCACGACGCTGGGGTTGAGGGTGTAGACCGTCAAACGGGAGGCCTGGATCGGGGGAGAGATGCCGTCGACGAGCGTGTTGTCGTCGGAGTCCGCGTAGGGGATGGAGATCGAGGCCGAAGCGCCGAGCGTGCCTTCGAAAGCGACGCCTCCGACGCTGGCCACGACCTCCACGACGCTTCCCGAGAGCAGGGTCTGGCCCGTGGGAGGGTTCGCCAGTCCATCTCGAACGATCTGCGGCTGGATGCGGATCGGGCTGCCGACCGGGTCTCCGGAGAGGAGGAGGACGGCCTGGGCGGAGAAAGCCGCCGGGGGCAGGAGGATGCGCACCGAGGCGTCCGCGGAGGAGACGGAGGTCGGCGCGCTCGAGGAGAAGCCGGAGGCCGCCTCCGTGGCGGCAAGGACGCGGCTCAAGAGATGCACCTCGTCGATGAGGCCGCTGAAGTAGCGGTCATAGACGCCGGAGGCGGATTGGCGGCTCCCGATGGCGAGCTCATGGGTGTCGTTGCCGCGCGAGGCCGGGGCGGCGGTCGTGGAACTCGAAAGGACGCCGTCGACGAAGAGGCTCAGGGAAGGGGCCGCCGCGTCGTAGACCCCGGCCAGGTGGGTCCAGGCGCCGGCCGTGAAGGTCCGCGTGGAGGAGACCGGGAAGGCGGCGGCGAAGCCCGCGCTGCGCACGAAGAAGCGCCATTTCCCGCCGCTGATGTCCAGTCCGAAGGATTCATTGGTCCCGCTGCCCTTGACCACGATCCCCGCCCCGTCGATGGGATTGGCGTCCGGCTTGACCCACGCCTCCACGCTCATCGAACCGGTCCCCGCCAGCCCGGCGTTGTGTCCGACGCGCACGAAGCTGTTGGCCAGCCCCAGGAAGCGCAAGGCGGTCCCCATCCCGGTCCTCCCGGCAGTGAAGGTCGGGGTGGAGGAACAGCCCGCGCCGCAATGGATGTCGCCGTGGTTCTCCGCCCCGGAAGAGTCCGCCGCGCGGGTGCTGATGGCGTCGTCGAAGTGCCAGAGCCCGATCATGGCCGAAGCCGGGACATAGGGCGAGGGCGGCGAGGTCGTCGAGGAGATGGCGCTGAAAGTCGTCGTCCTAGTGAAGGTCGAGGCGTTGAATCCCGATGCGACGGCGTCGCCGTTGATGGATTGGATGCGCAGGTAGTAGCTGGTGCCGGGGAGCAGGCCGTTGAGCGTCAGGCTCGGGCTCGTGGCGCTCCAGGTGCTGATGTTGGCTCCGAACCCGCTCGAAGCGGAGCCGGCGACGTCGGCGGCCGGAGGGGTCGGGGAGAGGAAAAGCCGGTAGAAGGTCCCGGAGGGGTTCCCGTTGGGGTCCCAGGACACCGACAGGGTGTCGGTGGAGATGAAGAGGATGGAGACCTGTCCGGGCACGGCGGTGCGGGTATAGGCGTAGGAGGTGGCGCCGGGAGGCCCCAGGCCGGAGGCGTTGCGCACGCTCAATTGCGCCGCGTAGCGGACATTGGCGCTCAGGCCCGTCTGGGAGTAGCTCGTGCCGGAGGTGGTCGCCGAGCCCAGCGCTCCGCCCGTGGAGGTCCGAAGCGCGAGGGTATAATCGAGCGCGGTGGGGGCCGCGCTCCAGGTCCAGGTGATCGAGGAGATGCCTTGAGGGTCGCCCGTGAAGGTCGGCGGGGTGCTCAGGGAGTTGACCGCAGTGGATATGGCGGTCGTGGGAGTCCCCCCCAGCGTCCCGAAATCGGTGCCGCTCCCGTTGAAGGCCCGCACCCGGACATAGTAGGTGACGGAGGGGTCCAAGCCGCTCAGGAGCTTGGAGGCCTCCGTAAGGTTCTCCTCGACCGCGGCCGGGGTGGTGAACTCGACGGTGAAGGCGCCCGTCGTGGAGAGGGTCACCTCCCAGCGCGTGTAGGAGGGGTTGTTGTTGGGCGTCCAGGCGAGGGTGAGAGAGGAGGTGGACGCGCTCGTCGGGCTGAAAGCCGTGGAGGGATTGGCGAAGGTGTAGACGCTCGTGGGCGCGGTGAGGGCGCTCTCGCCGTACGTGGTGAGGGCGCTGACGCGGCGGCAGTTGAGGCTGTTGACGCCCAGGGGATCGTCGGTGCGGGAAAGGGAGACGAGCCCCGTGGCCAACGGCACGGCGCTCTCGCAGGAGTAGAAGCGGTAGGTGCCGCCGGTACAGAGCCCTTGAGACGCCGCCCAGTTCCAGTCGATCCGGGTGGAGGTCTGGGCCGCGCCCGTCAGGACCGATGGAGCGGCCGGCGGGCCGGTGACGGGCCTGACCCGGCGGTACTCATAGACGGTGTTCCCGGCCATGTCCTGGAATGAATAGCGGAGGTGATTGGAGGCGTTGGGATAGAAGGCGGTCGCCGTGGAGGTCGTGAAATGCAGGGCCGTCGACCCGTTCGCCGCGGCGAGCGTGTAGGAGGAGGAGGCCAAGTAAGAGGTGATGTAGGGCCCGGTCTCGCTGATAAGGGAGTATTGGAACTGGCCCGCGTGGTAGTCGTTGATGACCGTGATGTCGCGCAGGGCGTGGTTGATGACCCGGACCTCGTCCATGTCCCCGCTGAAGGTGCTCCCCCCCGCCAGTCCGTTGCGGCCGACGTAGAGGTTGAAGCTCGTCTGCAAGCCGACGGTGCAGGTCGAGCAGAGGGTGGAGGAGGCCACGAAGACGTCGTTGACGAATATCCTGGCCACCTGGGCGTCATAGGCCAGGGTGACCAACTGCCATTTTCCGGCCGTGATCACCCCCGGCGAACTGCGCACCCAGTTCTGGTTGTAGCCGCTCGAGCTGACCAGGTTCGCGTACAATCCCCCGCTCGGGCCCTGCCAGAAGTACACGCCCCGCGTCCCGGTGTTGTTCCACTCAAAAAGAGGGCGTTCGTTGGTGTCGGCCGGATTGATCCACGCCTGGAGAGTGAGGTGCTGGGTGGTGCTGTTGAGGTTCGCGCTCTTGGGGATCTCCAGGTGCTCGGCGGTCCCGGGCCAATGAGCCGCCGAGCCGAACCCGGTCTGGCCGGCCGACTGGGTGATGCTCGCCGAGGGGGTCACGGTATGGTTGTAGGTCGTCGAATCGACGATGGCGGGCCACTCGTTGAACTTCAGAAAAAGCACGGTTCCGCTCAGGGCGCCGGCCCCGCCGAGATGTTCCTGGCGGCCGATGCGCAATCCGGAGGTGCTCCCGGACACTCCGGCGTCCCGGACGCTGATGGCCGCCTCGGCCGTGCCGGTGGAGGGGCCGACGGTCTCGACGAAATCCCCGTTGCAGCCGCGCATGGTGAAGTTGGAGATGGCGGGCGGGAGCGTGTCGGCGGCGGCGGCCGCGGCCGGGAACGCCAGGAGGAGCGCCGCACTGAACGCGCGCGCGAACATGCCCTGAGTATAGCAGGTCCGGCCGGTTCTTTTCATTTCGCGTTTGTTAATGCGGAGGCGCTAGGCGCGCAGTCCGGCGATGAACCGCAAAGCGGAATCCCGGTCCTTCACCCGGCCCTCGGCCTGGGCCTCATCGAGCTTCTCGAGGACCTCCCCGACCCGGGGACCCGGGGGGATGCCCAGCGCGCGCATCACGGCCTTGCCGTCGAGGAGGCGTTCGGGGCGTGCGGTCTGCGGACTGTTGAAATAGCGGTCCAGGAGGAAGTGGGCCACCTGCAGGTGCCGGAGCGTCTTGCGCGTGTCCTCGCTGCGGATGCGGCCTCCCGAGAAGGTGTGGGGGTCCTCGCGAAGATGCGGGAGGATGGAGCGCAGGGCGGTTCCCGAGAGGTAGCTGGCGTGGTCGGCCCAGCAGAGGAGCAATAGGCTCACCCCCCGCCGGCCCAGGTCGCGGAAGAAGCGGTAGACGGCCTTGTCGGAGACGAGCTCGTTGGCCGCAAGGTTTCCCGGGCGCAGGTGCTGGGCGATGAGACAGGAGGCGAGTTCCTCCTCCTCCCGGGAGCACCTCAGGCGCCGGAGCAGAGCCCCGGCCCTCTGCGCCCCGACGAGGTCGTGGCCGAAGAATCGCAGGCGGCCGCCGACGCGTTTGGCGCACTCCGGCTTGGCCACGTCGTGGAGCAGGGCGATGAGCTTGAGCAGGGCCCCGTGCTTCTGGACGCCGCCGAAATGGGACTCGAGATGCTCCCGGACCGGGACGTGGAGCGGCCCCAGGATGCGGGGAGCCTCCTCGAGGAAGAAGTCCACGCGGGCCACGGTGTCGAGGCTGTGGCGCAGGACTCCCCCCTTGCCGTAGTAGACCTCCGCGCAGCGGCGGGAGGGTTCCAACTCCTCGAAGACGGTGGTGAGCAGGCCCGTCTCATCCATGAGGCGCAGCCACGACGCGCTCGCCGGGGAGCCCAGCAGCGCGAGCAACTCGGTGCGGATGCGCTCGGCCGCGGCCTTGAGGATGCGCCGCTTGTTCTGCGCCACGGCCGCGAGCGTCCCGGCCTCGATGCGCAGTCCGCACAGGGCCGCGATGCGGAACGCGCGCAGGAGCCTCAGCGGGTCTTCCGGAAAGACCCTCTGCGAAGTCTGCCGCAGGACCCGGGCACGGAGGTCGTCCAAGCCTCCAAAAGGGTCGAAGAAGCCTTCCGCCTGCGGCCGCAGCGGCACGGCCATGGCGTCGACCGTGAAATCCCGCCGGGCCAAGTCCTCCTCGATCCCAGCGCCCTGGATCTCGGCCACGTCGACTTGGAGCCCCTTGAACGCTCCGGAGCAGACCACCCGGTAGACTCGGTTCCCCTCATCGAGGGTCACCAGGGTGGCCTTGAGCCTGCGCGCGAGATCGGCCGCGAACGCCTTGGCCTCGCGGCAGGCGATGTCGAGGTCCGGGTCCTGCGCCGGGCCGTCCTTGCCGAGTCCGAGCAGGGAGTCGCGCAGAGCCCCTCCGACGACATAAGCGCCCTCCCGGCCCGCGGAGGCGTCCAAGGCCGCCCGCAGGGGATGCGCTCTCAGGCGGCTCCTGAGCCTGGAGAGGGGGTCGCGCGCTATGACATCCTCCTCACCGCCCTGCGCTCGAGCTCCTTCTGGCGCAGCACCCGCTTGAGGACTTTCTGCAGCGCGTTCTTGGGGAGCTCGTCGAGGAATTCCACGTCCCGCGGCCGTTTGTACGCGTCGAGATTCTCGCGGATGAAGCGCATGAACTCGGCCTTGTCAGCCCGGGCCTCTTTTCGGAGCACGAGGAAGGCCTTGATCACCTCATCGCCCGTCTCATCGGGCAGGCCGACCACCGCGGCTTCCTGGACGTCGGGATGGGCGAGCAGGACGGCTTCCACCTGGGCGGAGAACACCTTGAGGCCCTTGACGATGATCATGTCCTTCTTGCGGTCGCGGATGCTGAGATAGCCGTCCGCATCGAGGACTCCGATGTCGCCGGTGCGCAGCCAGCCGTCGGCGGAGAGGACCTGGCGCGTGGCCTCCGGCAGGTTGAGATAGCCCTTCATGATGTTGTGCCCCGCGATGCAGATCTCCCCCTCCTCTCCGATGGGGAGCTCCCGCCCGTCGTCGTCGACGACGCGCAGGCGCACGCCCTCGATGGCCCGGCCCACGGTGCCGCGGCGGATGTCCCGCGGGGGATTGATGGTGGCCACCGGGGAAGTCTCCGTCAGGCCGTAGCCTTCGATGATCTCGCGCCCCATGGCGCCCGAGAAGTCCGAAGCCACCTTGGGCGGCAGGGGCGCGGCCCCGGACACGCAGAAGCGCACCCCCCGGAAGAACCAATAGCGCAGGAGGAGCTTCTTGAGGCCGCAGGCCTGCTTGGCGAGCACGGCATAAACCTGCGGCACCGCGGAGAAGATGGTGACCCGGTGCCGCCCCATGCGCGTGAGCCACGGCTTGGCCGGGGCGATGGAGGAGGCCACGACGCTCTTGACCCCCAGGCGCAGGGGGATGAGCACGCAGGCCGTCCAGGCGAAGGTGTGGAACATGGGGAGTATGCACAGGGACACGTCCTTCTCATCGGCCCCCAGCACGCGCACGGAGGCGTCGCAGTTGGCCACGAGGTTGGCGTGGGTGAGCATGACCCCCTTGGGCTTGCCCGTGGTCCCGGAAGTGTAGAGCACCGCCGCCGTGTCTTGGGGCGAAGCCGCGTCCTCGCGCCGGGGCTCGGGCTCTTGGGCCTGCAGAAGCCCCCAGAAATCCTCGGTCTCCTTGGAGACCCGGCGGTCGGGTTCCGTGAGCCAGACCACATCGAGCAGGGGGAGCTCCTTGCGGGCCTTCAATATCTCCCGCAGGAATTCCCGCTGGGTCACCACGCCCTTAGCCGAGCAGTCGTTGAGCATGTAGCGGAGTTCCTCCGCCTTCTGGACCATGAAGTTGACCGGGACGGCGATGGCGCCCAGGCGCGAGAGTCCCAGATAGGCCGTCACGAAGCCCAGGCCGTTGCGCAGGATCAGGGCCACGCAGTCGCC
>CAYHRV010000090.1:8614-12077 GCA_964359165.1 uncultured Elusimicrobia bacterium
GATAGGCCGTCACGAAGCCCAGGCCGTTGCGCAGGATCAGGGCCACGCAGTCGCCTTTGCGCACGCCCCGGGAACGGTACATCGCCGCGGCGCGCAGGACCAGGTCCTGGAGCTCGGCGAAAGTAACGGCCCGTTCCTCGCCCGGATGGGATCGAGGCGAGTCGGTCACGAGCATGGCCGTGCGCCGGGGACAGCGCGCCGCCGTCGAGTCCAGCAGGGTGTTGAGCGTTTCCGATCGTCCATTCTCATCCATGGTCGTTATCGTTCCCCTATGCGGCTTTCCCGGAAAAATCCACCGGATTTTTCCGAGAAGGCCAAGATGCGATTCATGATTGCCTCGGGTCCAAGATGTCCCTCGCCGCGTCGCCCAACAGGTTCCAGCCGAGCACGAACAGGAAGATCGCCGTCCCGGGGATGAGGACGGTGTGCCAGAATTCGAAGGGGTTCCCCGAGGAGCCCAGGATCCAGTTGCGCGAAAGCGACATGAGCTGTCCCCAGTCCGCGTAGCCCAGGGGAGAGCCCAGCCCCAGGAAGCTGAGGGCGGCCGCCGTGACCACGATGCGCCCCATGCTCAGGGAGGCGAGCACCAGCAGGGGGTAGACGCAGTTGGGCAGGATGTGGCGCAGGAGGATGCGCGCATCCGAGGCGCCCAGGGCGCGCGCGGCCAGGACGAACTCCCGCTCCTTGACGGAGAGCACCTCGCCCCGCAGGAGCCTCGCGTAGGAAGGCCAGGAGACCAGCGTCACGGCGATCATCACCTTGAAGAGCCCGGGCCCCAACACGGCTACGACGACCACGGCCAGGACGATGTCCGGGAACGCGAGGACTATGTCGGTCAGGCGCATGAGGGTCTCGTCCACCCAGCCCCCATGGTAGCCCGCCGCCCCCCCCACCAGCACGCCGATGACCAGGGAGACGAGCACCACGGAGAGAGCCACCTTGAAGGCGGTCCGGCTGCCCCAGACCATCCCATGCAGGAGGTCGTACTGCTGTTCCGTCGTCCCCAGGGGATGCGCACGACTCGGAGGCGCAGGGTCGGCGCTGTAGCCGTCCTGGGGGATGAGGTAGGGGTCACGGTGGCCGGCGGGCGGCGGGGCCAGGAGCGGGGCCAAGAGAGCCGTCAGCGCGAAGAAGGCGAGCAAGAAGGCCCCGAAGAGGGACATGGGCCTCCTGCGAAGATTTTTCCAGGCTTTCTTCACACCCGTATCCTCGGGTCCACGAAGGCGTAGAGCAGGTCGGTCAAAAGATTGGCCGTGACGAAAAGGGCCGAGGAGAGCAGGGCCGAGCCCAGCACTCCCGGGATATCGAGCTGCTGGGCCGCGCTCACGCCCCAGCGCCCGATGCCCGGAAAGTCGAAGACGGTCTCGGTGATGACCACCCCGCCCAGGAGCCCGACCAAGAGCAGGCTCGAGAGCGTGACCACGGGGAGCAGGGCGTTCCTCCGGGCATGGCGCGAGATGACGAGGGCCTCCGGCAGGCCCTTGGCCCGGGCCGTGCGGATGTAATCCTTGCCCAGCTCCTCGAGCATGGAGGAGCGCGTGATGCGGACCATGAGCGCCATGGAGACATAGGTCAGCGTGAGCGCCGGGAGGAAGAGGTGCTTGGCCGCGTCCAGGAACACCGCGGGCTTGAGGTTGAGCAGGGCGTCGAGGGTCAAGAGCCCGGTATAGCTGCGGAAGGCGTCGGAGTGGACCAGCAGGTCGGTCTCCAGGCCGTAGCGGCCGGGAGGGAAGAGCTTGAGCTTCCCGTAGAAGACCATGAGCAGGAGGAGGCCGAGCACGAATGAAGGCAGGGAATGCCCGGTGATGGCCACGAAACGGGAGATGTGGTCGATGGGGCCGTCCTTGTGCACGGCCGAGAGAGTGCCCAGCCATAGGCCCAGGAACAGGATGGGGATGAAGGAGAGCAGGGCGAGCTCGAGGGTGGCCGGGAAGAAGGCCTTGATGGCCTCGGCGACGGGCATCTTGGCCGTCTCCGAATACCCCAGGTCGCCCCGGAGCACCTGCTTGAGCCAGGTCCAATACTGCACCGGCATGGGATCGCGCAGATGGTATTTCGCGATGACGGCCTCCAGGGAGGCGAGCTGGCGGGGGTCCTTGACGTAGAGGGAGGCGCGCATCTCCGGGGTGAGGAATTGCAGGAGCGAGAAGAGCAGGACGGTGACGCCGAGCATCACCAGAGGGAGCATGAGCAGGCGCCGCCCGATGAAGCGCAACATTGGCACAGATTCTAGTACAAACGCCCAAACCGCCACAAACGCCGGAGCGTTTGCGGCGGTTTGGCGGATCGATCCGCGGCGCACAAAGTGCGCCGCGCGTGTTCAAGGTCTAAGTTTAGAGGGGCCGGACTTCCTTAGCGGATCCGGCGGCCGGCCGCCGGCGTGAGAGCGTCTTTGATGATGAGGTCGACCTTCACGCCTAATCTTCCGCCGAGCCGTTGCTCCAGTTCGAGGAATTTCAGGAGAGCGGGCGTCTTGCGGAACTCGGCCAAGAGGTCCAAGCGGTTTCCGGGGCGAGCGTCGCCCGCAGGAGACCCGAGGATGCCCAACCGTTTCAGGCCGTAGCGCCGGGACATCACCGGAAGAAGTTTTCGAAGCTCCCGCGCCAGTTGCCGGTAGTTCTTCCAGGGCCGCGGCTTGGGCGAGCGGCGCGGCGAGGGGAGCGTTTCCCTGAGCCGCTTGGGAAAGAGTTGCGGGCCCAAGACCCCGCACCCGGAACGCCTCCCCCCGTCTTCCGCCCGCGCGGCCCTCTGCTCGCTCCTCAGCAGGGAACGGAGGACGGCGCCAAGAGGGTGCTTCATGTCCAGGCACAGGAGCTGTACTCCGCCCGAACCCAGGCGCCGGACCACGCCGAGCGCCCGCAGCCTGCGCAGAGCCACGGCCGCGGCCTGGTGATTGACTCCCCCCGCCCGGGCCGCGGCCCGGGCGCTCAGACCGTCCTTGGACCCCCAGAGCGCCCGTAGCACCGCGATATGGCTCGGCGCCGCGAAGATCCAATCCAGCGGTCGCGGGATGGCCGCTCGTGTTTTCTCCATAGGTCTATAATACAAGACAATTATCTATTATTCAAGACAAAAAACGCCGGCCTTCTGCCGGCGGCCGCGCTCTCATGGTCTTGCCCCGCCGAGCAATGCGAGGCCGACCGCCGAGCTTCGCGAGGCGCGGATGCCTTGGCCGAGCCTTGCGCGGGCGCAATATACCCTGCTTATTTTTGAAAAATATGTGTCGCATCTATAAGGCCTTTTTACATCGCCCGGGCGATGTAGAATGTGCTGTATTTATCGACGTTGTTTTGTAAAAAAATTACAGGGATCGGCATCCTTTAAATCATGCCATGGTGGCTTCCTTTTCCGCCAGGGGATGCTGGGAACAAATGCGCGAGCGCCGATATTACCAACCGGCATAACGGCGCCCCCCGAGAACACTATGTAAAGGGGATGGAAAAAAAGACAGTTGGGAGCGTCG
>CAYHRV010000091.1:0-12061 GCA_964359165.1 uncultured Elusimicrobia bacterium
CACCCCGGCCCTCTGGCAGATCGTGTCGACAAACCCCTGCGGCGAGCAGCCGCTTTTGCCCTGGGAGCCCTGCAACCTGGGCTCCATCAACCTCTCCAACTTCGTGGAGGGCCCGCTGAGCGAGGGGACTTTCGACTTCAAGCGCCTGGAAGCCGCGGTGCACACCTGCGTGCGCTTCCTCGACGACGTCATCGAGGTCAACAACTACCCCCTGCCCGAGATCGAGAAGATGGCCAAGGGCAACCGCCGCATCGGCCTGGGCGTCATGGGCTGGGCCGAGACCCTAGTCAAGCTCGGCATCCCCTTCGACTCCCCCCAAGCCCTGGAGTTCGCCGAGAAGCTCATGCGCTCGGTCAACGCCGCGGCTCGGGAGTGCTCCGAGAAACTGGGCTCCGAGCGCGGAGCCTTCCCCAACTGGAAGGACTCAGTCTACGACGCCAACGGCCCGCACTTCCGGGGCGAGGCGCGGCTCCTGCGCAACTGCGCCCGCACGACCATCGCGCCCACGGGCACCATCGCCATCGCCGCGGGGCTCCAGGGCGGAGGCATCGAGCCCTTCTTCGCCATCGCCTACACCCGCTACAACGCCAGGGCCTTGGACGCCCTCAAGCAGGGGAAGGCGCCCGAGAGCAAGGACGTCTTCTGGGAGGTCAACTCCCTCTTCAAGGAGGTGGCCGAGGAGCACCGCTACTTCGGGCTCACCAAGGCGGACCTCTGGAAGAAGATCAACGACAACCACAAGTCGGTGCGGGGCATCCCGGAGATCCCGGCCCGCATCCAACGCCTGTTCCCCACCTCGCACGACGTGCCGGTGGAGCACCACGTGCGCATCCAGGCCGCCTTCCAGAAGAACACGGACAACGGGGTGTCCAAGACCATCAACCTCCCCAACTCGGCCACCCAGGAGGACGTGCGCCAGGCCTACCAGCTCTCCTATGACCTGGGCTGCAAGGGAGTGACCATCTATCGGGACGGCTCGAAGTCCCAGCAGGTGCTCAACCTCACCTCGGCCTCGCCCGCCGCGGCCCCGGCCAAGAAGGGGCGGCGCGACCCCACCGAGACCTTCGGGGTCAAGTCGGAATACTACCTCATCAAGACCGGCTACGGGCCGCTCCACATCCACATCAACTACGACGAGCGGGGGCCCTATCAGGTGTTCACCAACATCCCCCCGCTGGGCACCGAGATCTCCGGCCTGACCTCCGTGCTGGGCATACTCCTCTCCAAGTACCTGGCCGAGGGCGGAGAACCCCTGCGCATCCTCAAGCACCTCAACGCGGTCAAGGGCGATAGGCCCTTCGGCTTCGGGGAGAGCCGCATCGACTCCATCCCCCACGGGGTGAGCGTGGCCCTGCGCCAGCATCTCAAGCGCACGGGCTGGCTCCCGGGCAACGACGAGGAAGCCAACAAGAAGATCGACGAGCTGCTCGACCTCACAAAGCTCCAGCACTGCCCCAAGTGCTACTCGGCCAATGTGGCCTATGAGTCGGGCTGTTCCCGGCCCTCCTGCAAGGACTGCGGCTACTCGGAGTGTTCCTGACGGAAAGCCGCCGAAAATCGATGATTTTCAGCGGCTTTCCGGGAATGGGACCCCGGTCACGGCACTAGAGTCACAGCCGGGTGTGCTTGATTCCCACCCGATTCGGGCCTATACTTAACCTATGGTTTCGCACCCTCCGATACGGCACGCTTCCCGCGCGGGGACGCGCGGCCTGACGACGATCGAGTTGATGATCAGCGCGGCCATCATCAGCATCTCGATCCTAGGCACCATCTCCGCTTTCTCCGTCATCACCAAGTCCGTGCAGACCACCAAGACCAGGGGCCTGGCCTCGAACCTCGCCCAGGAGAAGGTGGAGTCGCTCAAGAACCTCTCCTATTTCCGCCTTAGCGTGACCACGGACCCCTCCTCGGACAATAATTTCGACCCGGCCATCAATTACGACGGCGTCAACGGCTACTACCCGCCGGAGGTCCCGCTCACCGTTGGAGGCGTCTCCTTCGACCGCCGCGTCTACATCCGGAAGGTCGCGGAACAAGCCGACGGGACCCTGGAATACAAGGCCTGGACGGACGCGGACACCGGCCTCAAGGAGATCCTGGTCTACGTCGTGTACAAGCAGGGCAACACCTGGAAGAAGGTGGAACTGCGCAACCTGCGCGACGACCCCAACCGCCAGCCCACCAACTGCTCCTTCTCGGGCACGGTCCGGGACTCGGGCGGGACCCCGCTCTCGGGGGCCCACGTGGAAGTCATCCAGAACCCGGTCTGGGACGTCTACACGGGCGCCGCGGGGACGTGGAGCTTCCAAGTCTCGGCCGGGACCTATACCCTCCAGGCGTCCCTCAACGGCTATTTCTCGCAATCTTTGGCTCAGTCGCCCATCAACCAGAACGACGTCCGCACCGGGGTGGATTTCTCCCTGGTCAAGATGACCTCAGGGGCCTTCTCGGGACAGGCGTACATCCGGGACCATCTGGTCATCTCCCAGGTGGTGGCTTCCACCGGCTCGACCGGTCTCGTCGAGTACGTCGAGCTCTACAACCCCACCACCTGGGCCTGGACGCTCAGCGACGCCTCCTTCGACCTGCACTACGTCGCCGCCAACAACACCACCGTCACGGACATACCGCTCACCTTCGACAACGCCTCCATCCCCGCCGACGGCGGCTATTATCTCATCGCCAGCACCACCAACTTCAGCATCGACGGGCAGAATATTTCGGCGGATGCGCGCTATCAGACTCCTCTCGATAATGTGATCATCCGGGAAAAGGCCGGCGGCATCAAGATCGCCAACGATGCGGCCACGGTCGTCTACGACAAGGTAGGCTGGTCCAAAAACTCCGAGGGCGCCGCGGCCCCGAGCCAGGCCGTCGAGGGGACGCAGGTCACTCTCACCAACGGCCTCAGCGCGGGGGAATTCCTCTTCCGAAGTTCCATGACGATGGGGACCGGCGACCCCAGCGACGGCATCAACGCCTGGGACAGCAACGATAACTCCACGGATTTCAACCAGGGGGCCAGTCCGCAGGATTTCACCATCATGGGAGACCCGCACAACAGCGCCTCGACGCCGCGCCCCCCGAGCGGAGGCACGCCGGGCGCGTACGCGATCGTGTTCGCCGACGACAACCTCTCCGCCTCTACGCTGGCGAGCAGCACCGGATTTTTCATACTGACCAGCATCGCGACCGGCGCCTGGACGCTCAATGTCGCCAGCGGCTCCGTCTTCCAGACCACGATATCCACGGTGCAGGTCAACACCACGGTCAGCGTGGGCTTCCTGGCGCTGACGAGCTCCCCGACCAACGGCTATGTCACCGGCCAGGTGACCAACGCCCTGGGCGCGGAGCTCGAGGCCATCAAGGTCTCGGGGCCGGGAGTGCCGACGAACACGGATGCCAACGGCTATTTCCGCCTGGGAACGACCACCGGCACGGTGCAGATCGTGGCCAACGCCGGGAACCTGAACGCGACGTACACCAGCGAGGCCCGGAGCGTGTCGGTCGAGACGGGGCAGGTGACCGCGGACGTGAATTTCGTCCTCTCCCAGGGAGGAAAGATCACGGGACGCTCCACCTCCAACGGCACCGACGCCTACCCGGGCCTGGTCATCGTGGCCAAGCTCGGCGCCGTGGAGCAGGGGACCGCGGTCGCCGACTCCAACGGGGATTTCACCATCACGGACCTGACCACCGGGACCTATTATGTCTCGGGCTTCGGCCTGAGCGGGGAGTCGGTGACCCCCTCCACCTTCACCGTGGCCCTTCTCACCCCGGGAGGGACCGAGAACGCCGGGACTTTCACCGTCAGCGGTGCGCTGGGCAAGGTCAAGGGCGCGGTCACTCTCGACGGCGTCTCGATACAGACCGGGGTCCTGGTCGTGGTGACCACGGCCACGATCACGGGCTACCCCCCGGTGCTTGACAGCACGGTGCGCGCGGGGAGCAGCATGTACTACAGCGGCGCCAGCGCCTCGGACGGGACCTACTCCATCCAGGTGCCCGGCGGCTACACCTACAACGTCTATGCCTGGTACCCCACGGCCGCCGGCACCACGCGCATGGACGATACCGCGCCGGTGACGGCGGGCAACTCCACCACCCGGAACTTCGACTGGTAGCCATGGAAAAACGCCGATCGCCCGCCCGCGGCTGGACGCTCACCGAGGTCATGATCGTGGTGGCCATCATGGGCATCCTCACCACCATGGCGCCCAATATCATGATACAGATGACGCGCTTCTTCCGCCAGAACCGCGCCCGTATCGAGATCCAGCGCGACGCGCGCACGGCCCTGGACATCATAAACCGCAACCTCCGCCAGGCCCAGGCGAGCACGGTGACCGTGAGCCAGGAGAGCGGCCAGCCTCCCTACTCCCGGGTCGATTTCACGAAATACTCCGGCACCAGCACCGCGGTCATGGCCTTCTACCAGTCCGGCACCAGCCTGTTCATGGTCAGCCGCGGGACGAGGGCCATCTCACAGAACCTGCGCTACCTGAGCTTCACCTACCCCAGGACCGACGACGACAACATCGTCTCCGTATCCATCACCATGGAGACCGGCTCCTATGAGGGCCGGACCAAGGCCCTCCAGCTCTCGGTGGAGAAAGTGAGGATCATGAATGATTAAGGGCGAGTCTTGCGCTTTGCGGAAAATAGCCGGCGCTATTTTCCGCAAAGCGCGCTATGTGGAACGGCAAGGGACACGGCCTAAAGGCGAAGAAGGCTTCATACTCGTGGGCGTCATCGCCCTTTCCATCGCCCTCATCATCCTGGTCACCGCCATGACGGTCTGGGTGCGCAACGAGGCCCACATCAGCGCCAAGCAGGGGCAGAGCACCACCGCCTTCCACCTCGCCGAGGCGGCCGTCGACCGCGGCCGCTGGAAGCTTCAGGAGACCGACGCCTACTGGACCATCCCCTCCACCGGAGGCGTCATCACCGGCTACAACTTCGACACGGTGTACACGGACGTGCCCGGGGGCCAGTACACCATCTACATCTCCTCCGACCCCGAGAACAGCAAGCGCCGCGTGGTCAAAGGGATCGGGAGGGATACCAACGGACGGCAGACCCGCTTCGTCCGGGTCATCTTCGAGCGGGCCTCGCTGGACTCGGCCATCATGTCCGGGGGCAGCGTGGACGTGGGAGGCAACTCCGTGGTCAACTGGGGCCCGGTCAAGTCCCAGAGCAACATCGTCTACGGCAACAACCCTCCCCGCTACCCGCGCCTCTACGCCCGGGGCTACATCACCGACGACCCTCCCTACTGCGGCAGTTCCGCCTGCGCGGCCAAGACCGACAACGTCCAATACTGGGCCTATTACGATGTTCCGGCTCGGCCGACTATCCAGACCGAGGTCATGCTGGCCAGCGCCATCGCCAACGGGACCCGCTTCACCACCGACCAGAACTGGAACAACGCCTACCCGGGCGGCTCCTGCACCGGCTGTCCGGCCGGGGTGGAGGCCAAGCTCGACGACAACCTGATCTGGTATTTCGACGAAGACCTCTCCTTGGGAACCTCGTTCATCACCGGCACTCTCATCATCATGGGCACCTTGACCATGACCGGCAGCGGCAACGGCGAGGCCGTCGTCACCCCACCCTCGGACGCGAAATACGAGTACAAGTATTTTGACACCTCCGCGGCCAACGAATGGTACGGGGACGCGGGCGGAGGCCCCCCCTCCAGCGTCAGCAACTCCTTCTCCTTCGTCACCAGCGGCGCCACCCCGGCCTTGTCGGCCGGCATCAAGGAGGGGATATCCATCCGCGGCTTCATCTACGCCAAGCTCGAGTATGGCTGTTCCGGCTCCCCGCTCATCCTGGGCATGATCGTCGTCGACAGGGATGAGGTGGCCAACAGCGGCTCAACCCGGGTATTCTACAGCACCGAGGCCACGGCGAACGTGACCGTGGGCGTAGCCACTCTCTCCCAGGTCGAGTGGAAGGAATTGCCGGGCACTTGGCCCAACGGGCTCTGAGTCGGCCCCTCCCGGCGCCCCCGTGAAGTTTCGCGAGCCCCCGCGTTATGTAATAGAATCCTCCTGCATGGCCCGCCGAGGACGCTTCATCGTTCTGGAAGGACCCGACAAGTCCGGCAAGTCCACGCATGCCGCGCTCCTCATGGACGCCCTGCACGGACGCGGCCTTCGCGCCCTGCATACCCGCGAGCCCGGAGGGACTTTCTTCGCCGAGGCGATCCGGACGATACTCCTAGACCCGCGCAACAAGGTGCACCCGCTCTCCGAACTCCTTCTCTATGAAGCCGCGCGGGCCCAGCACACCCAGGAGATCCTCCTGCCCGCCCTGCGCGCGGGCAAAGTGGTGGTCTGCGAGCGCTACACCCTGGCCACTCTGGCTTATCAGGGATTCGGCCGCGGCCTGCCCCTGCCCCTGGTGCGGCGCTTGAACAAGGCCGCCACCTCGGGACTCTCGGCGGACCTGACCTTGGTCCTCGACATCCCCGACGCCCGCTTCCTCGACCGCGCCACGACGCGCAAGCTCGACCGCCTGGAGCTCGAATCGCGGCGCTTCCGTCTTACGGTGGCCAGGGCCTATCGGCGATTGGCGGGGACCGAGCCGCGCACCGTGCTCATCGACGCGGATAGGCCGAAGGCCGAAGTCCACGAGGAGATTTTGGGGAGAGTGTTGAACGTCATTTCGAGGAAGCCTGCTTCATGAAACAGCACATGTCCCCCCGGACGGGCGCTCCCCCCCAGGGGGGGAGCGCCTTCATGGGGAGCGCCATCCTTGGCCAAGCCCGCGCCCTCGGGCGGCTTCAGGGCATGCTCAGAAGCGGGCGGCTCCCTGAGGCTCTGCTTTTTTGCGGACCCATGGGCGTGGGGAAGGCCCTTTGCGCCAAGGAATTCGCGAAAGCACTCAACTGCGCTGGTGGCAGTCACGGGGCATTCGCCGCAGGGGCCTCCGTCGGCGCCCCCTGCGGCGAATGCCCTTCTTGCATCCAAGCGGAGAAGGGGCTCGACTTGGACATCCAGGTCGTCAACTCGGCCTACCAGGCTTCCATCACCCAGGAGGACCCGGCCAAACAGCGCGGCATCAAGATAGACACCCTGCGGCATGTGATCAAGGATCTCGAACTGCGCTCCATGCTCGGCCGCTGGAAGACCGCCATCGTCGAGGACGCGCACCTGCTCTCCACCGAGGCGGCCAACGCCATGCTCAAGTCCCTGGAGGAGCCGCCCGCGCGCGCCCTTTGGATCCTGGTCACCCACCAGAGCGAACGCCTCCTCTCCACCATCCGCTCGCGCTGCCAACGAGTGCCTTTCTCCCCGCTTCCCGAAGAGACGCTCGCCCGCTTCCTCGAGGACCGCGGCTGCGCTCCGGAGGAGGCCGCGTCCCTGGCCCGGCGCGGCGGCGGTTCCCCCGGCAGGGCTCTCGCCCTGCGCGAGAGCCCCCTCCCCGACCCGGCCGATTGGGCCGGCGACCCTTTGGCCCCGTTCCGGCTCGCCGATTCGCTCCCCAGGGAACTGCATCTCGCCCGCCCCTTGGTCGAGGCCCAACTCGCGCACATGGCCTGGCATCTTCGCGGCCGCGAGGACGGGCTCTCCTTCCGTTCGCGGGCCGCCCTAAGGGAGCTCACGAGCCTTCGCAAGGCTCTCTTCTCCAACGCGGACCCGCGCCTGGTCCTGGAGTTGGCCGCGCTCAAGCTCCAGCAATCGGCGGCCCCATGAAGAAGTTCTACATCACCACTCCGCTCTACTATGTGAACGCGGCCCCCCACATCGGCCACGCCTACACGACCCTGGCGGCCGATGTCCTATCGCGCTGGAGGGCCTCCCGCGGGGAGGCCGTGCACTTCCTCACCGGCACCGACGAGCACGGCTCCAAGATCGAGGCCGTGGCCAAGGAGGCCGGGAAAGACCCCCTCGCCTTCGCCGACGGCGTCGCGGCCAAGTTCGCCGCCCTCTGGAAGCTTTTGGATGTGCGCTGCGACGACTTCATCCGGACCACCGAGCCCCGCCACGAGGCGCGCGTGCAGGCCGTCTTCGAGCATCTGCTCTCCAAGGGCGACATCTTCAAGGGCGCCTACACGGGCTACTACTGCGTCTCCTGCGAGACCTACTGGACGCAGACGGATCTCAAATCCCAGGATCGCGAGAAACGCGAAGGCGTTTCTCGCGATCCTGGCCCCATCTGTCCTGACTGCAAGAAGCCGGTCTCCTGGGTGGAGGAGGAGAGCTACTTCTTCAAGCTCTCGCGCTTCCAGGAGCCTTTGCTCGACCACTTCCGCTCCCACCCCGGCTTCCTCCAGCCCTCGCACCGCGCCAAGGAGATCGTCAACTTCGTCAAGGAAGGGCTCCGGGACCTCTCCGTGTCCCGGACCAACGTCAAATGGGGGGTGCGCGTACCCTCCCACCCCGAGCACACGGTCTATGTCTGGTTCGACGCTTTGCTCAATTATGTCACCGCCGCCGGCTACAACCCTCCCGGCTTCCGGCCCCCCGGACCCGGAGGGTCCGGCCTCGCCGATGAGGCTTCCCGGGGCTTCGCCGATCTTTGGCCCGCGGACGTACACCTGGTCGGCAAGGAGATCTACCGCTTCCACGCGGTCATCTGGCCGGCCATGCTCATGGCCCTGGGCCTGCCCCTCCCGAAATCGGTATTCGCCCACGGCTGGTGGACCGTCGAGGGCGAGAAGATGTCGAAATCCCGCGGGAACATGGTCGACCCCGAGGAAATCTGCGCCGAGTACGGGGTGGACGCCTTCCGCTATTTCCTATTCAGGGAGATGCCTTTCGGCAACGACGGGGATTTCTCGCGCGAGTCCCTGCGCAAGCGCTACAATTCGGAGCTGGCCAACGACTTGGGAAACCTGCTCAACCGGGTCACGCAGATGGTGGACAAATACCTCGCCGGCGCGCTCCCCGCCCGGCCCCTCGTGGACCGTCCTCTGGCCAAGGATGTCCTGGCCCAGGCGCCCAAGATCGAGGAAGCCATGGAGCGCCTCGCCTTCCAGGAGGCGCTCAACCTCATCTGGGGCGAGGTCGGACGCTTGAACCGCCATGTGGACAAGGAAGCCCCGTGGAAGCTGGCCAAGACCGACCCGGAAGCCCTGAAGTTCCTGCTCTTCGATCTGGTCTGGTGCCTGCGCATGATTGCGGGCTGGATCTACCCCTTCATGCCCTCGACCTCGGCGAAGATGCAGGCCGCGCTCGGCGTGCGGCAGTTTCCCGCGCCGCTCACCCCCGAAGAAGTGCTCGGCGGCCCCTCCGGAGAGAAGATCGCCAAGAGCCCGCGGCTGTTCCCCCGCAAGCTGTGACTTCGCTCGGGGCAAACGCTATCGCGTTTGCCGCGGTCTTGGCGTCATGTGCGTTATTTTGGAACGTATCGGGACAGCCAGAGCAGGGCTCCGGCGCGGTTTTGGAGCGCGCCGCGCCATTGGGCGCGCGCGGCCTCATCGAGGATGCGGCTGAAGTCTTTTCCGGGTTTTAGTCCCAGGCGCTTGAGGTCCTCCCCGTTCAAGAGCACCGGCTGGAGAGCCGATCCGGGGAGCTTGGGGAAGGCCGCGGCCAGCACCTGAAGGGACAACTCCGGCAACGGGGCGCGCGGGGACATGCGCGAACGCGCCTGGCGCAGGGCCAGGAGCAGGGCCTGCGACTGCTCGCGGTCCAGATGGAGGGACCTAAGAAACTCCTCTGCGGACCCTTCGGGCATGGACAAAACCGCGAGGCCCAAACGCGCGAGCGGACCTCGCGCGTTCTGGGCCGTCGTGTACCAAGCGAAATCCTTATGCAGTGTCGGGAATAGGCCCCACTTCTTAAGCAGAGACATGGCGCCCTCTGCCGTGTCCTCCCCGAGCAGGAGCAGCAGTTCCTGGCGGATACGCTCCCTCGACAGCAGTTTCGGGATGCCGGCCGCGACGGCTTCTCTCATAAGAGCGTAGGTGCGGGCCTCCGGCTTCATGCCAAGCCTGGCCGCGTAGCGCGCGGCTCGAAAGAGCCGCGTCGGGTCGTCCTCGAAGCTCTTCTCATGGAGCACGCGCAGTCTCTTATCCCGCAGGTCCTTCCTCCCGCCGTGCGGGTCGAGGAGCATGGAGAGGCCCTCTCCGAGCGGGCGGGCCATGGCGTTGACCGAGAAATCCCTCCGGCGGAGGTCCTCGAGTATGGTCGCGGGGCGCACTATCGGCAGGGCGGCCGGGGCGCCGTAGGTCTCGGCCCGGGCCCGGGCGAAATCGAGGCGCGAGCCGCCGGGGAAGAACACGCGCACGGTGCCGAAGCGGTCGAAGGCCTCCCAGCGCCCGCCGCCGCGCGCCGCGGCCTTGGCCAGGGGAAGGGCCTCCCCTTCCACGGAGAGGTCGATGTCTTTTACCGGCTTGCCGAGCATCCAGTCGCGCACGCAGCCGCCCACTGCGTAGACGCTCAGGCGCCGCGACTTCGCCGCGGCCGCGGCGCGTTCCAGCGGCCTGCGCAAGCTGCGGGGGACTTCGTCCATCAACTCTTCCCCGGCATGGGAGGCAAGCCTTTGGCGGCGATCTCCTTGCGCCACTTGGCGTAGCTCTCCAGCGCGTCGTCGGCCTTGAGCAGGGCATCCAAGGCGGCGAGCGCGGCCTTCTGGGTCATGGGAGCGTCCTTTTCCTCGGGCCGGCAAGGCAAAAGCCGCGGCAGGCCCAGGGCGCGCGCGTGGGAGCGCAGGACACGGCGCATCTTGAGCCCGAGCCCCTTGCAATATTCCCGCGCCACGTCCACCTCGTCTTCCAGGGAATCCTCGGACTTGAGGAGTTCGCGCAGGGGCTCCAAGCCGAAGAGGAGTATGGGCTCGGTGGCGATGGGAAGGTCGGCTCCCATGGCCTGGCGCATCACGCCCAGGTCCTCGCTCATCTTCTTGCGCCAGCGCTCCTCTTCCTCGGCGTAGGACTCGGGGAAGGCGAAGACCAGCAACTCCGCGGGGGGGTCGCAGTATACCAGGGGGCTCTCCGGCCGGAAGAGTTGGCCGCACTCCGGACAAAGGACCAGGTCCAGTTCCCCGGCGAGCAGGGCGTTGCGCAGATGGGCGTCCTTGTCCCCGCGCACGAAGCTCCAGATATCCACCTCGACCTCGCAGCCCTTAGGACAGCGGGCCTGCACCGCGCCTTGGAAGCTCATTGGGACATCCTCCTGAGATAATCCTTGATCACCCCGTCGAAGAGTTCGGGGCGGCCCTCCTGGATGGAGCGCTCCACTTCCTTGCGGATCTCCTGGGGAGGCCGATAGTCCCCGGACTTGGGAAGCGGGACGAAGCCCATGTCCGTCCCCGTGCGGCCATGCCGGCCCATGGGACGGACCAGGGCGCGTTCCTGGGAGAATGGACTGGACGCGCTCTGCGAGAGGCTCTCGCACTGCTTTTGCGAGTCTTCCATGCTTTTCAGTCCTTCTTCGAGATAGTCGAGGGCCTTCTCCTGGCTGGCCTGCGCCGTCTTCGTGTCCCCTTGGCCGAGAGCGCGCTCCGCCGTGCCCTGCTCCCCCTGCGCCTTGTACACGGAGCGCAGAGTCTCTTGGGGAAGGAGCCCGGTTTCGCGCGAGACCCCTTCGAGCCGCTCGCCGAGCTCCGCGGTCTTGCGCTTGACCTGTCCCTGCACGGCCGCCGAGGCCATGCGCTCGGAGAGCTCGGGCTCGCTCAGGGGAGCGGTGGAGGCGCCTTCCCTCAGCTTCTCCCGGATCGCGTCCTCTTTAACGGCCAGATCGGCCAAGGGGTCGGCCTTCTCGGGGGAGGGCGGCCCGTGGGACGCGGCCTGGGCCTTCAGGCGCAAGGAAGCGTCCTCCAGAAAACGCGGGGCCTCCGCGACCTGGCCGTTTTCGAACTCCTTAAGAGCCTGTTTCATGAATCCTACGGTCTCGGGCGCGGCCCGGACTTCGGGCCGTTGGGCATCGCGGACCGCCTCGGACTGGGCCTGCGCCAATTCCCGAAGGAGCCTCTCCTGGCCCGCGCGAAGGGCTTTGGCGCGCTCCTCCTCCAATCCTTGCGTCATCTTCAGGCTGCGAGACTGTCCTTCCACCACGTCGCGCCAGAGGTCCAGAGCCTCGTCCATCTTGCGCGCGGCCTGCTCGCC
>CAYHRV010000092.1:0-7754 GCA_964359165.1 uncultured Elusimicrobia bacterium
CCACCTTACCTTCCAGGTCTCGCGTTCGAGTCAGGTGCTCCTTGATGGCCTTCGGCAGCGCAAGCAAAACAAGCAGGCTCCGCATCTTGCACCGGCTCATCCTCATCTGTTCTGCCACCTCAGCCTCGCCACCCGACTTCAGTAGCTGGGCGCATTCCTGAGCGACCGCTATCACGCTCCGGCCCTCCCACGGCCTCAGAGCCACGGGTCTGGCATTCCCCACCTCCCCCCTTCGAACCAGGGAGCATCTCCCCTTTGCCCGCCGGATGAGAGCCACCGGAACCTCATGCTCGATGTGCGCCGGCCGTGTCAGTCCCTGGCACCTCCTGGCAGCTACTGGCAGTCCCAGGCAGTTGCAGTTTTTTCTGCCGTAAGAGTCCGGCAGCCAGATTTGACTCCGGGCGAACACTCCGCCAGCCAGAGTGAATCGCCCCAGATTGGCCCTCCCAAAGAGGGCCATTTCTATTTGGCGATGCCAACCCAAACAGCCAAACTAGGATGGATTTACCTGCATCCGTGATCGGCGTCGGCCTCGCCTGACCGAGCCCTTTTGATTCCCTGGACGGAATGGTCTATGATTGGCAATAGATAGCAACGCCCATGCCCAACAGCGTCACTGGATATATCGGGAATACCGACTTCGAGTGGTATCAGTTCCTCTCCGCCCACCCCGATTTCCGTGAGATCAATTTCTGGCAGCCCTCCGGAAAACGCGGCTTCCACGTCATCTCACCGGGCCAGCCTTTCTTTTTCCGTTTAAAATCACCGCATAACGCGATCGCTGGTTTCGGGTATCTCTCCCGCCATGAGATCCTCCCGGCGTGGCTTGCCTGGGATACTTTCGGGATGGCGAACGGAGCCAACACATTCACCGAAATGGTCCGCCGCATCTCCCGATATCGCCGAGAGCCCGAGGACCCGCACGGCAAGAATAAGATCGGCTGTCTCATGATCGTTGATCCCATCTTCTTCCCGCAGTCTTCCTGGGTCAGGCAACCCGAAGGCTGGCATCAGAACATAGTCCAGGGTCGGGGGATCGATCTCAGCGCCGGCGAGGGGCGCCGCCTTTGGAGCGAGTGTAGTTCTGCGGCGAGGGGTGGCGCCTCGCTCTTCAACACCGAAGAGGAAGCCCCAAGATTCGGCGAGCCGGTCATGATCCGCCCAAGATTGGGTCAAGGGAGCTTCCGCTTCGCCGTCACAAGCGCTTATCAAAGCGCCTGCGCCGTGACGATGGAGCACTCCTTACCCGTTCTCGATGCCGCCCACATCCGCCCCTATTCCGACGGCGGAGAACATGCGGTTTCCAACGGTATTCTCCTTAGGTCCGACATCCACCGCCTCTTCGATAAAGGATACGTGACGGTCTCTCCAGACCTGCGCTTCCAGGTGAGCCAAAAACTCAAGGAAGATTACTCCAATGGGAAGTGCTACTACGGCCTGCATGGCCAACCGATACATCTTCCAACCAGGTCCGAGGACCAGCCTGCCAGGCATATGCTCGACTGGCACAATCAAAATCTCTTCCGGGGATAAAAGGCAATGACCGACAAGATCGCGACTCTCTCCGCCGCCCTCGCCGCATTCACCCGCGACCGCGACTGGGAGCAATTCCACACCCCAAAGAATCTCGCCATGGCCCTCTCCGTCGAGGCCTCCGAGATCGTCGAAATCTTCCAATGGCTGACCGAGGAGCAAAGCAAAGACCTCCCCCCCGAGAAGGCCCAGCATCTCCGCGAGGAACTTGCGGACACTTTCATCTTTCTCCTCAAGCTTGCCAACCATTACAAGGTCGATCTCATCGAAGCCGCCCACCAGAAGCTCGAGAAGAACGCCGAGAAATACCCCGTTGAGAAAGCCAAGGGCAGCGCCAAGAAGTACAACGAGTTGTAAATGCAGCTCTACTCCGGGACTTCGACCCAATTCATAGAGGACTCAGTCCAAAACCGTATCGCCGGCAAGCTCAAGTCCGCCTTCTTGGAACAGTTCCGCTACCAGCCCTCCGACAACGAAGTCCGGTCCTGGCACAACTCCCTCAGCAGGATGAAGGACGTCTTTCAGCGCGCGGAACTTCTGGACCACGGCGTCGTCCTCGAATACCGGCTCCCCCTCACCTCCAAGCGCCTCGACTGCATGATCACCGGCAAGGACGGCGAGCGCTCGGACAACGCCGTCATCGTCGAGCTCAAGCAATGGGACCATTGCGAGCCCGCGGAGGGAGAGAATGAGGTCGTCACCTGGGTCGGAGGCTCCAATCGCTGCGTCCTGCATCCCTCGGTCCAGGTCGGGCAGTATGCCATGTACATCCGAGACAACCACACGGCCTTCTATGAGGAAGGACAGCCTGTGAAGCTCGGCTCCTGCAGCTACCTGCACAACTACCAGATCCTGGAAGGCGATCCGCTAAGAGCCCCCAAGTTCCGTGAAGCCGTGCTCGAAAACCCGATGTTCAGCGCGGATGACGTTGATCCGCTCTGCGGCTTCCTGACCAAACGCCTAGAACGTGGCGACGGCATGCCTGTCCTGAGCCGCATCCAGAACAGCAAGTTCAGGGCCAGCAAGAAGCTCCTCCAACATGTCTCCGCCATCATCAAGGCCCAGCCCGTGTACACGCTGCTCGACGAACAGCTCGTCGTCTATGACGAGGTGTTCGCTGCCGCCAGGAAAGGATCGAAGACAGGCAAGACGGTTCTTCTCGTGCGTGGAGGTCCCGGCACCGGGAAATCCGTAATCGCCATCAACCTGCTGGCCGATCTCTCCAAAGAGGGCTTCAACTGTCACTACGCCACAGGCTCCAGGGCCTTCACAACGACCCTGCGCAAGATCGTCGGGACGCGCGCGGGCCAGCAATTCAAGTACTTCAACAACTATGCGGTGGCGCAGCCCAATGAGGTCGATGTCCTGGTCCTGGACGAAAGCCACCGCATCCGCGCGTCCAGCGTCGACAGGCGCACGCCAAAGGACGCCCGCAGCGGCCTGCCCCAGATCGAGGAGATCATGCGGGCGGCGAAGGTCTGCGTGTTCTTCATCGATGATTTCCAAGGCATCAAGCCTGATGAGGTGGGAAGCAGCAGCCTAGTCCGCGCAACGGCCCAGAAGATGAGCTGCACGCTCAAGGAATACGAGCTGGAGGCCCAGTTCCGCTGCAGCGGCTCGGACGCCTTCGTGAACTGGATCGACAACACCCTGGATGTCCGCAAGACGGCGAACATCCTCTGGAAATCCCCCGAGGCCTTCGACTTCAAGATATTCGACTCTCCCCAGGAGCTTGAGGACGCCATCCGCGCCAAGGCCGCGGATGGCGCTTCCGCGCGCATGACAGCCGGCTTCTGCTGGCCGTGGTCCGAGCCGAAAGACGACGGGACCCTGGCCAATGACGTAAAGATCGGGGACTACGTCCGCCCCTGGAACGCCCGTCCGGATGCCACGCGCCTGGCTCGGGGCATTCCAAAAGCTCCCCTTTGGGCTCATGAGCCTGGAGGCATCAACCAAGTCGGCTGCATCTACACCGCCCAGGGCTTCGAGTTCGACTACGTGGGCGTCATCATCGGGAAGGATTTAGTCTACGATCCAGGTAAGGCCGCCTGGGTCGGAGTCCCGCAGGAATCCGCCGACACCACCGTCCGCCGAGGCCGGGACAAGTTCATCGACCTCGTGAAGAGGACCTACAGAGTCCTCCTATCGAGAGGCATGAAAGGCTGCTACGTCCATTTCATGGACGAGAACACCAAGAACTTCTTCATGAGCCGCATCGAGAAAGCAGCCGTCCAGGAAGAAGCCCGACCAACTCCAACACTTATTGAGATTCTCGCGGATATCCTGGAGAGCGCTCGATTTGTAACGCATCTACCCATCTACGGCTTGGCCGTAGCGGCAGGCGGCTTCAGCGAGGAGCAACTGCCCCGGCCCCTAGGGTGGGTCAAGGCCGACATCGGGCGCAAGTTGGCCGAGGACATGTTCGTGGCCAAGGTCAAAGGCCGCTCCATGGAGCCCCTGATCCCGGACGGCAGCTACTGCGTGTTCCGCACCGAGCGCGGCGGCAGCCGGGACGGGAAGATCGTGCTCGTCGAGTATGCCGGATTGCAGGACCCGGACACCGGGATGCGCTATACCGTCAAGAAGTACAGGAGCGAGAAAGAAAATCTGGACGACGGCAGTTGGCGGCACAAGCGCATCGTCCTCTCTCCCCTGAACCGCGAATACAAAGACATCGTGCTGACGGATGTCCCGGGACACGCGTTCCGCGTTTCCGCGGAATTCGTCGCCTGCCTGACCTGAAATGGGAAGCTATCGCGCCTCCGAAGACATCGATTCCCAGGTCCGCAATGCCGCCATACAGACGTTGGTCTGCCTCGCTTTGGCGAACAAAGCCCTCGGGAACAAAGGTAAGATTTCAAGGAAGGAGGGACGCTGAAATGAGCTTCTCCCCCAAGTTCACGATAACAAACACGCTCACCGCCGCCCTGACCAAAATCGAGCGAGCGCGCGGCTTCCTGGAGGCGGCTAAGCTCTCCGAGGACTGGATCTCCGAGATGCAGAACCGGGCCCTGGTCCTGGAGGCCCACCACACCACCCACATCGAAGGCACACATCTGACGCTCGAGGAATCCGAAAAGCTCCTCGCCGGAAAGAAAGTCCCAGGAGCCGATCCCGACGATGCCCGCGAGCTGCTCAATTACCGCGAGGCCTTCGACCTCGTAACCGAGTACCTCGATAGCGGCGACCCCATCACCGAGGCCCTGATCCGGGAGATCCACAAGCGCCTCGTAAACGGGGTGCGCGGCGACAAGGCATCCCCCGGCCAATACCGCAAAGGCCAGAACTACGTGGTCAATTCCAAGACCAAGCAGGTGATCTACACCCCGCCGCCCCCGGCCGAGGTCCCCGGCCTGATGGAGGGCATGGCCAAGTGGCTGCAATCAGAGCACGGCGTCAATGCGGTGCTCGAGGCGGGCATCTCCCAGTTCCAGCTCGTCCACATCCACCCCTTTGATGACGGCAATGGCCGTACCTCGCGGCTGCTCTCCACCCTCTGCCTCTACCGCAAGGGCTACGACTTCAAGCGCCTCTTCACGATCAGCGAGTACTACGACCGCGACCGGGCCTCTTTCTACAAGGCCATCCAGGCCGTCCGGGAAAAAGGGATGGACCTGACCGGCTGGCTGGAATACTTCACGGACGGCTTGGCCACCCAGATGCTGGAAGTCCAGGAACACGGAGAAGCCGTCATCCGGAGAGACGTGGTCCTGGCCAAGGCGCGCAAGGCTGGACTGAAGGACCGGCCTCTTTCCATCCTGGAATTTATCCTGAAGCGTGGAAGAGGGACGGTTGCGGAGTGCGAGTCCGGCCTAAAACAGAATCGCCGCACCATCCAAAGGGACTTGAAAATCCTGATTGACCAAAGGCTATTGCGCGAAGTCGGCAGCGGCCCTACCGATCCCACCAAGTTCTATGAGCCATTACTGTGACAAGCTGTGACAGTCTACTGTGACAAGCTCAGACAATCTTCCGGCCATGAGAAAGGTCGTCTACTTCGTCGCCTCGAGCCTGGACGGATTCATCGCCAGGAAGGACGGACGCGTCGATTGGCTCTTCTCTGATGGGGACTACGGATACGCGCGTTTCTACGCCTCCGTGGACACCGTGATCGCCGGGCGGAAGACCTACGAGCAGGCTCTCGCCTTCGGGGACACATTCCCCGGAAAGAAGTGCTGTGTCCTCTCCCGCACGATGAAGCGGCCGAAGTCCGACAACGCCGAGATCGTCTCCGGCCCGCTTCGACGCCTGATCACGAGGCTCCGCAAGAAGCGCGGAAAAGACATCTGGCTCGCGGGCGGCGGGGCCGTGGCCGGACAAGCCCTGGATGGGGGGCTCATCGACCGGCTGATCGTGTCGATCCATCCCGTCGCGCTCGGCTCGGGCATCCCGCTCTTTGCGGGCGCGCGCCGGGGGCGGGTTTTCACCCTGCATCGGACCAAGTCCTTTCCCTCCGGGCTCCTTCAGGTGGAATACCGGAAAGCGCCCCGCGCCGCGAGCGCCCACATTTCATAGAATCCCTTATGCGCCGCCTGCTCCCCGTCGACAAGGAATCCGACATCCCCCCCGCCTGCTTCCGGGGGCCCATCGGCGACCTCCTGCGCTTCCACAATCTCGGCTTCCCCCTTCCGGAGGTGCGCCGGGCCGAGCTCTTGATCGGCATGTGCATGGACAACCGCAAGAGCCTGCGCATACCCGACAATTTCGCCTTCATCCTCCGGGCCGGAGGCGCGAACCTCCGCTACAGCGAGTTCAAGGTCTCCTACGCGGTGGCCGTGGGGGGCGTGCGCCACATCGCCCTCCTCGGCCACACCGAGTGCGGAATGGTCAATCTCGTCTCCCGCCAGCGGGCCATCGTCGAAGGGCTCGTGGAGGTGGGCTGGGACCGCCAGGCGGCCGAGGACCATTTCCTCCATTTCGCCCCGATGTTCGAGATCGGCAACGAGGTGGATTTCGTCCTGTCCGAGACGAAGAGGCTGCGCGCCCGGTATCCCCGCCTGAGCGTAGCCCCGCTCATTTACAAGGTCGACGACAACAGGCTCTACGCCCTGGAGGAATGATGATAATGTTTCCGCGCGCGAAGGGCGCGCTCGATGCCGTGAAACGCTCGGCCGCGCTGGCCGCGGGCATGGCCCTGCTCGGAGGCTGCGCGAGCGGACCCTCGCTGACGCTCACGCCCCAGCCCAAGCCCGACTCCGGCTGCGCCGCGGCCGAGGGGCTCGCCGCCCTGGGGATACGCCGCGTGGCCGTGCTCCCCTTCGCCTCCAGCACCGAGCGCAGGACCGAGACCTACAAGGCCCCGGCCGCGGCCAATCTTCCGCCCAAGCCCATCTACCGGTATCTGCCCGACGACGGCTCCAGCGCCGCCGGCGCCTTCGAGAACGCCTTATCGGCCCGGCGCGCCTTCACGCTGATAGAACGCCGGGACCTCGAGCGCGTGCTGGAGGAACAGAGGCTCCAGCTATCGGGCTTGGTGGACGCCCGCGAGGCGGTCGCCATCGGGAAGATGGCCGGGGCGGACGCGGTGCTGATGGGCCAGGTCCATCATGCCTACGCGGGCTACGAGAACAAGACCGTGGGCGGCGACTGGATCGGCACCTACATCCCCCACGCGGACCTGAGCCTGCGCCTAGTCCACGTAGAATCCGGGCGCGTCGCGTGGACCTGCCGGCTCTCGCGCAACGGCCTGCAGTACCTGGAAAAGCCGCTCACGCTCAACGCCCACAAGACGCTGCGCGCCCCCCACGCCCATGACGCGGCGCTCCTGGGCTCGACGGTGGAAGAACGCATCGAAGGCCTCCTGCGCGCCGCGGCCCGCGAGGCGGCGGCGCTCTTGGGCGCTCCCTGATGCCCTGACGCCTCAGCGTCCCGCGCTCTCCAGCTTAGGGCGAAGATGGAGGGCTTTGAATATCCGGAACATGCTGTTCCACTCGGGGTTTCCACGCTTGGAGAGCATCCGGTGAAGACTCTCCCGTTTCACAGCCGCGGCCTTGGCCACGCGAGTCATGCCGCAAGCCCTGGCCACCGTCGCCAGGGCCGTCAGCACCAGCTCGGGGTCGTTCTCCTCGAAAGCCACCTGGATGCAGGAGTTTAGATACGCGATCCCCCTATAGGGATGCGTGCGGAACTCCCGGATCTGCTCATCGTCGTGCGATACATAGGGAGCGGCAGTCCTCCTCATCGTCGCCTCCAGTAATCCCCGGCGTACTCGCGCGCCTGCA
>CAYHRV010000092.1:7854-11997 GCA_964359165.1 uncultured Elusimicrobia bacterium
GGCAGTCCTCCTCATCGTCGCCTCCAGTAATCCCCGGCGTACTCGCGCGCCTGCACGATATCGGCGCGGCGGAGTTTCATTGTACTGTAACCTATAAGTTACTTTTTATCAAGAGAGCCGATACCCGACGAGCGGTTCTGATCCGCGATCTTCCTCTTTCTTGAAGCGTCGAGCCGATTCCGTGGTCTGGGGTGTACGGTTTGGGTAAAATTTAGTTGGAAATTAAAGAACTTTAACTCCTCGCGCGAGGAGTTAAAGTGATGGAAAAACAAAGCTTTTTTTGAGCGATCCGTACATGGTTCATGCGCGAGGGCCGCAGCGTCCGGGAGAGCAGCCCAGGGCCAAAGGGGGTCGCCTCGCGCCGACCTGCCGCTTCGCACGAGGGTCCCGCTTCTACCTGACTCCGCCCAGAATCAGCGCGCTCTCGGCCTGAGCATAAGTGATAAAATCAGGCTTCAGGCCGCACTCGGGGAGGATCCCATGGCTGAAGTGCTCGACGCCGCCGCTCTGGTCGCCTATGCCGAGGGTTCGGTGGTCAGCCGCGCCCTCATCCACCGGGACACGGGCTCGGCCACGGTGTTCGCCTTCGACAAGGGCGAGAGCTTGAGCGAGCACAGCGCGCCTTTCGACGCGCTCGTGCACGTGCTCGACGGGGAGGCCGAGATCACCGTGGGCGGCGTCACGCACCGGGTCAAGGCGGGGCAGATGATCCTCATGCCCAGCGGCGTCCCCCACGCGCTCAAGGCCGTGGAGCGCTTCAAGATGACGCTCTTTCTGGCCCGCGCGCCGGGCCCGAAGGAAACTGCGGCAGAATCTAAATGAGCGAGGGGCCGGCGAGCCCCGCGCAGCTTCTGGCCCCCACCCCGCCCATGGGGTGGAGCTCCTGGAACAGCTTCGGGCGCCGCATCGACGAGCGCCTTATCCGGGAGACCGCCGACGCCATGGTCGATAGCGGAATGGCCGCGGCGGGCTACCGCTACGTCAACTTAGACGACGGCTGGCAGGCCCCCTCCCGCGACGCGTTCGGGGATCTGCGGCCCGATGAGGCCCGCTTCCCGGGCGGGCTCAAGGCCCTGGGCGACTACCTCCATTCCAAGGGGCTCAAGTTCGGGATCTACACCAGCGTGGGGCGCAAGACCTGCGAGGGTTTTCCGGCCAGCTACGGCTTCGAGGAGCAGGACGCCTCCCTTTTCGCGGAGTGGGGCGTGGACTACGTCAAGGATGATTTCTGCGGCGGCCCGCCGTTCTGGTGCCGCTATAATTTCTGGCCTTGGTGGGACTATCGCTCCCGGTACACGGCCATGTCGCGGGGCCTGCGGAGCACGGGCAGGCCCATCGTCCTGAGCCTCTGCAACTGGGGTTTCGGCCGGGTCTGGGAATGGGGCGGGGAGATCGCCCAGCTCTGGAGGACGACCTTCGACATATGGCCGAGCTGGCGGCGTATCATGGGCATACTCGACGCCCAGCGCGGGCTCGAACGCTTCTGCGGCCCGGGCCGCTGGAACGACCCCGACATGCTCGAAGTGGGCGTGGCGCCGCTCACCCTGGAGGAGTCGCGGGCCCACTTCAGCCTCTGGGCCATCCTCGCCGCCCCGCTCATCGCGGGCAACGACCTGCGCTCCATGTCCCCCGAGACTCTCGCCATACTCGCCAACCCCGAGGTGCTCGCCGTGGACCAGGACCCGGCCGGACTGCAGGGGACGCTCGTCTGCGATCCGCGAAGCCCCTTGCAGGCCTGGTCGCGGCGGCTTCACGGCCCGGGCGAGCGGGCCGTGGTTCTACTCAACCGCTCGAAGGCGGCACGGTCCGTCGAGGTCTCCTGGCCTCAGCTCGGCCTGCGCGGACCCGCGCGGGTGCGCGACCTCTGGCGGCGCGAGGACCTCGGCCCATTCGAGGGGCGCGTGAGCCTCGAAGCGCCGGGACACGGCGCGCGCATGCTGCGCTTGAGCGGCGCGCAAGAATGCTAGACTTGACCCATCTCCGGCAGGAGGAAACCCCATGAAACTGCGCGAGCTGGCGGATCTTCTTCAAGTCGGCCTCAAGGGCCCCGAGGACTACGAGATCCGGGGGGTCCGGGACATAGAGATCCTTTCCCCGGAGCAGGCCTTAGGCGAGAATTTCATCTATTTCATCGAGTCGCCCGCCGTGCTCAAGCGCCATCCCAAAGCCGCCGATAGCGGCGCGATACTCACCACCGCCGCTTTAGCCGACAAGTTCCCGCGCGCGCTCATCGCCCCGGAGCGCGGAGCGCGCACCGTCTTCATCTCCCTGCTCAAGCGCTTCGACAAGACCCCTTCTTTCCCTCCCGGGACCTCGCCCCAGGCGAGCGTGCATCCGAAGGCACAAGTCGCGGCCACGGCTTCGGTCCTACCGGGGGCGACGGTCATGGAAGGCGCCGTCGTCGGCGAGAGGACCATCCTCTATCCGGGCGTGGTGCTCGAGCCCTACGCCAAGATTGGCTCGGACACGGTGCTCTACCCCAATGTCGTCATCGGCCATCATTGCGAGATCGGAAGCCATTGCATCCTGCATGGCTGCACCGTCATCGGGGCCGACGGCTTCGGCTTCTTCGATGAGCCCGGAAAGCGCCACAAGGTTCCTCAGATAGGGAACGTCGTCATCGCCGACCATGTCGAGATCGGCGCCAGCTCCACGGTGGACCGCGCGACCATAGAAACAACCTTCATCGGCGAGCATACCAAGCTCGACGACCAGGTCCATGTCGGGCACAACTGCCGCGTGGGCCGCTTCGTCTACATCGTGGGCAATTCGGCCGTCGGGGGCTCGGTGGTCATCGAGGATGGGGCGATGCTCTCGGGCATGGTCATCGTCAAGGACCATCTGCGCATCGCCGCGGGGAGCATCGTCATGGGACTCTCGGGCGTGGCCCAGGACACGGAACCCAAGACCGCCTATTTCGGCTCGCCCGCCCGTCCGGCGCGGCAGATGCACAAGATGCACGCGGCCCTCGAGCGCCTGCCGGAGCTCCTGAGCCGGGTCCGCGCGCTCGAAGAGAAGGCCGGAGCCCCGGCTCCGTCCTGATGGCCCTCATCGTCCTCGCCAAGACGCTCCTCATCTTCCTGGGCGCGGCGCTCGTGCTCGGCTGGCTGGCGGCGAAGCTCCTGCGGGCGAGCCTGCTGGGGCTCATCGTCTTCATCGCCGTCCTGGCCGCGGGCGGCGCGCAGTCCAAAAAAGAGCTGGACGCGTGGGTGGAAGAGAACCTGGGCGTCCTCTCCCAGCGCCCGGGAGAGGACGCCGCCTTCCGCCACATCGCGCAGACCGTGATCCCCTTCATGCGCAAAGTCGGCGCGGAGCTCCCGCCCCGGGCCGAGGAACTGCTGAGGGACACGGCCAAGAAGGGCTCCCCCTGCCACCGCGCCCTGGCGCGCAAGGCGCTCGGGGAGGAGTCGGACCCGGTCTCCGCCTGCAAGTAGGAGGGCGTCCCCGCCGGGGACGCCCTCCCATTTCCGTTTAATCCAGGTCCGCCGTTTACTTCTTTTCTTCCTTCTTCACTTCCTCTTTCTTGTGGCACTTCATGCACATGGAGACCGCGAAGACCTTCTTGACCTCGAAGTGTTCCTTGCCGTCATGGCAGGCGCCGCAGGTCTTGCCCGCTTTCATGTCGGCCATCTTCATGCCGTCTTTGCCCTTTTCCTTGGCGAAGAGAGGCGTCTCCCCTTCGTGGCAATCCTTGCAGCCCTTGAGCTTGTCCGCATGGACCTTGTGCGGGAACTTGACCGGCGCCAGCTTGCCGGTCTTGTCCAACACGATGAACTCCGGGGTCTCTTCTTTGGCTTCTTCGGCCGGAGCCGCCTTGTCCACCGCCTTCGCCGCCTCGTCCGCGGCCGCGGGCTTGGCCTCCGCTTTCCCTTCCTCGGCCGGCGCGAGCCTGGCCAGGAAGCACGCAACAACCAGCACGCCGATCAGCGCGCCTACCATTTTCCGCATTTAAGCTCCTCCCTAGGGTCTAACTGATGAAGAAAATACAGACTCTTTAAAACATTATGCAACAAAAAGACCAATACCGGCGCCCCCCCGCATACGGCGCTGCGCCCCCTTAGACGCGCTCTCCTCCCCGCGGGGGAGGAGAGCGGGCATGGCCCGGCGCCTACTCGCCACGTGGCGAGTAGTTATGTTGCATTT
>CAYHRV010000093.1:0-11989 GCA_964359165.1 uncultured Elusimicrobia bacterium
GGGGGGCCGGGGTGTTTGGCCGAGTTTTTTTCGTGGCGTTGTCTAAATCGCGGCGCCCGCGGGGGCCGGCCGGCGCCGCGGAGAGGTTGGCCATGGTCATGAAGCCCAAGACCGAGATCGTGGAGGCGGCGGCTCCGCCCACTTGAAGGTCCCCGCTCATGGCATCGCCGGTCTTGAGCACCGAGCCGGAAGGCGTGACGCCGGTGAGCTGGGAGCCGTCGAGGACCGGCAGCTTTCCCGTGCCGTCGAGCTGGACGAGCTGGTTGGCCGCGTTGAAGGTGTTTCCGACCAGGGTCACCGAAGAGGAGTTGAGCTTGAGCGCGTTGCCGGAGATGCCCTGCCCGGAGAATTCCGCGGCGGTCACGGCCACCTCGCTCAAGCCGCCGGAACCGCCGGAGGACCCAGTGGAGATCGGCACAAAGCTCGAGCCGTCCAAGCTGATGCGCAGGGCTCCGCTACCGGTCGAGTCGAAATAGAGGCGGCCCCGGGCTCCGGAGGGCGCGCTGGCGAGATTGGCCATGGTCAAGTAGCCGCCCGTGGAATAGGTGGAGGCCGTGGCGCCGCCCACCTGGAGGTCGCCGTTCATGCTGTCGCCGGCCTTGAGCAGGCGAGCGCCCAGGTCCGTGGTGAGGTTGGATATCTTGGATTGGGCGATGGCCGCCCCAGCGGCGACCTGGGCATCGGAGACGGCGGAAGCCGGGACGATCACCCCGGTGAGCTGGGAGCCGTCCAAGGCCGGGAGTTTGCCCGCGGCGTCGAGCTTGACGAGGCTGTTGGCGGCGTTGAAGATGTTCCCCTGCAGGGTGACGGAGGAGGACTTGAGCGTCAAGGGAAGGCCCGCCCCGTCTCCCGTGAACTGGGCGGGCTCCGACTGGATGTTGGCGATGCCGCTGATCGTGCCGGTCGCGATATCCACGAAGCCGCTTCCATTATAGAGCCTCAGCTTGGAGGTGACGGAATTGTAATAGATGGCTCCCGGAGTCCCGGCCGGATCGAAGCCCTGGCCGGTGAAAATGGTGGGGACGGGCACCGTCAGCGAGCCCGTGAAAGTCTTGGCTCCGGCGATGGTCTGGGACACGGCGGCCGTCGAGACGAAATACGCGGGGGTGAACCCCTGCAGGCGGTCCGTGTTGAAGGCATAGGCCACCCCCGCCAGGCGCTCCCTGGGGCTGAGCATGACCCCGTCGACGGATATCTGAAGGTAGAGCGTGGTGGCGGTGAAAAGGTCGTGGGTGAGAGGAGAGGCCGCGCCCAATTGGACGGCGAAGACGCCGTTGGAGACGGAAATGCCGCTCTGGCTCTCGGTCCAGACCGGGATGCCCCCGGTCGCGGCGCCGTGCAGGGAGAAGATAAAGTCATGGCTGCCGCTCAGGGGGTTGTTGGAGGAATCGGTCAGCCGGCCTTGGAAGTTGATGAGCCCGGGCGTGACCTGCGCCCACGCGACGGCGAGGGCCGTCAGGGCCGTAGCCGTTCCCAGCATGAGCGCCTTTGCCGTTCCCAGTATGAGCGATTTTCTGGAATTCGCATGCGAATTCCTGGAAATCGCGAAATTATGTGTCTTCATACAACCTCCGCCGTCGGTACCGCTTGAGGCCGCTTGAAAATCGATACGTAGAACACGGCGCCTTTGCCGGCCTCGCTCTCCACCCAGATGCGTCCCCCGATCGCCTCCACGGCTTTCTTGACGATGCTCAGTCCCAAGCCGGTGCCGAATCTCATGGATTTCTGCCCCGCGCCCGAACGGTCGAATTTCTCGAAGACGTTCTTGAGCGCCTCGGCCGGGATGCCGGGGCCAGTGTCCGCGACCCAGAAAGTGAGGGAGTTATCGTCGCTCTTGAGCCCCACGCGCACCTCTCCGCCGTCCGGGGTATACTTGATGGCATTGGAGAGGACGTTGGTGATCACTTGGCGCAGGAGGTCTTCCTCGGCGTAGACGCAGCCGATCTCCTCCTCGCCCAGAGGCTTGAGCGCGATGCGCTTGGACTGGGCAACGGCGGAGAAGAGGCCGATCGTCTCATTGAGTATCTCGTTGACCCAGAGGAGCTTGGCCCTCTCCGGCCGCCGCTTGCGCTCCTGGGCCCTGAAGAGGAGCAGGGCTCCGGCCAGGGAAGCCTCCATGCGCGCCACGGCCGTCATCATGATCTGCAGGACCTCGACGCGCTGGTTGGAATCCAAGTTGACCTTCCCCTCCTGCCAAAGCTCGATGTAGCCCTTGAGGCCCGAGAGAGGCGTGTTGAGCTCGTGGGTGAGCGTGTGCAGGACATCCTCGCGGAAGTTGAGCAGTTCCTTGACCTTGCCCGTCATCCTGTTGAACTGGTCGGCCAGGATCCCCACTTCGTCCTTGCCCCGGACGATGACCAGGCGGTCGAAATCCCCCTTGGCCACGGCCTCGGCGGCGACCGCGAGCTCGACGAGCGGGTCGCTGAGCAGTTTGGCCAGGTACAGAGAACCCAGCACCCCCACGACCAGGAACAAGACCCCGATCCCCAGCGTCCGCCAGAGTAAGGGCCCGACCGCGGCCGAGAGCTCTTCGTCGAGCACGCTCCGTATGAAGCCGAAGCGCAGGAGGAGGTCATCCTCTCCCCTGCCGCGGGCTTTCGCGCGCACGCTCTTTTCCATATAAAGGAGACCCGGCCCATCCTGCCCGACCTTCTGTTCCGCGCCTCCACGGGTCACGGACACGAAAGCGAGTTCCTTATGCTGTTTCTGGAGCACCAGGAGATGGCTGTAGAGCATGAGGTCGTCGCGGCTGGCCACGGCCTCCTCGGCCAGGTGGGAAGCCCCCTCCACGAGCACGGCGAGGCGGCGCGCGGCGTCTTTCTCCAGGATCTGCCGCTGGGACCGCGTCACCAAGAGCACGGTGCAGGACACGACGCCGACCACAAGGGCGGCGGTCAGGAACGCGTATTTATGCCTCAGACTGGCGCCTCCCGAACCGACACCCCCCCCACGGGGGGGTGTCTCCGTTCGGGGGGTCGTCTCCTGTTTCATTGAGCCCGTTCCTCGTCCCGTATCCGTTTCAAGGCCTTCTGCGCCTCCACGTTCATCGGATCCGCCTCGATGATGGCCTCGAACGCCTCTTTGGCGCCCGTGGAATCCCCTCCGGTATAGGCTTCGATGCCTCGTTGATAGAGCGACTGTATCTCCCCGGAGGAAAGCTTGGACCTCTGGACCGGCGCCGGAGCGGGGGCGGCCGGCTTGGGTTCGGGCGGCTTCATGCCCTCTCCCCGCCTGCGGCCGGCCATGCGCTCGATGGACCGGATATGGCGCTTGATGGTCTCGCGCACCGTGGGACTCTTCTCGAGGTTCAGGACCTTGCGCCAGGCATCCAAGGCGTTCTCATGGTCCTGCAGGGCGAAATACGCCGTTCCCAGTATCTGCCAGGCGTCGATGCTGTTCTCATCCTCCCGCAGGGCCTCCATGGCGAGTTCGATGGCCTCGGAGTAGCGCCGCTCCTCGAGGGCGGCCTCGGCCTTCGTGAGCGTGGTGAGTATGGCCTTGGGCTTGAGCACGGGCTGTATGGGAGGCCGGCGGACATTGCCTGCCTTCTCGATCTGCGCCAGAAACTCCCCGATCTCCTTGTTCTCCGGGGCGAGCGCGAGGGCCGTGGAGACCTTGCGCACCGCGATGTCGTCCTGGCCCGCGAGATAGGCCTTGATGCCTTGGTGCAGGGCGGCCTGCACGGGGTCGATCTTGAAGGAGAGCAGTTCCGTCCAATACTTGAGCACCGTGTGCAGGCGGTCGGCGTGGACGAGGAGATCCTTGTCCTTGGGGGAGACTTTGAGCGCGAGAGCCAGGCGCTGCTGGGCGTCGTAGTAGCGTCCCGATATCTCCATGAGGCGCGCGTGGGCCAGATGCTCCTCGGCCGTCAGCCTCTCGGACTCGCTGAGCCCTTCCGGCGAGACCCGGAAGTGTACCGGGGTCCCGGACTTCATCTCCCGCATGGCCTCCAGGATCATCTCCTTGCCCTCCTCCTCATCGGAGGCGCGGCCGAAGCGGAAGCTGACGGCGAAGCGGTGGGAACCCGCGGTGCCCGAGACGCCCTTGATGGGAAGGGCGAAGCCGTAGTCGACGCCCAGGCGCCTGGCGCGATAGGAAAGGCCCAGGGCGAGCTGGGCGAACTCCCGGGAGCCGAAGCCGAAGCCGCCGCGCGCGCCGAACTCACCGACCAGGAGCCGCGGGAACCATCGCTCCGCGGCGAAGGTGAGGATGCTGTCGCGCGACCCGGCCGGAGAGCGCTGGGTCTCATATTGAGCGATGAGATTGGAGATCTTGCTCCCGTAATTGAAGCCGAGCTTGACCCCGAGCGGGAGCTTATCGGTGTCGCCGGAGGAGAAAGCGACGTTGGGTTGGTTGACGTGCGTCATCTGCAGGCCCAGGGCGTAATGCCGGGCGAAGCGGTAGAGGAAGCCAAGGTCCGTGTCGAAGGAGGTCTGGCTGAAGTTCCCGCTGAGCACCGGATCCGGCGTGGTGGTGACGGTCAGACCGGAGGTGGCGCGGGAACTCTCGGGGAAGCTCCCGAAGGAGGAGCGCAGGAGCTTGAGGTTGACGCCCCCGCCCAACTCGGAGCCGTCCTCGAAGACCTGGAGCATGCGGCCATAGGAGGCGTAGAAGGTGTCCTCCCGGTAGATGCTGTTGAGGGTGAAGGCGTTCCACGCCGCGCCCACGGTCCCGTTCTTGCCCTCGCGCAGGGGGTGGACATAGCCGAGGAAGGAGGTCCCCAGGTCGGACTTGTCGCTCAGGCCCATATAGAGCTTGCTGTAGGCCGCGCCCAACTGCGGGCGCTCGAACCAGCCGAGCCCGGCCGGGTTATAATGGATGGCGTACACGTCGTCGGCCACGGCCGCGAAGGCGTTGCCCATGCCCGGGGCGCGGGCGCCGGCGCCCAGGTCTTCATATGCGGCGTCCGCAGGCGCCGCCGCCGTTATTGCCAGAAGAGAGGCAAATGCGGAGAAAAGGAGACCTTTTCCCGTTTTGAAAGACGCCTTTTCTCCGCATTTGCCGATATTCATCTGATTACAAGAACCGTTCCATTGAAAGTCTTATCTTCTGCTTCGATCTGGTAGATGTAGACTCCCCGCGACACCGTCGTGCCCCCCGCTTTCCCGTCCCACTTCAGGCTCCCGCCTCCACCCAGCGGACCCGCGCTCATGTCGGCGACCAAAGCCCCCCGGATGTCGAAGATCTTTCCCGTGGCCTGGGACTGCTTGGGGTTGTCGAAGGTGAATATCACCGTGTCGTTGAGCCCGTCGCCGTTGGGCGTGATCACCTTGTTGCTCACGCCGGCCAGGTCGAAGTCCACCCCTTCCTCGCGCGCCACCGAGCGTATCTGATAGCTGCCCGGCATGGAGCTCTGCAGGCTGACGGTCTGGTTGGCTGTGTCGACATTGCCGTAGAGCTTCATGTATTCCCGCCCGTTGTACCAGAAGGCGGCCAGGCTCTGGGAAGCGGCTTGCGGGCTGACCGTGGTGGAGAGGGGCGAGAAGCGCTTGCCGGGCTCGGGCTCGGTCAGGCCCATGGCGCTGGCCACGACCCGGCCCCCGGCCGTCTCGTAGCGCAGGGAGATATCGAGGGCCTTGTCCGGGAATCGGAGGGCGACGGGCTTGTTGTTCTCGTCGAAGACGTCGAAGCTCACCGATTTCACCACGGTCCCGCCCAATTCGGAGGCGTTCTCCGAGCCCTTGACGATGAGCGGTTTTCCGGAGGGATTGTCCCCGGTCTGTATCATGGACGCCAAGGACGCCGGTATCTTCAGCCGGGAGATGTTGTCCGGAGCCATCACGAAGATGTCTCCCTGGTTGGACACCGACATCTTGAAATCGGTCTCCCCTCCGAAATAATCCAGGGCGGTCACCTTATAGAAGTAGGTCCCGGCCGGATCGGGCACCGAGGCGACGAAGCTGGCGGCGCTTGCCGCCGCGGTCCCGACCTGGACCCAGGTCGGATGGGTGAGCCCCGTCGAGCGGTAGACGTTGAATTTGGAGATGTCCCAGGTGCTGGGAGAGAGCGCGTCCTTGAAAGCGGAGCCGTCCACGTTCGTGGTGACCTTGTTCCAGCGCAGGGTCACCTGGGTCTTGTCCGCGCTCAACTCCGAAAGCAGGCCGGCCGGGGCCATGGGCGGCAAGTCCAGGATCACATAGGTCGACACGGCGACGGAGTAGGCGTTGGCCGTGTCCTTGCTGTAGAAGGCGAAGTATTGGGTCGTGTCGAGCTGAAGGCCCGTTTCCAGGTGGGAGACGGCCGCCCCCGTGGTCCGCACCACCGACCCGTCGGCGAGCACCGTTCCCGGCGCGTATGCCGTCCCGTTAAGCACCGTCTGGGTGATGGGCATGCTGCTGACCTGGATGAGGACCCCGGCGGGATTGACGAAGACCGGGTTCGACCAGGTGAAGAGGACGCGGCGGTTGAGGGCGTCGCCGGCGAGCGCGAGGCCCTCGACCGGGACCGGGCCGCCCGGCAGGGTGCGCGTGGCCACGATCGTCGTGAAATTGACGTCCTTCTGCCAGTTGAGGCTTCCCAGCTTGAAGAAGTAGACGGTGTAGGGGGTCAGGCCGGAGATGGTCAGGGTCACGGATACGCTGCTCCCGGCGAGGGCCGAGGGCTGCAGGCCTCCCGGGAGGAGGGCGCCGAAATTCGTGGAGGAACCGTCCAGTTGGAAGCCGGAAGCCCCGCCGACCGGAAGCGTCCAGGTGACTGTCACGCTGGTCTGGAATACCCCGGTGACCAGGGGCGCGGCCGGGACATTGGCCAAGGTCGATTCCGCGCTCGCCGCCGAGGTCTCGGAAGCCACCTTGGCCGAGTCCGCCAAGTAGATCCGGGAATAATAGGTGGTGTTGGGCGAAAGTCCGCTGAGCCGGTAGGATTGACGGCTTCCGGCTACGACGGTGGTGGCGAATTCGACGAGGAAGGTGGAGGGGCTGAAGGAATGATTCGGGTCCGAGGAGGCGTCGATCCTCCAGGAGCCCCCGACCACGTTGCCCAGGAAGCCGTCGGCGCCGGGAGCGGTCCAGGCCAGCTCCAGCGTCCCCGTGGATTTGCTCAGGGCCGTGATGGAGGTGATGGTCCCCGGCTGGGAGAGCATGCCCATCAGCCCGGCGCTCATCTTGAATCCGAAACCCGTGAAGGACGAGACCCCGGTCTCGCCGAAGGATTTGCCGAGGATGAAGGTGGGGCCCGAGGAAACCCCCCCGCCTCCGTTGACGGTCTGGCGCGGGATGGATTCGGTGGTCCCGCTCAGTTTTGTGCCGGCAAAGGACGGAAACGCCAAGGCCGCGAAAATCCCGCTTTGGACAAGGAAACGCATGGGCTGGATTTTCACGACCTTGGGCATCTTAGGTAGGCCTCGCCAGGACTTTCAGGATGGAACGGATGCGGGAGAGCAGGACTTTCGGGCTGATGGGCTTGAGAAGATAGTCCTCCGCCCCGTTGTCGAGCCCGCTCACCTGCTCCGGAGCGGTCCGGGCCTCTCCGGTGAGCATCAGCACCGGGATATGGCGGGTCCGGGAATCGGATTTCAGATGCTTGCAGACTTCCATGCCGTTCATATCCGGTAGATGCACATCCAAAAGGATCAAGTCGGGCTTCTCCCTTGATGCGGATTCCAACGCCTCGCGGCCGTTGGGACTCAGTACGAACTCGAACTCCGGACGGATCGTATCCCGAAGTACGCTCTGCATTATCGGGTCATCTTCTACGGCCATGATGCGGTACATTCTCCCTCCTCGGCGCGGTCCCCTTGGTTAGACAGGAGTCCTCCAGAATATGGAAGATTTCAGCTACATATTGATTTCAGCTATGTAACATTGATGAAACATGTAGCTATGCAACTATCTCATTTATTATTAATTGTTTTTACAGTTTTTTTATGAAATTTAATTTTAATACACTTGAAATAACGAACTGGAATAATTATCCTATAAGAACATGGGATGCGGCAGGGAACGCCACCAAAGAAACAGAAAACACCCCCTCGGGACGTACTCACCTCCCCGCGGGGGAGGTGAGTAGTCCCGTGGGACATCGGCTATTGACCATCGGAGACGACTCCAAGTTCCAGGAGGCCGTATCCAACTGCGCCTCCCAGGCGGGACATATCCTGGAAACCGCCCAGAACGGGACTCAGGGCATGCGCATACTCCAGGAGAAGAACCCTGACCTAGCCATCTTGGACTCCAGGCTCCCGGACATGGAAGGACTCGCCTGGCTGCGCATGATCCGGCAGACGGAGTCCGGCCTGCGCCTGCCGGTGATCGTGGCCAGCGCGAAGAGGGTCGACGCGGAGGTGGCGGAAGCCTTCGACCTCGGCGCCGAGGACTACGTCCTCAAGACCTGCGACCCCATGGAGCTTTCCGCGCGTATCCGAGCGGCCCTGCGGCGGCGCTATGAGAGGGAGGAGCGCCTGGGCTTTGCCATGACCGTCGGGCCCCTGACCCTCGATCCCGCCCGGCATGAATGCCGCGTCCGGGGGAAGAAGGTCTCGCTGAGGCCCAGGGAATTCGAGCTCCTGGAGATGCTCATGCGCAAAGCCGGACGCGTGCTCAGCCGCGTCTATCTCCTGGAAACCATCTGGGGCATGAGCGCGAGCGCCAACACGCGCGCTGTCGACGTCGGCGTCAGCCGCCTTCGTCTTGCCTTGGGGCGGAGGGCCGGCGGCTGGATCGAGACCGTCGAGCGCTTCGGCTACCGCTTTCGGAGCCTGGAATGACGGTGTCAGACGTTAAGTGGATCGAGATCGACCGGTCGGCTTTGAAGGCGAACCTGGCCTCGGCCATCGAGTTGGCCGGGGCGGCGAGGCTGATGGCCGTGGTCAAGGCCGACGCATACGGCCACGGCGCGGCGGAGGTCTCCCGCCTCGCCCTGGCGGCGGGCGCCTCCTGTCTGGGCGTATTGAACGTCTCCGAAGCCCGGGTCCTGCGCGAAGCCGGGATCCACGGGACCATCGTCCTCCTCAGCCCCCCCCTGCCGGAGGAGGCGGAGGGCGCGGTGCGCGCCGGCGTGGAGGCCACGGTGGATTCCCTCGGGCTGGCCAAGGCTCTGGACCGGGCCGCGGCGCGGCTGGGACGGACGGTCCGCGTCCACGCGGACCTCGATTACGGCCTAGGACGCTGGGGCATCGCCCCCCGTTCCCTGCCGGATTTCCTCAAGGGTCTCGCCGGCCTGCGCCGCGTGCGCCTGGCCGGCCTCTCCGCGCACATCGACTATGTCCCCGGCAAGAACGCGGTGGACGCCGAGGAAAAGCTGCGCGACTTTCACAAGCGCTCACTCCGCGCGCGGGAGACTTTCTTCCCCCGCGCGGCGCCCGGTTCCAGGCCGGAGGCCGAGGGTGCCGCGGGCGCTTTGGAAGGGCGTTCGGCCGCGGCGCCGGGCCCCCTCTGCCATGCGGCCAACACCTCCGTCCTCCTCGAGTTCCCGCATTGGCGCATGGATATGGTCCGCCTGGGAAACCTGCTCTATGGGATCAACCCCACCCGCAAGGACATCTCCCTCCAGGACCCCTGGCGGCTCTACGCTCGCATCATCGCCCTGCGCAGGGTGAACAAGGGCCGCAGCATCGGCTACGCCGGGGAGACCGTGGCCCACAAGAGCATGGTCGTAGCCACGCTCCCGGTCGGCTACAGCGACGGCCTGACCATGGAGCCGGCGGAACGGCTCATCGGATTGGGGTCCGGGTTCCAGTACTGGGGGATGCTGAGGGGGAGGAAGACCCCCTTGATCGGACGCTGCGCGATCTCCCATGTCCTTGTCGACGTCAGCGGCGTCCCGGACGTACGCGTCGGAGACGCCGTCGCCCTCCCGGTGCGGCGCACGGCCGCCTCCTCCCGCATCCCCAGGGTCTACATCCGCTAAAGTCGTTCAGCTAATCCCGGACTCTCGTCAAATTCCACCGGAATTTAACGAGAGTCCGGTCACTTACTCGTACAAATCGTCGAGGTCCCGGTCCGAGGGCAGGGCGGGCTCTTCCTCCTCAATGGGAACCTGCGAGGTCGTCCCCACCGGCGCGGAGGAGACTTCGCCCGAGGCGGAGAAGCTCGCCTGCAGGCGCAGAGGCTGGCCGTGGTCATGAGGACAGTACTCCTTGGGCTCGCCGCCCTTGAGGAAGGCCTGAAGCACGGTCTTCGGACAGGTGGGCAGGGCCAGCCACCCGGTCTCGGCGTCGCATTTGGCGAAGACGATGTCGTCGGGGACCGGAAAATCTCGGGGCGGATAGCCCTTGAGGACTTTCTCCATGATGTTCGTCCACCACGGGACGACCGTGGAGCCCCCGGTCCAGTCCTTGCCGCCCAGCGAGGAGAAATCGTCGTAGCCCATCCAGGCGATCGCGAGCAGGTCCGGGGTATAGCCGACGAACCACAGGTCCCGGTGGTCGTTGGTGGTGCCGGTCTTCCCGGCCAGGGGGCGCCTGAGCCTGCGGGCGCCGCTGCCTGTCCCCCCCTCCACCACCCCCCGGAGAAGATGGGTGATAAGATAGGCGGTCTGCGGAGAAAGGGCTTCCTCCTCCCGCGGGGAGTAGGTCTCGAGGACCTTGCCCTGGGGGTCTTCCACCCGGTGGACGGAGAAAGGTTCGACGCGGATGCCGCCGTTGGCCAGGGTGGAATAGGCCGTGGCCAGCTCCAGCGGAGTGACGACCGAGGAGCCCAGGCCCAGGGCGAGAACGGGATCCAGAGAGGAGGTGATGCCCGCCTTGGAGGCGAGTTCGACGACGCGCGGCGGGCCGACATGCTCGATGAGCCGGATGGAGGCGATGTTCCTCGATAGAGCCAGCGCCTTGCGCAGGGTGATGACGCCCATGAACTTCGAATCGAAGTTGTTGGGGACCCAGACCTTGAAATCCGTCTGGCCCGCGAAGGGCGCGGTGGCCATGAGGATGGTCTGCTGGTCGGTGGCGCCCTCCAGGAGCCGCCAATCCCGGCCGTCGGAGTAGTAGGCCAAGGGCGAGTCCTCGACCAAGCTCATCCCGGTGAGCCCCGAATTGAGCGCCGCGGCCCAGACGAAGCCCTTGAAGGTGGAGCCGGGCTGGCGCTTGGCCTGCACGACGCGATTGAACTGGTCCCCGCGCCCGCCGGTCATGGCGCGGACCGCGCCGGTCTTCACGTCGAGGAGGAGGAATACGCCCTGGATGTTCGAGGGCGGCACGGTGGAGACCGTTGGCGGGTCGGTGCCGGCGTCGACCTCCGCCTTGAGGGCCTTCTCCCACTCGGCCTTGGCCTTGACATCGTACTCCCTCAGGGACTTCTCCATCTCCTCGTCGACGGTCTTCTGCATGGCGAGGTCGAGAGTGGTGTGGATGCTCAGGCCGCCGCGCCAGAGGGTGTTGACGCCGTACTTGGGCTCGAGCTGCCTGCGCACGTACTCCACGAAATAGGGGGCGGCTGCGCCGGTGAGGGGAGGGCGCGAGACGGGGATCGGGTCCTTGAGGGCCTCCTCCATGTCCTTGGGCGTGATGAACTTCTCGGCGATCATGCGCTGGAGCACGGTCTTGCGCCGTCCCTCGGCCCTTTCGGGATGGGTGAAGGGGGAATAGCCCCCGGGAAAGCGGATGAGCCCGGCCAGGAGAGCGCATTCGGAGAGCTTGAGTTCGCGCAGGTCCTTGCCGAAGTAGATGTGCGCCGCGGCCTGCACTCCGTAGGCGCCGTGCCCGAAATAGATCTGATTGAGGTAGAACTGGAGTATCTCCTCCTTGCTGAAATTTCGCTCGAGCTGGAGCGAGAGCAGCATCTCCTTGATCTTGCGCACGATCTTCCGCTCGGGGGTGAGGAAGATGAGCTTCGAGAGCTGCTGGGTCAGGGTGGAGCCGCCCTGCACGACCCTCCCCCGCAGGAAATTCATCCCCGCGGCGCGGAGCATGCCCTTGGGCGAGATCCCGATATGCCGGAAGAAATCCGAATCCTCCGTGGCGATGACGGCGTTCTGCAGGTCCACCGGGATGTCGGAGAGCGTGAGAAGCGCCCGCCTCTCGATGGAGAGCTCCGCCAGGAGTTCCCCCTTGGAA
>CAYHRV010000094.1:0-11989 GCA_964359165.1 uncultured Elusimicrobia bacterium
TCCAAAGTGTCCATGTTTTTGTTTCACAACCCCTAAGCCATGTCCAGGAAACGCTGGGTCTTTTTGTTCGGGGCGCTCCTGATCATCGGCGGAGCGGCGAGCTGGCATCAATTCCGCCATCGCCCGAAACGACGCAAGGCCTCCGTCAAGGCGGCCATTCCCCTGCCGACGCTTCCCCCGCCGCGCCTGGACGCCCCCGACATAGTGCTGGTCACCCGAAGCCTCTCGGAGCTCCCCCGCGACCTCCTGCGCCAACCGCTCCTTAAAACCATTTTGACTCCGGATTTCCCCTCCGAGTTCGCTTCGCGGGAGGGCTTGCTCGGCCTCAAGGGCGCCCTCAAGCGCCTCGCTTTCGAGGAGCGGCTCGACATCCTCGAGGAGCTCCTGGCCTGGGCCTTGAAATCCCCCGCGGAGATCGCTCTTTGGAAATCCTACGACTGGAAACCCGCCCAATTCATGCTGGTCATGGACCGCGGCGTCTTGACCGACGCGTTGGCCGCGGTCGCGAAGGCGGCGGCGCGCGACACCCAGCTCTCCCTCCACGAGGAGCGCGACGCCCCCGGGCTGGGCCGCGTGAGCGTCTTTCGCTTGAGATACACCGATTCTCAAGAACTCTACTTCGCCGCGGCGGGAGAGCGGCTTCTCGTCTTCACGCACCCCCGCATGGACCTGCCGACCCCCGAGACCTTGGGCCTCTGGTCGGACAAAGCCAAGAGCCGCTTCGGCCGGAGCAAGGACACCGGGGTCTTTTCCAGGATCCGGGAGAGCTCCGAGGATACGGCCAAGCACTCCATCACCCTATCGGCCTCCTTCCTTTCTTTCGGCTATGGCGCTCTCTTCCCGGCCCTGGAAGCCTTCAAGTTCCGATTCGACGGTAATGCGTGGGAGACCTGGGCTCTGCCGGAGGCCGGCCGGAGGGCGGACTCCATGGACGCCCGCGCGCCATGGACCGCCTTGCCTAAATCGCCATCGTGGTGCGCGGCCCTGCCCGTGGATTTCAACAAAGCCGCGGACATGCTCCGTGGGGCCTTCCCGGACAAGAAGACGGCGATAGACTCCCTGGCCGCCATCCTCCAGCCTCCCATAGCCGCGTGCTGGTATCCGGAGTCCAAGCTCTACACCCCCCTCTTCGCCGCGCGGCTCTCCACAGCGCCGAGCGTGGAGGCTTTAGGGGAGCTGTTCGAGCGCTGCGTCGGCGGCCTCGAGGCGGGAATACTGACCGGGGAAGAAAAGGCCCTGCTTCTCCAGCAGCAGCGGGAGAGGGAGGAAGGCAAGGAGGTGGAGAATCCGGTCAAGGCCCGGCGTTTCGAGCCGCCCTTGGAGGTGCTCCTGCAGCGCGGAGCGCACGGCGCTCTCTGGAGCCGGGAGGTGAGCTCCCGCTATGGAATACACGAATCCTCCCGCAGCGCGCACGCGGACAAGATGCGCTCCAAGCGTTTCTTCCGCGTCCAACTCGCCCTCAAGGAAGGCATCCTGCTCTTCTCGCCCGACGATAGGCTCATGGAGAAGGCCCTATCCACGGTGGACAAAAAATATCCGCCGGTGGCCGACCTGCTGGGGAAGCCGGATGTCGGCCTGGTGATCTACCCGGGCAACGCCGCGGAACTCGTCAAACTCTCGGCCCTGGAGAGCCTCCCGGCCGACCAGGAGTCCCTCTTCCGCCAGGGGGTTTCACGGCGGCTCTTCCCCTCCTTAGACAAGCTTTCGGCCTTCCCGCCGTACTCCCTGGCCATGCCGGACCTGGGAAAATCATCGTGGGAGAAGCTCGAATGGCGCGAGTTGCGGCCTTAGCATTCTGCCTGCTCTGCTCCCCCGTCCGGGCCTCGGGACCGCGAGCCCCGGCCCTGGACGGCGGGCAATCCGAGGCTTTCCGCTCCTGGTTCGTGCGCATCGTCCTGGAGCAGTTCCGCCAAGGCCCTTCCCCCCGATGGGTGCACCGCGACTGCGCGGGCCTCGTCCGCTTCGCCGCCTACGAAGCTCTCAAGGACCACGATCACGCCTGGCGCAAAGCCGGCGGGATGGAGGGCCCGTTTCCGCCCGAGGTCCAAGTCAGAGAGGACCAGAAGCGCCTGCTCAACCGCTGGCGCCTGCCCGGCGCGAAGGGAGGGGCCGGCGGCGAGGAGGGGCCTTTCGCCTCGGCCATAGCCCTTATCCAGGAGAACAGCGGCTTCGTCTCCAAGGACATCAACGAGGCGCGGGCCGGGGACCTCCTCTTCTTCGATCAAGGCGAGGATCAGCACCTGATGGTATGGACCGGGCCGCGCATCGCTTATCATACGGGCAGGACGGAGGGAGAGGACACGGGCTTGCGCTCCGTGACCCCCTCCGAACTCATGGTATGGAAGGACACACGATGGCATCCAAGCGTCGAAAACCCCAACTTCATCGGGGTCTACCGCTTCTCCTTCTTGTCGCGCTGATCCCGGCCGCCTCACCCGCGGGAGACCTGGACCCGAGCGGCTATTCTCCTTTCGCGGGAGACCGCTTCTTCCTGCTCTCCGAGACCACTTTCGGCTCGGGCCAGGAGGCGCGGGTGCGCCTGGAAGCCTCGGAGCGGCAGTCCGCCCTGGAAGGCTACTCCGGCGTGGACATCCGCCTCTACCGGATCCCGGACCCCATCGCCTTCCTCAAGAAACAGAAGAGCCTGCACCGGCCGGCGCTCGACGGGGAATTCACGGGCGAGGGGCTCTCCAACGCCCTCAACTACCTCTGGGACAGCTGGTACAAGAAATCCCGGCTGGCTTGGCAGCGCGTCGTCTCCTTCCGCGCCCGCTACGCCGCGGTCGCGCTGGAGCCCGCCTTAAAGCAGACGCCGGCGCACGCCTACCAGACCCGATTCACCCACGACCCCCAGTTCCGGCCCATCCGCGGCCTGGAGCTCCTCGATGAGTTCCGCTATCCGGTCTGGAAGGCCCGGCCCATCGAGCCGCCGGAGGGCGTGAAGGTCCTGGGCTCGAGCAGCGAATTCCTCAAGCCCAAGAGCGGGAACCTCTTCATTCCCCTCGGCCGCCGCGGGCCGGGCCTCTACCTGGTCGAGGGGCTGGCGGGGGCGTTCCGCGCGACGACGCTGGTATTGGTCTCCGACACCGTGGCCGTGACCAAGATCTCCGGCCGGCAGATCCTGGTCTGGACCGTGGACAAGAAGACGGGCAAACCCGCCCCCCGGACCAAGGTCATGATCTCCGACGGCGCGGGCGAGGTGGCCGACGGAGTCACGGGCTCCGACGGGGTGTTCGTCGCGGACATCAAGAACCTGGAGACCTGCTATGTGCTGGGACAGGATCCCTCCGGCGGAGCCTTCGTCTCCGAGAACTTCTATTACGACAGCGAGATCCACGGGACGAAGCTCTACGCGTTCACCGACAGGCCTCTCTACCATCCCGGCGACACCGTCCACCTCAAAGTCGTCGGCCGGGAGTTCCAGGACGCGGTCCGCTCCACGGGCCTTGGAGCCGCCTCCGCCCGGCTGAGCGTCATCGACCCGGCCGGCGCCCCGGTGCTGACACAGCCGCTCTCCATCGCCGCGGGCATTCGGGGCGGGGCCGCCGACTTCCAGCTCCCCGGGGAATCGATCCCGGGCGGTTATACCCTGGAGCTCGAATACCGGGGTTCGCGCTATACCGCCGCCTTCCGGGTCGCCCATTACGTCAAGCCGCACTTCGACCTGGAGATATCCTTCGACAAACAGCAATACGCGCTCGGCCAGCCCATCCGGGCGCGCATCCAGGCCGCGTATCCGGACGGGAAGCCGGTCCGGGACGTCAAACTCGACATCACGGTCCGCCGCCAGAGGCTCACCATGGTCGAAGGGGAGTCCCAATACCTGGACCGCTTCCCGATCCAGATATTCCAGGAGGAGCGGCGGCCCGGGGCCTCCGGGGTCGTGGAGCTGGACCTGCCCGCCTCCAAGGAGCCGGCCCGCTGCATCCTGAGCGTGAGGGCCGTGGACGGCTCCTCCTTCCGCGTCGTCTCGGTGCGCGAGACCCTCATCCGGGGCGAGGGCGGGGCGTACGCGATCCGTTCGGCAAGCCGCATCACCGAGCCCGGGAAGGAAGCCTCCTTCTCCATCGAAGCCCTCGAGGGTTCCCCGGTTCCTTCCGCCGCGACGGGGTGGGAAGCCCTGCGCCTGGAGGACGGGTCCGTGGACCGGGGGGCGATCCCCTCGGGACGGAGCCGCTTCTCCATCCGCTTCCAGAAGCCCGGCAGCTACACGGTGTCGATCAAGGACGAAGGCGGCGTCCTCGCCTCCCTCGGCCACTGGGTGTCGGGACCCGGCCTCGCCGCGACGCCGGGCGCGGTGTCCATCGTCCTCGACAAGGAAGAATACGGACCCGGGGAGACCGCCAAAGCGCTGGTGACCTTCCCGGAGGAGGTCTCCGATTTCCTCGCCACGCTGGAGCGGGACCGCATCGAGAAGCGGGCGCTCCTGAGCCAAGGCGCCCCCTGGGTGAGTTTCCGGAGCGTCGCGCCCGGGCAATGGGAGGCTCTCATCCCCATCCGGGAGGCCTACAGCCCCAATATCACCCTCTCTTTCGCCTACGTCCGCGAGGGCCGCTTCGTGTTCGAGAACAAAGGGCTCAGGACCGCGGTCCCGCGCATCCGGCTTCAGCTGACGCCGGACAAGGAGAAGTACCGCCCGGGCGAGAAAGCCGTGGTCAAGGTCCAGGCGACGCTCAAGGGGAAGCCCGTGAAAGCGGTGCTGAGCGTCGCAGTGGTAGATGAGATGATCTATACGCTCCAGCCCGAGATCGCCCCGGACATCGTCGATTTCTTCCACCACCCGCGCCGCAACCAGGTCCGGACCTCCTCCTCGCTGAGCTTCCACTTCTTCGACGCGGCCGTTTCATTCGCCGGGCGCGCCCTGGGCCGGCCCTCCTATCCCCAGAGGCGCTTCAAGCTCCAGGAGCGTCCGCGGCGGGAGGAGAAGGACACCGCGTTCTGGGCCGCCTCCCTGCCCACCGACGCGGCCGGAAAAGCCGAGTTCTCCTTCCGCATGCCTGACTCGCTCACGCGCTGGCGCGTCACCGCGCGCGCGATCTCGGAGAGCGGCTTCGTCGGCCAGACGACCCGCTCCCTCCTCTCCTCCAAGGAGTTCTACCTCAAGCGCACCGGCCCCGCGGCTTTCCGCACGGGAGACGCGCCGGACGTAAACTGGGTCGTCTTCAACCTCTCCGGAGCCAGCCGGAAGGCGTCGCTGAAGATCGAGGGACCCGGCCTTTCCTCCGACCGCTCCCTGACGCTCAAAGTCGGCGCCAATTACGTGAGCGAGCCCCTGCGCGCGGAATCCTCCGGCACCCTTTCCGCGCGCCTGCTCGTCGACGGCCTGAGCGCGGACTCCCTGGAGACCCCGGCCGCCGTGCTCCCCCCGGGCTGGAGGACGGCTCATTCCCTGCCGCTGGAGGGCTCCCTCGCCATCCCGGCGGACGCCGTGAACGCAAGGCTGTCCCTTGTCCGCGGCGCGGGCGACCGTTTCCTGCAGGTGGTCGACGACCTGATCGCCTACCCGTACGGCTGCGTGGAGCAGACCTCCAGCCGCCTCCTGCCCTTGGCCTTGGCTTACTCGGCCATGCAGGCCGATGCGGCTCCCGCCGCGCGCCAACGGCTCAAAAACCTCCTAATCTCGGAACGCTTGCGCCTGACGAAGATGGCCGGACCCAGCGCGGTATTCAGCTGGTGGGGTTCCCTCGCGGGAGAGGACTCGGCCTTTATGACCGCTTACGCCTATCTCGCCGACCGGCGCGCGAGCGCGGCCCTGGGCTTGGTCCTGCCCGAGAAGCACTGGGAAGGCGTGCTCGAGGCATACCGCAAGAACGGAGAGGCGGAACCGGCCTTCCGGACGGCTCTCATCCTTTGGATGGCCTCGCAGATGGGCCTCCCGATCAAGACGCTCCTGGAGGGGGCGTGGAAGAAGCTGGATGCGCCCGCCTCTCCATCGGCGGAGGCCTCCGCGGACGCGGACTCCAGCCGGGTTTTCGCGGAAGAGGGGCCGCTCCAGAAAAACATGGCATTGACGCTCATGAGCGCCTTGGCGCGCAAGAACGGCTGGCCCATTCCTTCCCGGTACGCCGACGGACTCCCCCAAGCCCGGCGCGCGCTCGATGACTCCAAAGACCCTCTCGCCGCGGCCCTGCGGCTCCTCGATGAGCCGGGAGAGAGAACCCTCCAGGAACGGGAAGAAGCGGCCATGAAAGTCCTTCGGCTCCTGGCGCCGCAGGCCCCCACGGTCGATCGCGCCTTGAGCCTGGCCCTGCTCCAGGGGACGCTGAGCCGCCCGGCCGCTCCCACGGCCTCGGAAGCGGCACTTCCTCGGGGTATCCCTCGGTCGGCCGCCCAAGCCAAGCTCCCCGGTTGGGAGCCGGGGCCGGAGTGGGTGAAGGAAGAGACGGACTCAGGTCTTGCGTCGTGGCGATACCGGGGCGCGCTTCCCGCTTCGGTGAGCCCGCCCTCGGTTTCCTCCGCGGGATTTTCGGCGCGCTTGAGCTACGACCGGTACCAAACGCCGGAGAATCGGCTCCCGGTCGCGATAGAGCGCCGCCTCTACAAGCTGGAGCGCGAGGAGGACTATTTCACCCTGGAGCCCGTGGATGGGGATTGGAAACTCAGCCCGGAGTCCCTCTACCTTGATGAGATCGAGCTCAAGCCGGAGGAAGGCCGGAAATTCCGTTTCGGACTGTTGGAAGCCGCGCTGCCTCCCGGAGCGGAAATCGAGACCGCCACCTGGGGCATCGCCATGAAAGACTCCGAGGGCGGCGAGGTCAAGGCCGACGAGGCCGTTTTCACGCCCGGCGACCTGCAGTACGCCGTGCCGGTGGAGAGCCTGGAGGGCCCGATGAAGTCCCGCCAGCTCCTGCGCTTCTCGCAGACCGGCGCATTCGCCGTGCCGCCGGCGCGCTTCCTGCGCATGTACGCGCCCGCCGATAACGCCGTGGAAGGAGGAAAGTCCCCTGTCTCGCGCACGATCGTCGTTCGCTAGCCTATTGGCGGCCCTGGCTCTGGCGGCTCCGGTCCGGTCCGCGTGGGCTCCTCCGGCCTCCGATGAGCTCCTGGGCGCCCTCGCCCGGCAGGGGCAGGCGCCCCAATCGCTGAGGTTTTCGAGGACGCGAACGGCGCCCGAACGGAGCCCCTTGCCCCCGGACCGGATCACCCCCCTGGGCAGCGCATGGAAGATGTTCGCCTACTTCTACTTATCGGAGACCGGCCGGGAGCTCCCTCCCTATTCCTGCAGGGGAAAAAGCCCGGAGGAGGTCTTTTGCTGCAAGCCGGGCGGCTCCATCGGGATGGAGGAAGCTCTCGCCAAGTCCTGCGGCCTTTTCTTCTCGCCCAAGAGGCTGGGGCTGGGCCCCGGAGAATGGGGCCGTTTCTGGAAGGAGCGGATGAGGCTTCCCTATCCCTGGCTCGCGGATCTCGACCGCCTGCCGCACGCCGAGGCGCCGGTCTCGGAACTCCTCGGAACTCTGCAGGCGATCCGCGCGCGGGGGACGACTTTCGACCGGCTCTACGCCGCGCTGGCCGGGGTGCTCGTCGAAGGCACGGCCCGCGCGGCCGTGGGCAAACTCGGCTCCTCCTTCCGCGTAAAAACCTTCACCTTGGCCGATCCGGCGGAGCCGGGCGGCTTCGTCGGCGGCTTCGCCGGCTGGCTGCCCGATGGAGCGGCGGTGTGGGCCCTGGGCCGGGGGACGAGCGCCGCCGTCGTGCGGCGTTGGGCCGGTCCTCTGGCGGCCCTGGCGGACGCGCCGGCTTCTCCCCGGAACTCCCCTTGCGTGAAGGTGCGCTTCTTCACCCGCTACCCTCTCTCCGAAGTGAGGGAACTTCCCTCGGGAGTCCCGGCCCGCGACGGTCCCTTGCACGGCAGGTTCAGGGCGCTTTTTCGCAACGGGAACGCCGTAGAGTTCGCCTCCAACGGAGAGGCGGTCCTGCGCTCTCTGGAGCCGGCGGGAAGAGCGGCCGCGCCGGAGAAGGGGATGGCCTTGAGCGCTTCCCTCGACATGAACGAATACGTCGCCCGGGTGCTCGAGCGCGAGGTGCGGCCCGTTCCGGAGGAGGCGGCCAAGGCCTTTGCCGTGGCGATCAGGACCTACCTGGTCCAGAACGCGCCTCTGCGGGAGGGCTGCTACGCCGTCCCCGATTCCACGCGTTTCCAGCGCGTCTCCGTCAACCCGGCCGGCGCGCCCGCGCGCCGCGTCGCCGCCTGGACCGACGGGATCATCCTCGACGGCGCGCGGGTCAGATACCGCGTCGGCCCGGGGGCGCCGGGAGCGCTGAGCTGGGAGGAAGCCGTGAGGCTTTCCGGCGAAGGGCTGACTTTCGACCGGATACTCCGCTCCGGCTACCCGGCGGCGCGTCTGGCCGCCTCGGACCGCCGGGAGGCGCCCTGCCGCAGGTTGGAGGATGTCGAAGCGTGGCTCGCGAGCCGGTCCAAGGATTGGCGCAGGCGCATGGCCCAAGTCCCGGGATTCGAGCCGCCGGCGAAACTCCAAGCCTGCCGGACCGCGGAGATCCCCCATTCGGACCCGAAGAACGGACGCCTCTACCTGCGTCCGGGACTGGGAACCGACCACCAAATCGTCGCGGCGCACGAATACCTGCACCTGGCCCTGCAAAGCCATCCCGCCGGATCCGACGAACCCTTCATCGAACGGACCGCCCGGGAACTCGTCGCCGGCAAAGCCGCCCTCGGCATCGACGGGAGCTCCCATGAATGATAAGAGCAAAACACTCGTCTTGACCCTTTCGCTCATGGCCCTCGGCTTTCGGCCGGGCTTTTCCATCGAGATCGATCTGCCTCAGAGCGGCTGGAGAGACCCCGGCGGCGAGAAGCTCCAATTCACCCAACAGGTCAATTACCCCGCCTCCATCGTCAACGTTCCCGAAGGGGAGAGCCGCTACGCCATGATCAAGGGCCGCGTCCTGCGCCGCTCCAAGTCCGGGACCGGCGGCGAGAAGCCGCATACGCTGATCGTCAACGGGGTCCCCATGCCCATGCGCGTGGACGGGGAATCTTTCGAGAGACCCTATCTCTTCGGCCCCGGCTCCAACAGCGTGGAGGTGCGCGGCCCCGACGGCAAGGACCGGGCCAAGGTCCAGTTCTACGAGGGGAACAGGACCTCGGCCAAGCCGCAGTTGAGCGTCCTCCTCTCCTGGGACACGGACCAGACGGACCTGGACCTCCATGTCATCAGCCCCGACGGCCGGCACTGCTGGTACGGCGGCCGCGTCGCCGACAACGGCGGAGCGCTGGACGTGGACGTGACCACGGGCTTCGGTCCGGAGATCTATTCCACTCCGGCCGCCCTGCGCGGGACCTATCTCGTGTACGTCAACTATTACGGCTCGGGCCCGCGCGAGGATTTGACCGTGGCCCGCGTCACCGTGATCAGCCGCCAGAACACCCCGGACGAGAAGAAAGAGACCGCCGTGGTCCCGATGCGCCAGGCAGGGGAGCTCGTCTTGGTCCACTCCTTCTCCGTGCCATGACGGACTCTCGAGGGAGGTTGCCGAAAACGGGCGCATAGGCTAGAATCAAAAGACCATGAACCATTTCATCAAGCGCGCCTTGGTCTTCGCCTGCGCCGGACTCGCCGCGGTCTCCGTTTTCGTGTTCTTCCTGATGAAGACCGAGGGCCGCCAGTTCAAGAAGTTCGCGCGCGAGGAGAGGGCCGCGGCTCTCTCCAAGGCGGCCCGCGTCTGCGCCTCGGCCTTGGCCAGCGACAAGACGCTGGCTCCGCGCGGCTTTTTGGCCGCGGCGCCGGCGCGCGCCACCGCCATGTCCCTGCTCGACCCCAAGGGCATCATGCTCATGCACGCGGACCTCATGGAGGGCGGCGTCACCCAGCCCCATCAGCCCGCGCAGTTCCCCGAACTCCAGAAAGCCGCGCTATCGCCCACCACGATCTGGGAGAGCTTTGAAAAGGACGGCAAGAAGCTCGAACTGGGCGCCGCGCCCCTCTATTCGGACTCGGGCGAGCGCGTGGCCACGCTCACCGTGCTCTTCGACGCGGGCCAGACGGCCGAGATCGTCTCCAAGCTCAAGCGCAAGACGCTCAAGCGCATGGCCCCCGCCGCCGTCCTGCTCTTCCTCCTGGGCGCGGGCCTGGCCAAGTGCATGTCCTGCTGCCGCCGCCCCTGCGGCGCCCCGGAGACCGGGGACGAGCGGAAGGACCCGGAAGGCCTGCTCCAGCGCGTCATCCACGACCTGCGCAACCCGCTCGGGGCCATGATCAACCAGACCGAGACCGTGGCCTCCGGCCTGCGCGGCCCGGTCAACGAGGCCCAGGAGAAGTCCTTGCGCACCGTGATCAAGAACGGCAACTACCTCATGAGCCTGGTCAACGATGTCCTCGACGCCGCCAAGCTCGAAGCCGGCAAGATGGACTTCACCAAGGCCGAGGTGGGGCTCAAGGCCCTGGCCGAGGATGTCCTGGAGCTCGCCAAGCCCACGGCCTCGGAAGTGAAAGTCGAGCTGGGCCCGCCGGACGCCGCGGCCGAGGCGCGCGTGTGGGGCGATGAGCAGGCCCTGCGCCGCGTGCTCACCAACCTCGTCTTCAACGCGCTCAAGTTCACGCCCGAGGGCGGCAGCGTGCGCATACTCCATTCCAAGACCGCGGAAGGCCATGACCGCGTGGGCGTACAGGATACGGGCATCGGCATCCCCGAGGACAAGATCAAGACTCTCTTCCAGAAATTCTCCCAGATCGAGGAGACCAAGGACAAGGTGCGCAAGTCCAAGGGCACGGGCCTGGGCCTGGTCATCTGTAAGGAGATCGTTGAAGCCCACGGCGGAAGGATCTGGGCCGAGAGCGTCTACCGGAAGGGCACCACCTTCTTCTTCACCCTGCCCCCGAAAGCCTGAGCGGTAGCCCGTCGTCATCCCGGCGAAAGCCGGGACCCAGCCTCTCGTCTTCCCGGCGAAAGCCGGGACCCAGCCGCGTCTAGTCCCTAAGGCACCCCCCTGCCTACCCCTTGGACCCAACAAACATGCGCGCGTTTTCCTTAGACTATTACTAATGAAGAAGACTCTGGCGGCCCTCCTCACCGCCCTGCAAGTGCTCGGCGTGCTCCCCACCGGCGCCCTAAAATCCTTCGCCCAGCACAATGTCCAGGTCCAGCTACAACAGCCCGGCTCATCCATAGGCGGCGCCCCGGTCACCGCCATCTCCTTGAACCAGGGCAACGCCGGGGTCCAGCCCGTCTCGCTCTTCCTGGGCATGAACCTCCCCTCCATGCGCCTGGCCCCCGCGGCGGGCCAGATGAACGCTCTCCAGCTCCCGGGCGCGGCTTATGTCTCCGTTCCGGGCTCCGGCCTCTCGGTCTCGGTCCAGACCGGGGTAAAAGCCGAGGCTTCGGCCTTCATTCCCCGGGTCGACCAAGCCCTTCCCGCCGCAAGCCGGCGGAAGGTCTCCATAGGATCTCCCTCGGACGCGGACACGCTCCAGGCCGGGACCCCGGAGAAGGGTCCGGCTCCAGACGCCAAGTCCGGCATGGCGGCCGCGCGCAAGGCTTTGGAGCTTCCCGCCCTCAAAGAGAACGCTCCCAGCGAGGCCTCCCGCGGGGCCATCGACACCCTTTTCGCCGCGCTAAGAGGCGAACGGCAGGCGAAGGCCGCGCAGGCCGCGCTCAGCCAGGCTCCCCAGGTCATGGGCGGCCTCGAGGGCGCGGGCTCGGAGAAACGGCTCTCGCTCACCCAGGCGCAGGAAGCCCCGGCTCAGACCGTCAAGGCCGAAGTCCCGGCACCCGCTCCGGACGCGGCGAAGGCGAGAGGAAGTTTCTGGAAAACAACGGCTTTTAAACGCGCGGCGCTCGTTGCCGCGGGGGGGGCCCTTGCCGCGGCCTTGCCCTTATTGGTCCCCTACGCCTCGGCCGTGGCCGCGGCCGGAAGCATCACCTTGAGCGTCATCGGCATACCCCAGATCATCTCCAACTTCAAGGCGGGCAAGGAGGGCGTCAAGGACCTCGTCCTCGCCAGCCCGCTCATCTGGTTCGCGGCCGCCAC
>CAYHRV010000095.1:0-9945 GCA_964359165.1 uncultured Elusimicrobia bacterium
CCTCGGCTACGAGGCTCTCCTTGAGGGGCTTGATCTGCTCGGCGATGCCGTGCTTGTGCTTGTAGCCGTGGTGGAGGGCCTTGCGGATGGGCTCCAAGGCCTTCCCGGTCACGAACGATCTGACCGGCTCCGGGAATTCCGGAGCGACCACCGAGTATTTGACGGGAGCGTGTCCGGCCTTCCGGGCCTCGGCTACCAGCCGGAGTTGGAGTTCGCAGAGCTTGTCGATCTCCGCCTGCGCCAGTTCGAGGGCCTTGAGGAGCTTCTCCTCGGGGATTTCCTTCGCCCCGCCCTCCACCATCAGGATCGCGCCTTTCTTGCCGGCCACGACGAGTTCCATGTCGAGCTCGGCGCGCTCCTCCATGGTGGGGAAGAGCACGAACTCGTCCTTGAGCAGTCCGATGCGGACGCCGGACACGGGTTCCGTGAAAGGGGCGTCGGAGAGCAGGAGGGCCGCCGAACCGCCGGTGATGCTGAGCGGGCCGGCGTCGTTCTTGCAGTCAGAGGAGATCACCAGGGTGTAGACCATGGTCTCATGGTTCCAGCCCTTAGGGAAGCAGGGCCGGATCGGGCGGTCCGTCATGCGGGCATAGAGCGTCTCCTTATCCCGGGGCCGGGTCTCGCGCTTGAAGAAGCCGCCGGGGATCTTGCCCGCGGCGTAGGTGCGCTCCCGGTACTCGACGGTGAGAGGGACGAAGCTGATGAGCTTGGCATTCTCAGCCACGGTGGCCGTGGTCAGTATCACGGTCCCGCCGAGATGCGTGGTCACCGCTCCGCCGGCCTGCTTGGCGAGGGTGCCCGTCTGGATAGAGACTTCCTTGCCGCCTATCGTCTCCGAGAGGCGGATCTTCTGGATGGGGTCGGACATGGTCACTTCCTCAGCTCGAGCTGTTTCAGGAGCTTGTTGTATTCAGGCAGGTCGGTCCGTTTCACGTAGCCGAGGAGCCGCCGGCGCTGGCCGACGAGCTTGAGGAGGCCGCGTTGGGAGGTGTAGTCCTTCTTGGCTCCTTTAAGATGCTCCGAGATCGACTTGATCCGATCGGTGATGAGGGCGATCTGGACCGAGGAATTCCCCGTGTCCTTCGCGTGTCTGCGGTACTTCGCTACGATGTCCGCTGTCGCGGTCCTTGTCATTGTCATGTTCCGGGGATTTTATAACTTCGAGGAACGGCTGTCAATTAACGACAATAGCCGGTGACAGGCTTCCGCCGCCGCCCGTTCGCGCACAACCTCCCGGGTTCCCGGGAACAGGAAACGCCGCACCCGGGGCCTGCGAAGACCCGGCAGAGACAGGGCCAGATAGACCACGCCGACGGGCTTGGCACGGGTCCCGCCCCCGGGCCCGGCGATCCCGGTCACCGCCACGGAGGCCTCGGCTCCCGTCAGCCGCTTCACCCCGAGGGCCATGGCCTCGGCGCATTCGGCGGAGACCGCTCCGTGCCGGCGCAGAAGCGGCTCCGGGACCCCCAGAACGCCGGTTTTGACGGCGTTGTCATACGCCACCACCGAACCCAGGAAGTAGCGGGAGGCGCCGGGGACGGAGGTGAGCCGCTCTCCGAGAAGGCCTCCGGTGCATGATTCGGCCGCCGCCAAGCGCCAGCCGAGGCTCTGGAGCCGCTCCCCCAGCACGGATTCGAGGGTGTCCGAATCCCGTCCGAAGCAGAACCGGCCGACCAGGCGCAGGGCCCTGGAGCGCAGGAGTCCCAGACGCAGGCGCGCTTGCCGCCCGCCGCGGCCGCGAACGCTGATGTGGAGGTCGACGAGGCCGAGGCTGGCCAGTATCGTGTACTCGGCCCAGGCCGGCGGCCGCCGAGTCAGCGGGGCGAGGAGCATGTCGGCCGCGGACTCGGCGATGCCGTAGAGGCGCAGGACTGTCGAAGCGCGGGCGCGGACGCCGCCCGGATGATGCCGGCGCAGGAGGAGGGGCAGAGCCTGCCGCTCGAACATGGGCTTCATCTCTGAACCCGGTCCCGGGAGCAGGGCCAGGCTCTTGGGCCCCGAGGGGGATCGGAGGTTCAGGAACTGTCCCGGAGCCGACCCGCGAGGATTGGGCAGGATCCGCGCGCCGTCGATGACCCAGGCTTGGCGGCGGTTGGAGGAGGGGATGCGCCTGCGGAAACGGCGGTACTGCCGCAGTATGCGCGCATAGAGCGAGGGACGGTAGCGCAAGGCCCGGCCGAGCGCGGCGGCGGCGGCCTCCCGCGTGAGGTCGTCGAAGGTGGGGCCCAGGCCCCCGCAGACCAGCACGGCGTCGGAGCGGGAGAGGGCTTCCGAGAGGGCGGCGGAGACCTCCTCCAGATTGTCGGGGAGCGTCGCCTCCCGGCGGAGTTCGAAGCCCTCCGAGCGCAGGCGGGCGGAGAGGTAGGCGGCGTGCGTGTTGATCTTCCCGGCGAGGAGTTCCGTCCCGACACAGAGTATCTCGGCGCTCGGCCCCCCCGTGTTCTTAAGCATCTTTTGCGGTCCGTGCCGGGCGTCTACTGGTAGAAGCCCGCCGGCTTGGGCGCCGTCCCGGGGTCCTCTCCTGCCGTCACCTTCCCGAACCGCGCCTCGTACTTCGCGAGGTTGTCCTGCAGGGCCCAAAGGAGGCGTTTGGCGTGGATGGGGGAGGAGATGATCCGGGTATGCACGCGGGCCTTGGGGGTCTGGGGCTGGAGGAAGGTGAAATCCAGCAGGAATTCCGTCTCGGAGTGGCTGATGAAGGCCAAGTTCGTGTACACCCCCCGCGCCGCGGCCTCGTCCATCTCGATCTGGATCTCCGGTTGGTCGTTCTTCATGGTCATGCCATCATATCAAAATTTGCTATCATAATTGATCCAGTCCATGCACACAGGTTTCCTTCTGATCATCTCCGCGCCCTCCGGAGCGGGGAAGACGACGGTTTGCCGGAGGCTCCTCGCACGGGACAGATCTCTGCGCTATTCCGTCTCCTACACGACCAGGCTTCCGCGGGCCGGCGAGGTTCCGGGGAAACACTATCATTTCGTCTCCGAGGAGGATTTCCGGCGCAGGGCTCGCCGGGGCGAGTTCCTGGAGACCGCCGTCGTCCACGGGAACCTCTACGGGACCCCGCGCCGCTTCATCTCGGAGCAGATCCGCGGCGGCCGCGTCGTGCTGGGGGACATCGACGTACAGGGCGCAGCGGCCATCACGCGCCGCATGCCGGAGGCGGTCACGGTCTTCCTGCTGCCCCCCTCCTGGGCCCGTCTCGAGGATCGTCTCCGGCGGCGGGACGGATCCGGCCAGAGCGTGGAGCGCAGGCTCGCCAACGCGCGGCTGGAGATGTCCCGGGCCCGGGAGTACCGGTATTGGGTCGTCAACGACGCTTTGTCCGATGCCGTCGAACAGGTGGGATCCGTCATCGAGGCCGAGAGACTGCGCTCCGAAAGGCGCGGCCTCGGCGGAAGGGTGGCGGAATTGGTCGGTTGAGACCTCCAGGAGAACAGATGAGCGCGAAGAAGGCTGAGAAGGAAAAGGCGCCGGAAATCCCCGTCATGAAGAACCTCGAGCAGATGGTGCTCGACAAGCGTTCGGGGAAATACGAGGTCGTCGCCCAGATCGCTTTCTGGGCCAAAGAGCTGCGCAAGCTGGAGGAACACCGCCACTTGACGCAGAACGACCTGCTCGAGCGCGCGATGGAGGACGTGCTCGGAGGCAGGGTCTCCGAGAAGGAGCTCCTCAAGCGGATCGCCGAGGCTCCCCCCGCGCCTCCGCCCGGATCGGAGGAGAAGCCCAAGAAGGGCGGCGATAAGAACGGGAAGAGCGCCGATTAACCGGCCATGGCGAAAAAGGCCGGAGGCCCGGCTCGGCCCCCGCGGCGAGTAACGCCGCAGGGACCGAGCGAGCGGAGCACGGATCGCGCTCGGATCCAGCGGGTGGTCCTCGGGGTGTCCGGCTCCATCGCGGCCTATAAGGCCTGCGAGGTCGTGCGCGCGCTGACCGAGGGGGGCGCGCAGGTGCGCTGCGTCATGACCCCCAACGCCCTCCGCTTCATCACCCCCCTCACCCTCTCCGCCCTCTCCCGCAACCCGGTGGTCTCGGACCTCTTCGACCCGGGCCTATGGGACATGGCGCACCTTTCCTTGGCTGGATGGGCACAGCGCATCGTCGTCGCTCCCGCCACCGCCGGTCTGCTTTCCCGCCTGGCGGCGGGCTCGGCGCAAGGCGCCTTGGAGAGCCTGATCCTGGCCGCCCGCTGTCCGGTAGCCCTCGCTCCGGCCATGGATACGGAGATGTGGGAGCATCCCGCCGTCCGCGCCAACGTCGAGCGCCTCCGAGAGTTCGGTTATTCCATCTGGGGCCCCGTTGATGGGCTCCTGGCCAGCGGGCGGCGCGGCCCGGGCCGCATGATCGAACCCGAAGAGATCGCCCGCCTGGCTCTCACCTGAATGCCGCGCAACGCCAGATGAGGCGGGGACCCTGGAAGGGATTGAGAGTCCTCATCACGGCCGGTCCCACCCGGGAATATCTCGATCCCGTCCGCTTCCTCACCAACGCCTCCTCCGGGAAGATGGCCTTCGCGCTGGCCCGCGCCGCGCGGCGGCGAGGCGCAAAGGTCACTCTGGTGAGCGGGCCCACGACGGCGCCCGCCCCGAGGGGCCTGCGCAACTTCCCGGTAGTGACGGCGGAGCAGATGCGCCGCCGCGTGCTGGCCGAATGCGCGGCCTCCGACGTCGTCATCGGCGCCGCCGCCGTCGGGGATTGGCGCTTCTCGCGCCCCTCGCCCCGGAAGATCAAACGGGAGGGGCCTCTGCGCGTGACGCTCCTCCCCAATAAGGACATCCTAGCGGAGGTCGGGCGGTTGCGCGGGCGCGGAGGGCGCGCCCCCCGGGTCCTCGTCGGCTTCGCCTTGGAGAGCGGCAAGCCTTTCTCCCGCGCGCGGGCCAAGCTCTCGGCCAAGGGCCTCGACCTGATCGTCGCCAACGGCCTCTCCACGCTGGGCGCCGACACCGCTCGCGTCGCGGTGCTCCGGCGGGGCGGCCGATGGCGGAGTTTCCCCCCCCTTTCCAAGCAAGGGACCGCGGCGCGCATCCTCGACTGCGTCTCGGAGATCCTCGATGCGTGACTTGCTCGCTCTGACGCGCGAACTCAGGGCCCGGCTGGAGGTCCCCTGTTCGGACCGCTGGCGAGAAGCTCCCGCGCAGGTCCCCGCGCCGGCCCCCGGCAAAGCCGCGGCCCTGGCCGCCCTGCGCGCCGAGGTGGAGGCCTGCCGCCGGTGTCCCCTGGGCTCACAGCGCCTTCATCCGGCCTTCGGCACGGGCTGTCCGGACGCGGCCGTGCTGTTCATCGGAGAGGGTCCGGGCTACGAGGAGGACCGGCGCGCGGAGCCCTTCGTCGGGAAGGCCGGGCAGCTCCTCGACAAGATCCTGGCCGCCATCTCGCTCTCGCGCCTGGGGACCACGGCCGCCGACGGGGTCTACATCGCCAACGTCGTCAAATGCCATCCTATGAAGGATCCCTCGGACCCGGGGAAGAGGGGCAACGACCGCCCCCCGACCGCGCCCGAGATGGAGGCTTGCCGAGGCTACCTCGACGAGCAGATCCGCATCGTCGGGCCCCGACTCCTCGTCGCGCTCGGGGGAACGGCGGCCAAGGCTCTGCTGGGAACGCAGGAAGGGATATCCCGCCTGCGCGGCCGCTGGCATGAGTACCGCTCGATCCCCCTCCTGCCGACCTACCACCCGGCCGCGCTCCTGCGTGACCCCGGGCTCAAGAGGGATGTCTGGAACGATATGAAGATGCTGAGGGATAGATTATGAAGAAGAACCGCGCTGGAATCGATAAGGACCTCCTCGACCGCTTGGAGCAGTTCTACGAGAACCGCCTGGGGCCGCGACTGAAGAAAAGCTATCGCGAGGTGGAAAAGCTCCTGGAAAAGGAGATCCGCTTGAAGGGAGGCTCCGAACTCCTCGACTACGACCCGGACAGCCCGCTCTCCTACCTCTCCATATTCCTCAAGAACAAACGCGTAGCGGCCGTGGTGCCCAGTTCCAAGTTCCTGGTCAATCGCGTGATCAAGGCCATGGACCTCCCCCGCGCCCGGGTGGTCGTCGAATACGGCGCGGCCGAAGGTGTCATCACGCACCGCATACTCGAGCGCCTCGGCCCGGAGGGGACGCTGCTCGCCGTCGAGCTCAGCGCGGATTTCGCGAAGGTCCTCCAAGGCCTGCGCGACCCCCGCCTGAGGGCGCGGCAGGGGGACGTGACGCGCATCGACGAGATACTGGCCGCGGAGGGCGTGCGGCAGGCCGACGTCATCGTGTCCGGGATCCCCTTCAGCATGCTCAATTCCCGCCAGCGCCACGAGCTGTTGCTCAAGACCGAGGCCGCCCTGCGGCCGGGCGGGAGATTCGTGGCCTATCAGGTCACCACGCACCTCATTCCCCTCCTCAAGGAGTATTTTCGGAAAGTGGAGACGGAGTTCGAGGTGCGCAATCTCCCTCCCCATTTCGTCTTCACCGCGCATAAGTAAGCCGGAGGCCCATGCCGAGCATAGCCGAGATCCTCTATCCGCTGGCCTTGGACCGCGCCTTCGACTACGAGGTCCCGGCGGAGCTCGCGGGCCGGGTGCTCCCTGGCTGCAGGATCCTGGCGCCCTTCGGGGCCAGGCGGGCGATGCTGGGCGTGGTGCTCTCGGTGCGCGAAGGGGAGCCTCAGCGCAAGCTCAAGTCCGTGGAGGCGGCGCTCGATCCGGAGCCCCTCCTGAGCGGGGAATCGCTTTCCCTGATCCGCTGGCTGAGCGCGCGGACCTGCGCGAACCTGGGGGAATCCCTCAAGCTCGTCGTCCCCTCGGCGATCCTGGGAAGGAAGAAACTCTTCGAGGAGCGCGGCCGTTCGTCGGCCGGCCGCCTTCCGACGGATTTCGGAAGCGGCACTTCCTCGCCGGAAGGCTCGGTCGGAGAACAACCGCGCTCCGGGGAGGACGCGCCCTCGCGCACGGCGGGTTTTGAGCTGACGCCGGGGCAGCGGGAGGCGGTCGACGGGATCGGCGACGCGCTGGGGGAGCGCCGCCGCCGCGTCCATCTCCTCTTCGGCGTCCCGGCTTCCGGAAAGACCGAGGTGTATCTCCGCCTCATACGCAAGGCCGTGGCGGAGGGGGCGCAGGCCCTCTTCCTCGTCCCGGAGATCACCCTGACCTTGCCGTTCTTCGACGAATTCTCCGCCTCCCTGCCGGGAGCGCCGGGCTCCGTGGCGCTCTGGCACAGCCGCCTTTCGGAGCGCGAGCGCCGGGAAGCCTGGCTCGGCCTGCGCTCCGGGAGGGTCCGGGTCGTCGTCGGCGCCCGCTCCGCGTGCCTGCTCCCCTTCCGCGACCTGCGCCTGGCGGTCATGGACGAGGAGCAGGACGAGTCCTTCAAGCAGGACGGCCAATCCCCTTATTATCACGCGCGCGAGGTCGTCCTGGAGCGCGCGGCCGCCTTCGGGGCGACCGTCGTCCTGGGAAGCGCCACCCCTTCCGTGGACACTTTCGCGCGCGCGCGCAGCGGGGAGTACCGCCTCATCGAGATGCCCCAGCGGGTATCGAGCCGGACCCAGGCGCCCGTCGTGCGCATCCTCGACCGCTCGTCGGCGCCCTCCCGCTGCATCACGCCCGGCCTCCTCGAGGCGGTGAAGGCGCGCCTGGAGCGCAGGGAGCAGGTCATCTTGCTGGTCAACCGGCGCGGATTCTCGAATTTCATCGTCTGCCGCCGCTGCGCCTGGGTGGCGCGCTGCGCCGTGTGCCAGGTGGCCTTCATCCACCATCATCCGGCCGGCGGTTCTCCCAGCCTCCTCTGCCACCACTGCGGACGCCGCGCCGAGGTCCCCGCTTCCTGCGGCCGCTGCGCCAAGGGACCGGTGGCCTTCGCCGGAGCCGGCACGCAGCGCGTGGTCTCGGAGATGAAATCCCTTCTGCCCGGCGTCCGCGTCCTGCGCCTGGACCGGGATACGGCCTCCTCCGCCGGCTCCGAGGATCACGACGCGTACCGCCGCTTCCTGAACGGAGAAGCCGACATCCTCGTGGGCACGAAGCTGGTGGCCAAGGGCTTCCATTTCCCGCGGGTCACCCTCGTGGGCATCGTCGACGCGGACACCATGCTCCAGATGCCGGATTTCCGCTCCGCCGAACGGACCGTCCAGCTTTTGGTGCAGGCCGCCGGCCGCGCGGGCCGGGCGGACATGCCCGGGGAGGTCCTCCTGCAGACCTCCCAGCCCACGCACTACGCCATCCAGGCCGCGGCGCGCGGGGATTACTCCGGCTTCTCTCTCGAAGAGCTGGGCCACCGCGCGACCTTCCGTTATCCTCCGGCCTCCACCCTCGTGCGTGTCGTCTTCATCGCCAAGACCGAGGACGGCGCGCGGCGGGCCGCCGACAGCGCCGCCCGCCAGCTCCGCGCCGGGTTGGGCGCCCCAGGAGACGCCCTCCGGCCGGACGCCTCCCAAGGCGTGTCCGCCGGCGAAGGGGAGCTCTTCCCCTTCCCGGCGCCCGCCGCCGCTCCCTCTTCCGCCCTCGAGGAGGTGCTCGGACCCGCGCCCAGCGTCCGGGCCCGCCTTCACGGTAAATTCCGCTACCATCTTCTCTTGAAGCTGGACGCGGCGCGCCTGGAGGAGGGATTGCGGGCGATACGCGCGCTCCGTCCTTCCTCCACGGTGAGGATCAAAGTCAACGTGGACCCCTACGACCTGCTGTGACCGAAGCGATCGCGGCCGATCGCGAGGAAATAGTTGAGCCCTCCAGGCGAACACCATGACCGAAGCGCTGAGCAGGCCCCGAGCGGTCCTTTTGGGCGCCCTGTCCCTCGGCCTGCTGGCCCTCTACCTCCTCGGATCTTATCCGACGCTCTCGCCCTACCGGGATTCCGGGGACCTCGCCGCCGCCGCGCTGACTTTGGGGGTGGCCCATCCTCCAGGCTATCCGGTCTACGTGCTCCTGGGCAAAGCGTGGCTCGGCCTGCCGGGCTTGGGAAACCCCGCCTACCGACTCCAAGCGCTCAGCGCTTTGCTCGGGACCGCGGCGTGCGCCGTGCTGTTCCTCTCGCTGGCTCGGCGCACCTTGGCCGGGGCTCTGGCGGGCTTCCTCCTTCTCGGCTTCGCTCCGGCCTTCCGCCACCTGAGCGTGGTCAGCGAGATGTACAGCCTCAACGCGCTCATGGCCGCCCTGCTCCTTTACCTATTGGCCGCCGAGGACCCTCCCTCCGCCGGGCGTCCGGCCGGAGCGAAGGCGCTCGCATGCGCGGCCTTGGTCCTGGGCCTGGGGTTGGTCAATCATCAGACCCTCCTGGCGGCCCTCCCCCTCCTGCTCCTCTGCGGCCGCAGCGAGCTCTTCGGTCCGCCTGAGGGGCGCAGGCTCCGCCTCTGGGGAGCCTGCGCCCTGTTCTTCTTTTTGGGCCTCTTCCTCTACGCCTACTTGCCGCTGCGCTCGCGCTTGGACCCGGAGATGAATTGGGGGCGCTCCCATGAGTCCCTGCGCAACCTCTTGCGCATGCTCACCCGGGCCGATTACGGCGGGGTCCGCCTTCATCCCGGAAGGCCCGCCGGCCTGCTCGAACTCTCCGGGTGGTCGCACGGGCTCCTGCTGAGTCTGCGCATCTTCGCCTCCGAGTTGGGTTGGGCCGGGCTGATTGCCCTGTTTTGGGCCTTGTGTACGCGGCGCACGGCGTGGACGCTCGGCTGCGCCGCGGCCTTCTTCCTCTCCGGGCCCTTCTTCGTGGTCTGGGCGAATCTGGAGCCCTCGCTTCCCGAGACCTACGCCATCCTGGAGCCTCACTTGGTCCTGCCCCTGGTCTTCGGCGCGGCCTTGGCGGCGGAGGGATTGGCGGACATCTTAAGACGGACCGGCGTCGATCGGAGGGCAGCGAACTCCAAAATAGCTGCGGCGGCCGCCGCGGCCGCGGCGGCCTCTCCCCGGGGCGTGCCACGCGCCGCCCCCCCGCGCTGGGGGGACCCCGGCGCCTTCTCCGCCGGGGGTTTAGT
>CAYHRV010000095.1:9955-11867 GCA_964359165.1 uncultured Elusimicrobia bacterium
GCGCCGGGCCGGCCCCGGCCCGGCCCCCCCCCCCCCCCGCAGGGGTCTTCCCTCGCGCAGCCACGCCGCTCTGGGCGTACCGCGGCGACTTCTCCGCCTGGGATTTCGGGGAGGGCCTGCTGGCCTCTCTGCCCGCGGGGGCCGTGCTCATCGACCCCGACGACCCCACGGCCTTCATCCTGAGCTACCTGCGTCAGGCCCACGGCAAGCGTCCCGACGTCGTCCCTCTCCTGTATTTCCGGACGCGCTGGGGATACGAGCAGCTTCGGACCAGGCATCCGGAGCTCTTCCCTCCCTGGAAGATCTCCTCGGGCCAGGAACTCCTGGGCACCGTCGTCTCCCGCGGGCTGAAGGCCGGCCGTCCCATGTTCGTCGACTTGCCCCAGAAATCCCCTCCCGGGACCTCCGCGTTCCCCTCCGGGCTGGCCTACCGTCTCAGTCCGGGGACCCTGGACCCGGAGCAGGCTCGCGCGCGGCTGGGTGAATCTCTTCGCTTCTCCGAACTGATCCGCCGCCGCGCGCCGCCTTTGGGCGCGGATTTCTTCACCGCCCACACCGACGCGTATTGGCCCAGCGCCCTCAACAACCTCGCCGTCGAGGCCCAGCGCCTGGGCCAAGACGAGGAGGCGGCGCTCATCTATCGGAGGGCGCTGAGCCTGCGCGCCCTGCCCGAGTCCTGGAACAACTGGGGCAATGCGGCTCTCGCCCTGGGCGACGCCGCGTCGGCCGAGGGCCTCTACCTCGCCTCCGCCCGAGAACGGCGCACCGGCCAGGTCGTCTACAATCTGGGACGGGCCTATTTCCTGGCCCGTCGCTATCCCGAGGCCGAGGCGAGTTTCCGGGAAGCGATCGCGGCTTCGGATCTCGTGGACGCCCATAACGACTTAGGGCTGGTGCTCCTGCGCACGGGTAGGGCCGAGGAGGCGGTGAGGGCTTGGACCTATGTGCTGGAGAAGAAAGACCCGGCCTACGCTCCGGCCTATTTCAATCTCGCTCTGGCCTATGAGCAGGCGGGTCGCGCCGAGGATGCCCGGCGCGCGGTGGGCGCCTATGCCTCCCTGACCCCGGATCCTGCGGAGCGGCGGCGGGCGATCGACTGGATGGAAAGGCTCGAGAAAAAGTAACATCCCCTAGTGTTCCGACCGGAGCACTAGAATGGCGACCGATCCACGCAAGGCCCTGGAGCACCTGCGCCGAGGCACGGTGCAGGTGCTCAGCGAGGGCGAACTGCTCAAGAAGCTCGGCCGAGGCTACCCCCTGCGCGTCAAGCTCGGGGTCGACCCGACCAGCCCCGACCTCCACCTGGGCCACACGGTGGTCCTCTCCAAGCTCCGGGCTTTCCAGGACCTGGGACATACCGCCGTCCTCATCATCGGGGATTTCACCGCCCGGGTCGGGGACCCCTCGGGGCGGGATGCCACCCGGCCCACGCTCACCGCCGACGCCATCGCCGCCAACGCCAAGACCTACACCGACCAGGCGTTCAAGGTCATCGATCGCGCGCGCACGGAGGTGCGCTTCAACTCCGAGTGGCTCGAGCCTTTCGCGCGGGAGGCCCTGCTCTCGACGCTCTCCCGTCACACCGTGGGCCAGCTCCTCGAACGGGAGGATTTCCGCCAGCGCATGGCCGCCGGCAACCCCATCACCCTGCTGGAGATGCTCTACCCGCTCCTGCAGGGCCACGATTCCGTGGCCGTGAAGGCGGATGTGGAACTAGGGGGAAACGACCAGCTCTTCAATCTCGTGATGGGACGCCAGATGCAGAAGGACGCGGGACAGGAGCCCCAGGTCGCCATGACCCTGCCCCTGCTCAACGGCCTCGACGGGCGCAAGAAGATGTCGAAATCCTACGGCAACTCGATCGGGCTCAACGAGCCGCCCCGCGAAGTGTTCGGCAAGCTCATGAAGGTCA
>CAYHRV010000096.1:0-11865 GCA_964359165.1 uncultured Elusimicrobia bacterium
CGCCTTCTACAACGCCGCGCTCCTTCCCCAGGATTTCCGCGACGCCGTGGCCGTTCCCGCCGCCGCCTGGCGCAACCCGGCCTCGCTCCCCGCGCCCAAGGCCCCGGCGACCCGGGAAACGGGGGCCGAGGTCTCCCCCTTCGCCGGCCTGGGCGCGCCCATCCGCCAAGCCCTCTTCGCAAAACTCCGCGCCGAGGACCGGGAAGCCCTGCTCCAGGCCGCGCGCAACGCCCTCTCCGAAGCCGGCGCTGCCGCCCTCGAGCTTGACGCGGCGGACGCGCGACTCCTTCGCCTGGCCTCGGCTTTCGCCGCCGGCCTGGGGCCGGGGATCACCCAGGAGGCCTTCTTCGAGAGCCTGCGCCTTAAATCGCCGCACTTGGCCTACTACCTCGCCCGCCGCGGCCAGCACCAGGTCCTTGTCTTGCGGGCCATGGCCGAGGACGCCGTCCCCGAGGGGACGCGCTTCTCGCCCTGGGAACTGGCGCTCGACGGCGGCCCGGAGACCGCGGTGGAATGGTCCTCCGAAGTCGAGAACGGGGCGACTTTCCGCGGCCTCCGCCGCCATTTCTCCAACGGGACCGTGCTTTTCGAAGGGACCTCCGCGGACCAGGCCCTCCTCTCCGCCGAGGACCCCGCCGGCAACCGGGTCATGCGCGCCTGGCTGCGCCGCGACGCCGCGGGCCGCGTCGTCGAGTCCCGCGAGACTCTCCTGCGCAAGGACAGCGGCCGCAGGATCCGCGAAGCCGTGGAGAAGACGGCCCAGGCCCTCTCCCAGGTCACCACCTTCGATGACGACGGCGCGGTCGCGGTCGTCGAGACCGTGGACGCACGGACCGGGACCCGCACCGTGGAAGACCGCAAAGCCGGGGTGCGCGTGCGCGTGAACACGGTCAAGGACCCGGAGACCGGCAAGACCGAGAAGAAAGCCTCCGTCACCGCGCTCCAACCCAACGGCTCCTGGAATACCCAGCAGGGGCTCGTGGACAAGGACGGCAACATCCAGGTCTCCCGCAAGGTCCTGCCCGACGGCACCGTGGTCGATTTCCTGAGCCCGGACCTGCTCCGACTCACCGGCGCCGACGGCAAGCTCCTGGGCCATGAGGCCCGGCTCGACGCCCTCCTGGCCGCCGAGGGAGAGGAGAGGACGAAGCGGGCCTCGGAGCTCTCCCGCTCCCTGATCGCCGCGCTCAAGCTGGACGACTCCGCGGGCCGCCGCTCCAAGCCGCTCGCCCGCTGGCTGGGCGACATGTTCTCCAAGGAGCAGTTCTCCTCCGCGCGCCTGAGCGTGGACGCGCAGGGCTCCTTCACTCTCACCTACGACAAGGCCTCCGGCGGCGGGCGCGTGGAAAAAGCCTTCTTCGGCGCCTCCACCGAGTTCGGCAAAAAGAGCGCCGACGCCCTTATCCTCATGACGCCCGTCTCCCTGGACGCCTCTGGCAAGGGTCAGGTGGACCCGCGGCGCTGGCGGGAGTACCTCGCGGACGGGTCTCTCCTGCGCTGGCACTCCCAGATCGAGACCAAGCCCGCCACTTTCTGGTCCAACGCCAAGGACATCACCCATGTCCAGCTCATAAAGGAAGAGTACCGGGGCGGCCGCTGGCAGGAGACGGGCCGCGAGAAGAAAGCCTCTCTCGTCAACGAGGCCGCGGCCACCTCCACGCTCGGCGTCGTCAGCGAGGCCATCCACGAGAGCTGGGGCGTGGGCCATGTGCTCAAGGCCGGCGAGGTCACGGCCAAGACCCTCTACACCGGCCTCGTCTCGGCCGGGAACATGGGGCTCTGGGGCCTCACCGGAAAGGACGCCTTCCACCTGGAGGCCTCCGGCGGCTACGCGAGCAACCCGGCCATGCGCGCCCTGCTCGATGACAAAGGCTTCCTCGACCGCCTGAGCGCGGGCGAGCGCGCCGAGGTCGAGCTCAAGGCCCGCGAGAACCGCGCCAAATCCCTCGCCCAGGCCGGTTTCACCAAGGAGCGCACCGACCCCGCGGTCTACGCGGAGATCCTCAACGCGCCCTACGGCTCGGACGAGCTCGTGGGCGCCCTGCAGGATTACGGCGCCGGCTCCTACGGCCGCCGCATCCTCGAGAAGGCCGCGGTCTCCACCGGAGCCTCCAAGGCCGCGCTCACGGCCGCGGGTTCGGTGGTCCGCGTCACGGAGAACGTGGCCGAGACCCTGCTCAACCCCGTCATCTGGGCCACCTTCGGCGTGGGCCGCGGAGTGGCCGCGCTCAAGGCCCTGAGCGCGGCCGGCATCGGAGCCCGCTTCCTTCCCGCGAGCCTGGTCCCCGCCGCCCTTGTCGGGGCGCAAGCCGCGGACATAGCGCTCACCGGGATCCTCTACGGCTCCTGGGCCGTGGGCGGCATCCACAACGCGGCCCAGACCGTGCAGGCCTTCCGGGAAGGCTCCGATTATTCCGAAAAGTGGCTCAAGGCCTCCGACGCGGCCACCGACCTCTTCTTCCTGGGCATGATGGCCAAGGACGCCTGGGACGCCAATCGAGCCCAGAAAGCCATGAAGGCTCTCGACGCGCGTCAGGCCAATTTCGCACAGCAGGCCCAGGCCGCCCTCAAGGCCATCGAGGCCAAGCAGGCCAAGGCCGCCGCCCTCCCCCAGACCGCGGCCCCGAAGGCCGCCGTGTTCTCCAAAACCGCGGCCCTGAAGGCCGCCGTGTTCCCTGATGCCGCTCCCAAGGCCGTCCCTCTCGCCAAGCCGAGTTTTTCTGCTCCCAAGGAGAGACTCTCCCCCAAGCGCGGCCTCATGGACCGCATGAGCACGCTCCGGGAGCGCCTGCTCAGCCGCAAGCAGAACCTATCTAAACCTGCGGCGCGGCCTATTCGCGAGACGATGCCCCTGGAGCGCATCCCGGTCAAGACCAAGCCCTCCCCCAGAGTATGGGGCGGCGGCCAGGACCCGGACAAGAACGGCAAGGAACTCCCCGCGTGGAAGGTCGAAGGCCAGAACCCGGTCAACCCCGAAGGGGGGACCGCGCCGATCGACGATAAAAACAAAACAGGACCTAAGCCCGAAATACTTCTCCCAGAAGAAACCAGGAAAGAGACCCCGACGCCTACGCATCCCGAGATCGCCCCCAAACTCCGGGTCGAGACCCCGGTGGAGCCGCCCACGGCTCCCCACCAGGAAAACCCGGCCCCGAGCACCATGGAGGACCCGGTCGCGGAACCGTGGATGCGGGATACCGGCGAGGGCGAGAAAGAACCTGAAGGCCAGAAAGACGGCAAGCAGGACGGCAAGAGCGGCGGCTCCTCCGGCAAGTCCTCCGGCGGCGGTGGCGGGGGAGGTGGAGGGGGTGGAGGCGGCGGTATCGGCTCGGGTGGCGGCTCCAATGGCGGCTCAGGCAAGGATTCCCAGCAGGATGCGGACCACACAGCCTCGCCCGCCAATAGGGACGCGGCCATCAAGAGCGGAGCCGACAGGCCCTTCGACGGCAGCCCCAAGGCCGCGGCCCTGACCCCGTCTCAAGCGCCCCGCCCCTCCGCGGCTCCGGCGCCGACCCCGGAAGCGCCCCAAGCCGCTCCCGCCCCCGAGCCCAAGACAGCGGCCCCAGCCGCCCCTTCCAGACCGCTTCCCCGGCCGACCGTCAAGATGGCTCCTCCCTTCCACTACTTCTATGGCAAAGCGGGCGAGGTCGCCGGACTCGGGGCTTTCTCTCCCCGACCGGCCGCCCCCCCCGCTCCCGAGGCCCAGGCACAGCCGATCCCGGACAAAGCTCCCGCTCCCGCACTGCCCATGCCGGAGAAGAAGGTCTCCGCCCCCGCGCCACTGGAGGAGTTCCAGGACCCCAAGACCACGAATTTCCTCACGCCCGCCCGCCACCTCGACACCGGCCGCCTGCCCGAGAAGCGCGAGAATAGCGAGAAAGGCGACGGCTTGTTCTACCTCCTCCAGTTCGCGGCCCTGGGCGCGGGCATCTTCCTCCTGCGCTACAGCGAACTCCCCTTCCTGCTCGGTCTCGTGCGCAAGCCCTACTGACCTCTCCGAGGTATTTGCTACTCTAGGTCGGTGACGATTCTCCAAGCTGCGGTGTACGGCTTCCTGCAAGGCGCCGCGGAATTCCTCCCCATCTCGAGCTCCGCGCATCTGAGCCTGCTCCCTTGGATCTTGGGCTGGGATGACCCGGGCTTGGCCTTCGACGTCGCGCTTCACGCCGGGACATTGGGAGCGTTGGCTCTTTATTTCTGGAGAGACTGGCTGGACATGCTCCGAGGCGCCCTGCGCGACCCCCGCTCGGCGGAGGCGCGCCTCCTGCTCGGCATCGTCTGCGCCTCCGTGCCCGGGGCCTTTGCCGGCCTGCTCTTGGAGAAACAGGCGGAAACGATATTCAGGACTCCCGCGCTCACGGCCGCGACGCTCATCCTCTTCGGCCTGGCCATGGGCTGGGCCGACCTGCGCGGCCACAAGGCTTCCCCTCTCCCCTCCCTGACGCTCAGGCAGGCCGTCTTGATCGGCCTGGCCCAGGCCCTGGCCATAGTGCCGGGCGTCTCGCGCTCGGGCGTGACCATCACCGCGGGCCTTCTCCTCGGGCTCGAATCCGCTTCCGCCGCGAGATTCTCCTTTCTCCTGGCCATGCCCATCACCTTCGGCGCGGTGCTGGTCAAAGTCCCCAAGATGGGCCCAGCCCTGCTCGAACCCGCCTCCCTGACCGGCATCGCGGTCTCCGCCATCGTCGGCGCCCTGGCCATCCGCTTCCTGCTGGAGCACCTGAAGAAGCGCAGCCTGCGCCCCTTCGTCCTCTATCGCCTGGCCCTCGGCGCCTTCATCCTTATTCTCGCCTTCCGCTAAAAAGCGTACTGGAGCCTGACCCGAGACTTCCCCCGACGGGTGCGCGGTCGGCCTTAAGGCTGGAGGGGTGGCGAGAAGGAATCCCGAATCGAATCGAGCTGGGAGTAGACGCCGTCTCCCGGGCATTCGGTCGAGTGATTGTAATCCCGATGCCCCATGTAGGTCCGGGGCTCGACGCCGTAGGCATCCTTGAGCCAGGAGCCCAACGCCGCCAAGGATCCCCTTTGCGCGGGCGAGAGCGTGTCGTTGCGGGGCGGATGGTAGGAACCGAGCAGGGAGACTCCGATATTGCCGGTGTTGTGGTCGCGCACATGGGCGCCCACGGCATCCACCGGCCTGCCTTGGAAGATGCGCCCCGCGCCGTCGATGAGGAAATGGTAGCCGATGTCGTTCCAGCCCCTGCCGTTCTGATGGAAGTCCTGGATCACCGCCAGTTCCTTGACCGAGGACTCCACGGAATCCGTCCAGCGGCCGGCGGTATGATGCTGGGTCAGCCGCTGGGGCACATGCGGCGAATAATCCTCCTTCGGCGGCTTCGCGCGCCACGCCTCCCGCGCGAGCACCGCGGGCGGGGTTCCCACGAGCACCTGATAGGGAGCCCCGAGGCTCGAGCCGCGTCCTTCCTCCAAAGCCTCGCTCCGGAGGAAGACCTCGAAGGAATACACGGTCGGCGAGACCTCCACCGGACCGCCCCCGACGCTGATGCGCACGCGCAGGGACCCGGCCGAGGCTTTCTTGAATTCGGCCCGCGCCCAGAACCGGCCGCCCTCGAATCGCTTGAGCCTGGCGAACACCCACGGGGACCAATCCCCGGAGGCTTCCTTGCGCGAGACCTCGAAGATCGTGCCCGGGGCGAGATCATCGCCCTGGAAGAGCACGGTGTCGAAGGGCTCGCCGATATGGCTGCTGGGCCCGATGCGCAGGCCCGCGGCGTCCTTGACGGAGAAGGGTTGGGCCTGGAAGGCTTCCTCCGCCGAACGCCCCTGAAATGAGACCGGGGTCCCCACCTCGGAAGCCTCCGCGCAGGACCCCAGCAGGAGCAAAACCGCAAACGCCTTGCCCATTCCCTTGAATATATCAAAAAATCGGTATAATAGCGGCGTGAAAAGGACGAACATTCCGGCCGGCACCTCCTGGGAGGACGTGGTCGGCTACTCCAGGGCCGTGCGCGTGGGCTCGCACATCCATATCTCCGGAACCGTGGCCACGGATTCCACCGGAGCCATCGTGGGCTTCAACGACGCCTATCGCCAGACCAAGCACATCCTCGAAAAGATCGAGACCGCGCTGAAGGCCGCGGGCGGCTCGCTCAAGGACGTGGTCCGCACCCGGGTCTATGTCACGGACATGGACCACTGGCAGCAGGTAGGAAAAGCCCATGGCGAGGCGTTCAAGAGCATCCGCCCGGCCACGACACTCGTCCAGATCGCCCGCCTCATCGACCCCCAACTCCTAGTCGAGATCGAAGCCGACGCCATAGCGGCGGACGCCGGTCCCAAAAAAACCTAGGCCTTACGCCGCCCTTCCCTTGGGCCGTAGGCCTCTGACCCCCCTCCCCGTTCCCGCTTAAGATATCCTTAGTGAAACGCATCCGGCGTCCCATCTCCGTTTCCATCTCCCTGCTCCTGCTCTATTCCTCCATCCTGCCCCTGCCGCACGCGCTGGCCCAGAACGCCAGCCCGGTCTCCGTCAACGCGGGCGCAGCGCTCCGGGGATTCGCCGTGCCCGTCTCGATCTCCGCCCAATCGAGAGCGATTCCCTCAGCATCGCTCTCGCTTTCCCCCGGCATCTCTTTACCTGGCGTCTCCCTTGCCCCGGCCTCCGCCCGAGCCCCGGCTGGAGCCCGAGCCCCGGCACAAGCCGGGGCGAGCGTTCATACAAAATCGTTCTACCTTTCGCCCTCCCCCAGCGCCGCCCCCCAAGCGGCGCTCGTTGAAACCCAAAACCCTATCGCCGCAACCCTCCCCTCCCGCGAGGGGCCTAAGCCCCAGGATTCCGCAAAATCCACCCTAGAGGACGCAGGAAAGATCCTAAGCGAACCCCAGGAAGGCGGCCGGACGCAAGAGAGCTCGTGGAAAAAGTTCTGGACCGGCTCCCGCGCAAAACCGCAGGGCGAGGGGACTCCGGCGGTGGACGCCTCGGAACTCTCGCCGGGAAAAGCATCCGCCGCGCGGCTTTCCCCCGCAAGGACAACGAACGTCCCGCACGCGGCCGCAGCCATCCCCCTCGCCGTCTCGGCCGTGCCGGGCGCGGCCCACGCCGCCGGCCAGCTCCCCCCTTGGGCCGCGACAAGCCTGCAGGTCGCCACCCCCTACCTCCATGCGGGCGGAGTGGTCCTCGCCACTTGGCTGATGACGCGCATGGCCGCGCGCGGCCTCACCGCGCTCTGGAAGTGGAAGAAGTGGGACCCCAACGCATTCCTCGTCGCCCGGCTGGGGACCAAGACGGCGATATGGGCCGTGGGCGGGACGATCGCCCTCAAGATGGCCGGCATGACCTGGGGCGCCTTGGCCGCGGGGCTCGGCATCGGCGGCTTGGCGGTGACTCTCTCGGTCAAGAAATTCCTGGGCAACTTCATATCCGGCCTGACCCTTTTCATGTCGAGCCCCTTTAAGATCGGCGAGCGCATCCGCGTGGGCCAGACCGACTACACGGTCAAGGACATGACCTTCCGCAATCTCGTGCTCCAGGACCAGGACGGCACCTTTACTTTGATGGACTACACCACGCTGACCTCGAAACCCATCGGCCTCTACCGCAAGCTGGAGAAGAGGAGCGCCGCCCTGGGACTATTGGCCGGCTCGCTCAAGGACCAGGGAAACGGGAAGCTCGTGCGCGTCCTAAGGACGCTGGGCGTGAGCGCGCTCCTGGGCTCCCTCGCCTGGGGAGGGATGAAAGTCCACACGGCCGTGGCCTTCTCCCGGCCCTATCTCCATGGCGGCCTGGCCTTGGCCGCGGCCTGGCTGGCCGCGCGAGGCGTCGGCCTCCTGCTCCAGAAGCTCTCCAAGAGATACGGCTGGAACCAGAACGTCCACGCCCTCATCCGCCTGGCCTCCATCGGCGCGACCTGGCTGTTGGGCGGCGTCTTCGCGCTCCACCTGGCCGGAGTCACCTGGACCGCGCTTCTGACCGGCGCGGGCGTGCTGGGCACCGCGCTGGGCATCGCGGCCACCGATGTCATCACCAATCTCCTGGAGGCGAGCTGGATGATATTCACCCAGCCCTTCCGTATCGGCGACAAGATCACCATCGGCGACTCCGAAGGCGTGGTCTCCGACATGACCCTGCGCTATGTCGTCCTGGAAACCTCCAGGGATGGAAAACTGCTCAGCACCCTGATCCCCTACGCCCTCTTCGGCGAGTCCCCCCTGAAGGTCCACAAGGAGTACGTCCCCAAGTCGCGCCTGCCTTCCTAGCCCGCAAGCGGGCCAGGAAGGCAGGCGCCGTGTTTAAAGGCGTTCGTCCTTCCTTGATAAATTATAGAATCTCCTCTCGGGCACAGAGGAACCAGGATGCTCAAAGAATTCAAGAACCTCTACCAACGGCCCGGGGAACGGCATCGCCGCTGCTTTACCGACGATACCTTCGAACTCTACTTCTTCTACGAGCCCGGCGGGAGCATCCATAGCTTTCATCTGCTCTACCTTTTCAAGGACAACCCCATGCGCGCCCTGCTCTGGTCGGTAGAAGACGGCTACCGCCACTGCGCGGTCGATGACGGAGAAGCGGATGCCTTCACCTACGGCATGGCCAGACTCTTCACCGGGACCCAGACCCAGTTCGACAAACAAGCCGTCCTCGCGCGATTCGAGGATCAAAGCAAAAACCTGGAAACAGGCCTACGAGAGTTCGTGCTCAAACGCTTGCAAGCCTATTTCACCTAATCCGGCAATATTTCAGGAGTCGCTCCCATGCCCAAACTGATCCCATCCCCGACGCTCATCCAAGCGGCGGGAAACAAGCCCAAGAGGATCGAGGAGTTTGCCGGGAGGGTCAATACCGGCGGCTCCAACGCCAGCGTCGCGCGCATGACATCCCCCCAAGGCTGGGTGGAGCCCGGCCAGGCTCCGGAGTTCGAGGAGATCACGGTCGTCCTCTCCGGCATGCTCAAGGTCGAATACATCGGCGGCGCTCTGGAGGTCCGGGCGGGACAAGGCGTCATCACACGGCCCGGGGAATGGGTGCGCTATAGCTCGCCGGAAGCCGGCGGAGCCGAATACATCGCGGTCTGCCTTCCAGCCTTCTCACCCGAAATAGTCCACAGGGACGAATAGTCCCCCGTTCCAGGCAGACCAACGACTAAAACGCGGCAAACACCCTAGGTGTTTGCCGCGTTTTAGGAGCGGGCGGATAGCCCGTTAATTCTTCTCGAAGCGGCGAGCCGCCCTCCCCCAGTCGATCGCCTTAAAATACGCCGCGATGTACTCGGCGCGCTTCAAGCCGTAGTCGAGCATGAAGGCGTGCTCGAAGACGTCCATGACCAGGATGGGGTGGGCGCCGGGGAGGTTGCCCGCGTCGTGCTCGTTGGTCCAGACGTTGAAGAGGCGCTTGCTCCAGCAATCGTAGGCCAAGCTCACCCAGCCGATGCCGCGCATGGCTCCGGAGGCCCGGAAATCCTTCTCCCAGAGCTCGAAGGAGCCGAAGTCCTTGGCGAGGGCCGCGGAGAGCTTGGAGCCGGCGGCGAGCGGGGCCGGGGTCTTGGTCAGGCCCTCGAAATAGTACTCGTGCAGGCGCATGCCGCCGAACTCCCAGCCGAAGCGCCGCTTGTACTCCATGTAGTCCGCCCCCCCTGTCTTGCCCTCCTGGAGGAGTTGGGACAGGGCGGCGGAGAGCTTGTTGGTGTTAGTCACATAGCCGCCGTAGAGGGTCAAGTGGTTCTTGAGCAATGCGTCGGAGAACCCGGAGAGCCCCAGCAGATGCTCGAAGGACTTGGCCGAATACTCTTGGATCGTCTCGATCATTTTCGCCTCCCTTGGGACAGCATCTACAGATATCACACTTTTCCCAAAGCCCGCAAGGACCTCCGTCACCCGGTGGCGTCGCCTCCTTAGATTTGCGAAAATATGCCGGATGAGCAGACAAGACATACGCAACGTGGCCATCGTGGCTCACGTCGACCACGGCAAGACCACCCTGGTGGACGCCATGCTCAAGCAGACGGGCGCTTTCCTCGTCAAGATGGGCGGACCCACCGAGCAGGTGCTCGACTCCAACGAGCTCGAGCGCGAGCGGGGCATCACCATCCTGGCCAAGTGCACCTCGGTGCGCTACAAGGACGTCACCATCAACATCGTCGACACCCCGGGCCACGCGGACTTCGGCTCGGAGGTGGAGCGCATCCTGCACATGGTCGACGGCGTCCTGCTCCTCGTCGACGCGGCCGACGGCCCCATGCCCCAGACCAAATTCGTCCTGCGCAAGGCCCTGGCCCAAGGACTCCCCCCCATCGTGGTCATCAACAAGATGGACCGCCCCGGGGCGCGGCCGGGCAAGGTCTTCGACGAGGTCTCCTGCCTCTTCATCGACCTGGGCGCCCAAGACCATCAGATCGACTTCCCCATCCTCTTCGCCTCCGGGCGCGAGGGCTGGGCTTCCTTCGACGAGGGCGGCGGCGGCAAGGACCTGCAGCCCCTCTTCGAGAGCATCCTAAAGAACGTGCCCCCGCCCAAGGCCGATCCCGACGCCCCCCTTCAGATGCTGGTGACCATGTCCGATTATTCGAGCTACCACGGGAGCATCGGGATCGGGCGCATCAGCGCGGGCAGGATCAAGCCCGGCATGCCCGTGGCCCTGCTCAAGCCCGACGGCCGCCGCATCCAGGCCAAGGTGACTCGCCTAGACGGCTTCGTGGGCCTATCTCGCGCTCCCGTCGAGGAGGCCGGGGCCGGGGACATCGTGGCCGTGGCCGGCCCGGAAGGCGTGGAAGTGGGCGACACCATCTCCGCGGCCGACGCCACGCTCGGCCTCACCCCCATCGCCATCGACGCGCCCACCCTCTCCATGGAGTTCATGGTCAACGACAGCCCCTTCGCGGGCCGGGAGGGCAAGTTCGTCACCAGCCGCCACCTCAAGGCCCGGCTGGAGAAGGAGCGGCGCATCAACGTGGGCCTGCGTATCGAGGAGCTCCCGGGCGAGGGGCATTTCAAGGTGTCGGGGCGAGGGGAATTGCACCTCTCCGTGCTCATCGAGACCATGCGCCGGGAGGGCTTCGAGGTGGCCGTCTCCCGGCCCGAGGTCATCAACAAGGAGGAGAACGGCGTGACCCTCGAGCCCGCCGAGCTCCTGGTGCTCGACATCGAGACTTCCTATCAAGGCCCGGTCTTCGAGGCCCTGGGCCGGCGCAGCGCCAAGATGCAGAACATGCACGCCGAGGGCAAGCTCCGCCTGCGCCTGGAATACGTGATCGCGGCGCGGGCCCTCATCGGCTTTAAATCCGAGCTCCTCACCCTCACCCGGGGCACGGGCATCCTGCACCACTCCTTCCACGGCTACATCCCCCGCGCCGGCGAGATCCCCATCCGGGCCAACGGGGTGATGATCGCCAAATACCCGGGCCTCACCACGGGCTACGCCCTCTACAATCTCCAGGACAGGGCGGTCATGTTCCAGGGGCCCAACGTGGAGGTCTACCCGGGCATGATCGTGGGGCAGAACAGCCGCGACAACGATCTCATCGTCAATCCCTGCAAGGCCAAGCACATGAGCAACATGCGCTCGAAGTCCGCCGACGAGGCCCTGGTCATCACCCCGCCCCGGGTCATGAGCCTCGAGCAGGCCATCGAGTTCATCGACGCCGACGAGCTCGTGGAGGTCACTCCTAAAAGCATCCGCCTGCGCAAGAAGATCCTCGACCCCAGCAAGCGCAAGCGCGCCGAACGAGACGAGGAAGAGCCTTATTGACCCATCCCGCGTTCCAGTTGCGAAGGGCCCTGGCTTGAACCTCCTCCGTCGGGTACGCGGTCGACCTCCTCGTTCGGTCGCCGCTCGGGTCTCGCCCTGCGCTCTACGGGGCGCAGGGCGGCGACACGCCCCGCCGGATGAGGTTCAAGCCGCCCCTTCGCACG
>CAYHRV010000097.1:0-11849 GCA_964359165.1 uncultured Elusimicrobia bacterium
AACCTGTAACCTTGCGCTTAAGAGGCGCCTGCTCTACCGTTGAGCTAATGGCCCGAGGCGTGGATGATACCACATTTTTCTTCAAGCTTTCTTCATGATCCTTTAACATCGGCGTCATTGAAAATCCCCCGGGGCGCTGGTATACTGGAACAGGCATGAGATACTGGTTCTTCCAGAACAATCAGGTGGCCGGCCCTTTCTCGAAAGAGGAACTGGCCCACACCGCGGGCTTCTCCGCGGAGTCCCTCGTCTGTCCGGAGGGACGCAAAGGCACCCAGATGGGGGATTGGCAGAGGGCCGGCGTGGTGGCGGAGTTGGCCGAGTCCCTGCTCAAGCTCTCCCGCGTCGCGACCGGCGTAGGGGGGGCGCCGGACGACCGAGTCGGATTCCTCCCGCCGGAGCCCACCCTGCGCGACCTGGCGGCGTTGGGCTCCCTGCAGGAGAAGGTCGGCCTCTTGGAGAACTATCTTTCCCAGCTCCAGGAGGACCTGCGCAACCGCGACCAAGAGGTTTCTTCCCTGAAGACCGACTTGGACCTTCGTTTTCAGGAGAACTCGGCTCTTAAAACGGCGGTGGATTCTCTGGAAAGCAGGCTATCGGCGGCCGAGGCCATGAAGCAGGAATTGGAAAAGGCCAGGCAGGAGGAGCGCTCCCTCGCCCAGTCCCAGGAAGGGTTCTCGCGCACTCTTTCCGAGCTTAAGGAAAGGGTGGAGGAAGTCACCAAGAGCCGCGCAGAGGCTCCGATCCCGGGTCCGTCCCAATCGCCCCCCGCTTCCGCCTCTGGGGCGCCTGAGGCCTTCGCTCCGCCGGCCATGGAGTCCCTGCCCGCGGTCTACCCTCCCGAAGGGGAGCCTCCCGCGGTCCAGGGGGGCGAGTGGGCGCCGCCCATGGCGGACGCCCCCGCGCTCGAAGCGCCCGCGCCGATGCCCGGGCAGGAACAGGCCGTTCCCGATTTCTCGGCGGCGGCTCCAGCGATGGATCCGGCCGGCGGGGGGGGCGAACCTTCGCCCTTCGCCGCGCCCATGGAACAGCCGCCTTTCGGCGCTCCCGCGGAACCCTCTCCTTTCGGAGGACTGCCCGAGCCCGCCCCCTACGGGGGAGACATGTTCCCCCAGGACATACCGAACACGGCTGCCGTGGCCGCGCCTTCGCTCGATCTGCCGACTCCGCTGGAGACGCTCTCCCCGGGCCTCAAGGATCTCTCGAAGGCCTCCGGGACGGCGTCTCCCGGCAACGAGGGAGTCTCGGATCTGGCGCCTGGAGCCGGGAAGAAGAAGGGGAAAGGGAAGATCATCGCCCTGGCCGTGCTCGGCGCGGCCGCGCTCGGAGGTGGAGCGGCTTTCCAACTGGGTTACCTGGATCCTTACATCGGCAAGAAAATGCCGGCGGCCGCGCCGGTTTCTTTGCCCACGACCCCCGCTCCCGAGCCCGCGCCTCCCCCGGTGGACGCGCAGAAAGGCCTTCCGGACCGGACTCAGGAGGCCATGGCCCTGGCCAAGGGGACGATGCTCTCCGGAGGCAAGGAGACGCTTTCGGAGCGCTTGGAGGGGAAGAACCCGGCCCCGGGACTCTCTCCTTGGACCGTGGAGCGCGTGGAGGGCGACAATTACCGGGTGAGTTTCTACGACCGTTCCTCGGACTCGAAGACGCCCCGGTACCGCTATGACGTCGATCTAGGCATGGGCACGGTGCGCGGATCCGACGCGGGCTCGCAAGGGGTATTGGAGGCGCCCGCGGCTCCGGTCCCGCAGGCGCCGCCTCGCCCGGAGAAGAAGCGCAAGGGCAAGGCGAAGAAGAGCTATCCCGATAAAGAGACTCTGATGCAGGATCCGCTCGGTTCCATGCTCATGGAATCGGCCCTCACCGAGCCGGCCGAGGAGGCTCCCGCCCCGAAGAAGAAGTCCGGGAAGAAAGCCGTGGCCGCGCCGAAGCCCGCGGAGGAGGAGGCGGAGCCCGCCGCCGAGGAGCCGCCCCCGGAGGAGGCCCCGGCGCCCAAGCCCGCGAAGAAACGCGCGAAGGCGGCCGCGAAGCCCAAGGTTTCCGACGAGGAAGAGATGATGAGGGAGCTCATGGGGGAAGACTCTCCCGCTCCAGCCAAGCCGAAAGGCAGGTCCCCGGCCCGGGCCGAGCCGAAGGAGCCGCCCGAGCCGCCGGCTGAAGAAGCGGCGGAGGGGGAAGAGGGGGAGGGAGCTCAGCCGCCTTCCGACGAGGAGGAGGCCGAGGCGCAGGAGAAACCCAAGAAGGCTCCGGCGAGATCCTCTATGAAGAAGGCGAAGGCGCCCTCCTCCGGGTCCAAGAAGTCCAAGGAGGAACTGACTCTCGATGAGCTCCTCCTCCCCGGCGCGCCGAAGTAGCCGCCCATTGCCCGCGCTTGAAGGTCCCGCCGGAAAAATGGTTTCCTCGACAGTGATGTCGTGGTCGCAGCACTTATGAGGCGCTTCTTCTGGGGCTCGGGCATCGTGACGGCCATGAGCGTGGTCGCGTGGGTCTATGTGGAGAAGGTGCATGAGCCTCTCCAGGCTCGGATCGAGGCTCGCCGCTACCCGCCCCTGCCTCCGCCCGGGCCCATGGGCGCCGGCATCCAAGAGGACATCCAAAAGCGGAAAGCCGGCGAGGTGTCCTATCGGGTGCGCCGCCTCTCGGAACGGATCGCCGCGGCGGAACGCGCGGAGGGAAAGGACCTCTCGGAGCTAAAGCGCCGCCTGGGCAACGCCTCGATGCTGGCCTCCAAGGGCTATTTCCGCGACGCGGCCAGGACGCTCAATGTCGTTGAGGCCCGCCTGCCGGTCCGCTCCGAACCGCTCCGTCCCGCCGGAGAGGACGATGCCGCGGAGTACGCGCCCAAGCCGCCCCGGCGGAGCCGCCGGTGAGGGTTTGGGCGACGCTCATCGCTTCCGGAGTCTTGGGGACGGCCGCGGTTTTGAATGCCTCGGAGGTGGATGAGGCGGTGTCGGCGGCCTTCCGGGCGTATCTGGGCGGGCGCTATGAGGAGGCGGCGTCCAGCTATCGATACCTGGACACGCTCGGCGTCACCGATCCGGCCCATTCGGCCAATCAAGCCTTGATGCTGCGCGACATGGGCCGTCCCGATGAGGCCGCCGCTCATTGGATGCGCGCCACCGTCCTGGGGCCGCGCGACGCTTTCCTCTGGAATCAGCGCGGATGGAATTACCTGGCCTTGGGGGAGACGCGAGACGCGCGGGAGATGTTCCGCAAGTCCGTGGAGGTGTCTACCACGGCCGAATCCGCGGCGGAGGCCAACCTCGGCCTGGGGCTCTCGGAGTCCCTGGGAGGCAATTCCAAGGCCGCGTACGCCCCCTTGCAGGCCGTGGTGTCGCGCAGTCCCTATCTCGTGTCGGCCGCGGCCGCGGAACTGGGCCGCATCACCGCCCGCATGCGGCATTATCCCCAATCCATCCCCTTCCTGACCATGAGCCTCGGCCAGGATCCACTGCAGGTGGACACGGTGCGCGACCTGGCCGGCCTCTACGACAAGACCGGGCAGTCCAAAGGGGCCTGGCAGGCCTACAAGCTGGTCTTGGACCAGGATCCCGGAGACGAGGAGGCCCGCCGCAAGGAGGAGGGCCTCGCCCGCTACATCGAAGGGCGGCCCGAGGATTCGATCCCCTTGAGGAGGCTCTCCCGGCCTTTGGTGCAGGCGCCGTCGGGGGAGAACGGGGAGGGAGACGGCTCGGCCCCCGCGCCGGCCGCTCCTTCCGCGGAGAAGGATCCGAAGCTTCGCGTCCTGCTCTACACCGATCCCCAAGGGAATCCCGCGCATCTGCGCCGATTCTTCTTCATCGCCAGCTCCGAGTTCCGCGTCAACGACCCGCTGACCGGCGAGGTGAACCGCGACAAGCCCCTGCTCCAGTGGGAGGTTTTCTTCCGCCCCGACAACCGCGTCATCGAGGTGCGCAACAACCTCAACGAGATCGTCCTTGTCACCAAACAGCCCTTCCGGATCGAACGGACGCGCCCCTGGGGGACAATCCTGATCAAGAGCGCGGAGTTCACCGACATCAAGGGGGTGGATATCGGCGACCGGGAACTGCGGGACACCGTCGAGGTCGTCCCGACCCCCATGGGCTTCCATCTCGTCAATGAATTGCCCGTCGAGGAATATCTCCCGTCCGTGATCGGGGCGGCCCTTCCGCCGGAGAGTCCCCTGGAGGCCTACAAGGCCATGGCCGTCTTCGCGAGGAGCCGGACCTCGGCCTTGATCGCCGGGGGAAAAGGATTCGCCGGGACGCACCTATGCGACTCGACGCGCTGCGTCCCCTACCAAGGGATCACCGCGGAATCCGCCGTCGCCTCCATGGCGGTGCGCAAGACCAAGGGCGTCTCCGTGCTGGTCCCGGGCCTCTCTCTGGAGTACCATCCCTCCTGCGGCTGGTCCAACGCCGCTTTCGTGCAGGACCGTCCCGTTCCGGCTCTGCCTCCGAAGTCCCCGCTCGATTTCGAACGCCTGACGCACGGCTTTCCCGACCCAAAATCCTTCGACGACGCCTCGGCGCGCGTCCCGGCCTCCTGGAACAGATGGGCGCGGGTGTTCGACGCCGCCTTTCTCCGCTCGAACATCGAACGGACGACGCCGGTGGGTCCCTTGCAGGCCGTCGCCGTCCTGCGGCGGGACCCGACCGGGCGCGTCTCGGCCTTGGAGGTCGTCGGCGCCAGGGGAAGGGCCACGCTCGAGGGAGAGAAGGCCATCGCCGATTTCCTCTCCCCGGGGTCCCTGCGCTCGACGCTATTTACCCTCCTGCCCATCTATCGGGGCAGGACGATCGAGAAGCTCCTGGTGTGGGGGGCCGGGACCGGCCATGGCCGGGGCCTGTGCGTGGCCGGGGCCGTGGGACAGGCCCAGATGGGCAGAGGGTATCAGGCGATCCTCGCGCACTATTTTCCGGGCCTGCGCTTCATCGGCGCCCCCAATCTCCCGCAGCCCGCGCCTCTGGTCGAGGCGTCGGCCCAGCCTCCGCGCAAGAAAAACCCCGCGTCCAAGCTCCGGCCCGCTCCGGCCAGGCTCCAGCCCGCGGGAACCTCCTCCGGCTGGTCCCCCGCGCCCCGCCGCAAGCGCCACAAGAAGAAGTAACCGGAGCCTCCGCGCTCGCAACTGCTCCAGACGATTGTAGCCTCTTTGTAAAGTCTTGGTTTAATCCTAATTTAGGACGCTAATATCCTTTATTAATAATAATTATTTTGAACCCCTCTGCTCTTGACAACCAAAGATTTCGGGGTTATATTCAGGGCAAGACGATGTGCTGGCCTCGGCGCGCGGCGTAGTCCAGGCGGCGCCGTTCGTTGACGAACATCCCACGCACAGGAGCGACGTTGAGAACGCCGAGCTCGACGCGCAGGTCATATTTCTTTTCCTGCCGCAAGAGAGCCTTTCTTTTGTCAGCTGGACGCGCATCAATCCCCGCCGTCCATTCTTGGTCACCGCTCCATAGGTCGACGGCACCGCGACCGAGAGGTCCTGAAAAGTCCGCTCGATCCGACGCTCTGGAGTCCAGACCGCGTTACGGTTGTAAAGCTCATCTTCTCGAGCTCTCAGCGGTCGGGTCCGTGTCTGGCGAAACGATAGCGCCCCTGGTATGATATCGTAGCTGGAAAGCCACAGCATGAATCATTCAGTACAAACCATTCTTCTAGTCTGTTCCTTCTTCATTTTCCCATCGAGTATACACGCGATATCCAGTGCACAAGATGGTCCCTGGTCAGACTCAACCACCTGGTTCGGTGGGGTTATCCCATCATCGGGTGACATTGTCACAATATCCACAGGACATACGGTCACGCTGGATGTGACCACCGCCACGGCTGGTGGCATATTGATCCATGGAACTCTGACCTTTAGTCCGGTGAAGAATAGTAGTCTGACGGTTGTTCAGGGTGATGTTATTGTTAATCCTGGGGGTTCCCTATTAATTGGAACTGCAGACCGACCGATTCAAAAAACAACATTCGCTCATTTAATTCTTGCCTACGGAAGCGCACAGGGTTGCTGTGGGAGAGGATATTTTGGATTAATCGTAAATGACGGCGGCAATTTCGTTGTACATGGCGCCACCAAAACCTCCGCATCCACCGCTGCCGCCGATATTTCAGGAAGCGGCAACACTTTCACTTTGGCAGAAAATCCCGCATCTTTGGGATGGAGTATCGGAGATGTCATCACAATTGGTCCCACCCAAGGCTACGGTCTTGGAGGTGTGGCACAAAAAACCATTGTTGCTTTTGCGTCGGGCAACGACATTCAGGTGGATACTGCTTTTTCCACTTTCCATTATGCGACGAGTACGATCCGTGTTTGCAACTTGACCCACAATGCGCTCATCCGCTCCTCCGGAACCGATGCCGGAAGTAACGCTGCCTATATTAGAAATCTGGCTCAGAACACAACCAGCTTCGACGTTTCCTATGGTGAATTCGCTCACCTTGGCTTCACTGCCAATGTCCAGTCCGGCATTGTCTTCGAATCACAAGCTCGGGGCTCCATCTCAAGCTCCACCATTCGAAATGGGTATATTGGGATTTACTTGGCGGGCGCTCAAAACATATCTCTCACATATAACCGCATTTACTATAACGCCACCGCCGGGATTAGGCTCATCGGTGCCTCAAATACAAAAATATCTTCGAATGATGTCTATTCTGGTAATGGGTTGGGTGTTTATTTGGTCGATTCCAGTAATAACAGCTTAGCCATGAACAACTTCTATTCCAATGCGGACCGTGGAATCTGTCTCTATAATTCCGCCCATAATGATTTCTCCTTGAACCAGTCGTTTTCGAATGCGAGTTGGGGAGGAATAGATCTGATATTCTCAGCCAATAACATCCTCATTTCAAACAATGTTTATAATAATCGCAATTTCGGAATTTGGCTCGCCGGATCCTCAGGTAATACTCTAACTTTCAACGCCGTCCATCACAACTCAAGCCACGGTTTTTATTTCACACAGAGGGCCGATGACAATACTCTGTTCTCAAACACCTCGTCTTTTAATTCAGATTCAGGCATGGAATTTCTAGACACTCGCAAAAATCTTGTCATTTCAAACATGCTCTATTCCAACTCAAGAGGAATATATGTATTCGGTGCCCAACATTCGTTCATATCGAACAGGATATACTCAAACAGAGGAGTGGGCCTCTACATCACGGGCAACCCGTCATTTTCTTCGGACCATTCCGTTGTGGGGGATAGTCTTGGTTATGATGGGGCCGGTAGTCCAGCTGCGAATGCAGACGCGGAGATTTATTTTCGTCCAGACCCTGGTGCCAATCGCGTGGTCCTTAAAAATCTTCAAATCAACCCCACCAGAAGCATTTCGTTGGGTGGTCTAAACCGGGAAGGCAACTATCTTGTTTCTTACAACCAGAACTTTGATACGGGGACCATCCGAATCTGGGGCGACTACCTGGTGACGCGGAGCACCTTGTCGGTTGACTACGATTCCCAGCTATGCCGTTCAGAAGCGACTTCACTAAAACTCATGCGAGGCGCCGGGCACAGTGCCTCGGTGACCGCGACAAATGATAGCAACGCCATTAGCCAAATGATCATGATCGCCTACGATGGCGTCTCATCACGGTGGCGCGTAATTGGTTCCTCATCGGGGTTTATGGGCAATTTTACGGCGCCAATATTGGACCAACCATTTCCAGCCGTGAACCCCCAATTTAATCTTTCCTTCAGTCAAGGTTCACCCCAAAATGGGGACACAATCGATTTTGCGCTGGTCGCGGCCTGTGGGGATCAGAATTATCCCAAAAGACTTCTGGTCGGACCAGCAGCATCAAGTTTTAGGAATGGCCGATCGAAAATCACGGTGGCCCCAGATGGAGTCCTAACGCTGAGGGGAGTGACTTCCAATTACTCCTTGATGGATCGACTCGACGATTTGAGCACATACTATACATTTGTGGATTCCGGTGTATTTTTAATTCAGTTCGCAACTATATCCAATACGGATTCCGACGGGGTTCAACTCGCTGGATCCGGGGGAGTAATGATGAGCTCATCGACTTTTGACTTCATGGGTTTTTCAGGAGATATCAATTCCTATCTGACCGCTCGTGACCTTGCTTCCTCGGCCACATTCTTCAATATCAGATTTCAGACATCCCGTAGCACGGTCGGCGCCATATCGGCTCTAAACGTGCGTACCGATGGCTCCGACCTCGGCCTCAGATGGTCGTTCATTAATGAAAAGGGACCTCTGGCGGGGGAATATTATGATGGCGATGCCAACCAACGGGTCTCATGGTCTTTGAGTCGCGCCCCTCCTGGATTACAGGGAGCCGCTCTGGGGACTTCGTCGATTACCTGGACCTGGAATGAATTAGACTGGGCGGCTAGGTACAACCTATTCTTGGCAACTAATATTGCCTCGGGGCCCTTCACATCCAGCGTAACGAGTTCCACTGAGACACAAATAGGCTTGGCAACAAACACTGCCTATGGCGTGCGAGTTAGCGCAGTGGCCGAATTTGGTCAAGAAGGAAATCTTTCTGGGACGGCCACGACATACACACTGGCCTCTATCCCATCAGGTTTGATGGTCTCGCAAGTCCATGTTTCTTCCGTCACTATAGAGTGGACCTCTAACGGCAACCCCGACGCAACCAAATATTTAGCGAGCTATTGGATCCAGGGGGAAACCACCGGCACTTTGACGACTTCAACAACCAACGCGACCCTGACCGGCTTGCTTGAAAAAACCACTTACTACGTTCAGGTTCGGAGCATTAATGGCGATGGAATCTTGACTGCAGCGGCTGATCCAATCGTCGTCTTGACGGCCTTTATTCCCCCGCTTCCTCCAAGAAATCTTTCAGCGATATCCCTTGGGGCAAACAAAGTCAGATTGGACTGGGAGCCGTCAGCATCGACAAAAACCGTGCGGTACAACATCTACCAGGCCTCGGGCACTGGCGCCATCGATTACACTCTCTTATTCGCCTCAGTTCCTGCCTCCGAAACGAGCTACATTACACCCCCGCTCGCAACAGGGACCTACCGGTTCGGTCTACGCGCAGAAGCCCCGAACGGAAACGAAGAGAATAATACCACCATCATCGCCTCCGCCGAAGCGCTCTCAACGCTTTCAGGCGTGATAGCCGCCATTAAACTTCCCCATGCCGGGCAGAAGCTAGATGGCAACCGCATCACCATAATGGCTGAGATTGTTCGGGGTAGCCCAGCTATAGTCCGGCAGGTCGAAATTCAATATCGGTCGACTTTCCCAGTAACAGCTCCCTGGCTTCCAGTGATCGCGGCCAACCTGGATCATCCAAACCCAGATATTCGACCGCCGTATTTCACTTATTGGGATGTTACGGGTCTCCCTCAAGGAAATTATGAGCTTCGAGCTGTTGTCATGGACCTTGATGGAGTACTCAGCAGCAATCCGCCGGCCATTCAGATCATGGTTGACCACATCAGCCCCGATGTTGAAGAAAAGCGTGCGGGCGCTTCCTATCAAAAACGCGAGCGTATTTTTTCATCAGTAGACATGACCGTCCGTGTAGGCGATGGTCAGACTAATACCCTTTCACGGGTGACTTTGCCGGCTGGGGCTGTCAATGGCACCTCTTCCGTATTGAAGATCATTGTCAATCCTTCCGCCCCTCCGTTGATTCCCGCGCACTTAAACTCCATCTCACAGTTCAGAGATATTTCTCTGGAGAACGGCCAAACGCAGCTCGCAAGGCCCGCCATCATGACTTTACCTTACGTGGATAACGACAATGACGGCCTTGTCGACGGAATATTGGTAAGAGCGGATCGGCTCGCAGTGTTGGCGTACGATCCAGTTAAAGATGCCTGGATAAAAGAATTTCCCAGCACCATTGATGCCAGCAGCAAGACCGTTACTATTCAGACGAACCACTTTAGTTTATTTGGAATTTTTGCACCCATGGCGTCTTATCTGTCCGATGTCCTGGTTTATCCGGTGCCCTATGTCCCCAATGATGGGAACGCAGAGAATGGCAAACCATTTTCAAACGCTGATCCCAATTCTGGGATTCTTTTCGATAACCTGACCCAATCCATACGAATTGAAATTTTCACGGTGAGCGGGGAACTGGTATGGAAGACTTCCACCGATTCCTCCTCCGGCAGGATCCAATGGAATACGCAAAACATCCATGGCAGAGAGGTTGCCTCCGGAGGGTATTTCGCCGTGGTAACGGATAAGGGTTCTGGATCCAAGGTGGTAAGGAAAATTGCGATTATCCGCTAGCTGTGTCTTGATGCTGGGCTTTGCCGCCTCTGCATCCGCAGGTGGCAGCAACGGGGCTGCGCCGCTCAATTTCCTATTCCTGGATGCCGACGCACGCCCTGTCGCGATGGGCGGAGCGTATGTCGCAGTAGCCTCCGATGCCAACTCAACGCTCTATAATCCAGCCGGCTTGGCTTTCCTGGACGGTCATGAGGCGACCTTCATGCATGCCGAATACTTCCAGGGAGTCACGCAGGAGTACTCTGCCTTGGCCCTGCGCGGTCCAATCGCGGGATTACCTCCCAATTCCGGCGCCGGACTCATGCTGAACACGGTCGGGTTCGGCGATATTCAGAGGACCACACTCTCCAATCCCCGGGGAACAGGGTTGGATTCCTTCGGCATCCGGGACTGGGCGCTGGCTTTGGGAGTGGGAAAGAAATTGAAATGGGATTGGCTTGGCGTAGGTGCCGCCATAAAGTATCTGCGTGAAGACATCGATAGCGTTTCGGCCCAGGCTGCGGCCGTTGACATCGGTATGCGAGCCACACTTCAGTCTTCTCTGGATGTGCCCCTCACTTTTGGAGTGTCCCTGCAGAATTTAGGAACAAAAATGAGATTTCAATCCAACCGCGAGGATTTGCCGATCAACGCTAAATTCGGCGCCGCATACCATTTCCTTAATAGCGGTTTGCTGGCATTGGACATAAACCAACCGCGGGAAGGCGTCCTTACAATAAATGTGGGGACGGAGTACGTGGCCCTCAAATCGGTAGCCCTCCGGGTCGGTTACAACGGCCGTAACGATACGGATACGGGGATAACCTTCGGCGGTGGCCTGACCCGGCGGCATTTCGGTTTTGACTACGCCTTTGTTCCTTTTGGGGACCTGGGCAACGCCCACCGATTCAGCCTGAACTATCGTTGGTAGCGAAGAATCCGGCGTTTCCTTGCTGCATGCTTTGGGAGCATATCCGAGGATGTCCCGAGTGGTCTGCTCCGTTTGAAAACTGGACAGGTATAATCTATTAGGAGGATTAGATGGAAACAGCAATTATGCCTGGAGAAAATGGATCTCGGAGAGGGAGCTGGAGCGCCGATCTAAGCTTGCCGTGCTTCAAGAATGGCAGCAGGGCCTTCCCCTCGAGGAAGTCTGCCGCCGTCACGGCGTCAACGCCAGCAAGCTACAACGCTGGAAGAAGGCCATGGATCGCAGCATGATACCGTGTTATAGGGGTAGGGAGCGTGCTTCCTGGATTCGCGGTGCGGGCGGGCTATATGTCCAACGCGAGGGAGGCAGGACGAGGGGGACTGACGCCCTTGGCTGGCCTTGGCGGAGGTTTTGGGCTCAAGCTGGGCAACTATCGGGCGGATTACACTTTCACGCCCTTCGGCGAACTTGGTAATGTACAGAGGCTCTCGCTAGGGATGAGATGGTAGAGTTCACAGGCAATCGCGTCAAGGTCGCGCACATCCTCACCCGGTTGGACCTGGGAGGGGCGCAGCAGAACACCCTGCACACGGTCTCCCACCTGGACCGCCGCTTCGAGCCGCTCCTGCTCTGCGGAATTGGGGGGGTGTTGGTTGGGGAGGCGGAGGAACTCGACGCCGGCGGGAGGG
>CAYHRV010000098.1:0-11823 GCA_964359165.1 uncultured Elusimicrobia bacterium
CGCGAGAAATTCCAAAGGAATTTGTCGCGATTGCGGTCCCGAAAAATAGGAGTCATCCTTAATGGATGACTCCTATTTTTCGGATCACGGTTGCGGTGCCCAGGCCCGAGCCCACCTTGATGCGGGCGATGTAGCCGCCCTTGGACACCAGGCGCCCCATGCCGTTGCGGCCGTCCCACTCGACGAAGTTCGGGCCGATGCGCCCGCCCATCTCGCCGGGGCTGAACTTGATGCTCTTGACCACGTAGCCGAGCAGGTCGTAGAGGGTGATCTGCACGTCGGAGTCCGAGCCGAGCGTGTAGGTGATGACGGTCTTGCCCTCGGGCCCGCCCTTGCGCGTGTCGAAGGGGTTGGGATAGTTGGAGACATTGTCGACGACGGTGGTGGCCAGCGTGGTGGCCACCGCCTGGGATTCGCTCGACCAGACCGAGGCGAGCCCCGCGTTGTTGTAGGAGCGCACGCGGTAGGTCAGGAACTGGCTGGACTCGCGCTTCTTCTCCGCCGGACTGCTGGAGGTGTTGCCCACGTGATAGGAATTATTGACGACCCCCCCGGTCTTGACCGCCGGGATAACGCCCAAGGACCGCCACACCGGGTTGGTGCCGCTCCTCTCCTGCACCTCATAGGCCATGACGCCGGACTCCGAGTCGCGCGAGGCGTCCCAGGCCACGACGAAGCTCTCACCGGCCGCCTGTCCCGGAGGCACCTGGGGCAAGGCCTTGCCGGGCATGGCCGGAGGCGTGGCGTCGATGCGGAAGACCAGGAGCGGCCGGCCGGACCTGGAGGGCACCGAGGTGTTCTCCGGATCGGAGGCGCTGGTAAATCCGCGCACCGAGACCAGCACCATCTCGTCGGAGACCAGTTCTCCGGGGAGATGGGTCTGGGGCAGGGACCCGGAACAGCCCCGTCCCGTCTCCCCCGGACAGCCCGCCTGGCCGGGGAGTACGCGGAACTCGGTGTTGGAGACGCGCTGGGCCCCGAGCACCTCCGAGCCCACCACGAGCTTGCCCTGGTTGAAGAAGTTGCTCGCGTCCTCCACCTTGATGACGGTGTCCGTGGGCCCGAAAGGCTGGCTCAGGCGCGTGATCTTGGGAACGGGCAGGGCCAGGCCCGTGACCGTGCCCGAGGTGACCGCCCCCATCGTCTTCCAACCGAAGGTGAAGGAGGAGTATTCCTCGAAACTCCGACCCACGGAGAGCTGGTAGCCGGCGATGGCGCCGGTGGAGGTGGGTTTGGCCCAGGAGGCGCGCAGTTCCGTGCTGTTCGCATTCCAGGCCGACATGGCCAGCCCTTGGTCGGAGACCGGCTGGGCCTTGCCGTCTCGGTCCACCACGAAGAAGATGGGGTTGCCTTTGCCGTCGTCGGAGACCCGGTCCGGGATGCCGTCGCTGTTGATGTCGATGTCGAGGATCCCGTCGCCGTTGAGGTCCAGCGAAGGCTTGTCCGAGCCGATGAGGCTCACGAACTGCCTCTTGCCCGTGCCCAGGAAGTCAAAGTTGTCCGGGATCTCGTCGCCGTTGACGTCCAGGAGCGGCTCGTTCTCGGCCTTGAGGTCCGCGGCGGCGGCCGCGGAGGTCTTGGTCCACTTCTGGCCCTTGTCGTTGATCCACCGGCCCTCGTCGGCGACCGGCCGCCCGGTCACCGTCGAGATGATGACCTTGCCCTCGGAGTCGAGCTTGGCCATGGCCGGATAGCCGTTGTCGGCGATGGTGACGCCGGGCAGTATGCTCGAGAGCGGGATGATGGCCGTGGAGATGCGCACCAGGCCCGAGCGCGCGGGGATCTGAGTCTCGTTGGATTGGTGGGAGGTGGCCGTCAGCTCGGCCCGGTTGGGGCCGATCATGTCGTTGAAGCGCTCCAGGGAGAAGCCCACCAAGTCGCCCAAGGTGGCCCGTCCGGCCGCGTCGATGGTGGAGACGTCGATGGAGAGGAAGATGTTGACCGGCGTCGTGGTCACGCTCAGATAGGGGATGCTCGACACGCTGAGGCCGACGAGCGCCGTGCCCTCGTCGAACAAGGAAGAGCCGCCCGGGAAGCCGAAATGCGTCAGGCTGCCGATGAGCTTGTCGGTGTTGGGCGTGAAGGCGTTGTTGCCCTCGTCGAGCCAGACGTTGACCGCGGAGGCGTCGCCCTGGCCGGCCTTGAAGGAGGGCTTGGCCGGCGCCGTCCCGAGCTGGGTGAGCTTGAGCTGGGCGATGCGCACGAAGTCCGAGTTGACGCTCAAGGTCAGTTGAGTGAGCGGAACGTTGGTCTGTCCTCCCGTGGCCGCCGAGGGCGCGATGTTGCGGGACTCCACCTTGAGCATGAGCGGCGTGATGTGGACCTTGGTCCCGATGTAGGGGAAGCCGGCGACGGCGGTGCCCTTGGGGGTGAGCTTGCTGACATTGGTCAGGACGCTGGGGGAACTGTCGTTGGGCACGCTCACGCCGATCCAGGACTTGTCGAGTATCTCCACGGAGACCTCGTCGTTCTTGACCGCGGTGGCGCCGATGTCGTAGGTCAGGAAGTAGACCCCGGCCGTGGGCGAGATCGTCTGCGGAGCCGAGAGCTCGATGGGGAGCTGGAGGTCCTGGTCGTTGATCTGGCTGAAGACGTCCACCTTGCGCGCCGGGGAGCCTACGGCGTGGGCGATCATGGGCGTGGGGCCCGCGCCCAGGGGCTCCCCGCGCGATAGGATGGTGAGCGTGGGATAGGTCGAGCCCGCGACGAAAAGGGACCCGTAGCCCTCGCCGAAGCCCATGAGCTCCGCCCCGCCCACGAAGAGCTTGCCCAGGCCGCTGGCCGGGAAGCCCTGGGTGGACCCCACGATGAGGGTGAAGGGGGTGGTCTGGCTCTCGAGCACCGGACTGCCGAGGACCGGGTAGGTGGAGCCGATGACGAAGGTGGCGGCCTCGGAGATGTTGATGTCCGAGTCGTCGAGCTTGTCGTCCTGGTTGATGTCCTTGAATATCCTCACGAAGCTCACGTCCGTGTTGCGGCCGAAGAGCTTGGCCGGGTCCTGGCTGCCGCCGCCGCGGGAGATGCGCAGGTCCTGCCAGGTGGCCAAGCCCACGTCGGCGCTCATGTTGAAGCGGAGCAGAGTGACGCCGGCCTCGGCCTGGCCGACCTGTTTGACGCCCTCGCCCAACACCCAGTCGTAGACGCCCAGCGTCACGACGGAGGGCACCTCCTCCATGAGCACCTGGGGCACCAGGTTGAAGGGGGCCACGGTCATGGTGGAGGCGTGCGGCACCTCCACGAAGAGGTAGGTGGTGTCCCGCACGAAAAGGCCCTGGGTGGTCCCCACTCCCGCGAACTGCGAGAAGCTGTAGGTGATGAAGTAGTTCGACGGTGTGGTGGTGACCGTGACCGGCTCGCGGAACTGGATGGTCACCGTGCCCGTGGAGAAGGTCTCGTTGCCCTGGGAGATGAGGTTCAGGTATTTCCCCGTGGAGTCCGAGGCCTTGTCCACGTCCGTGAAGGCCCCGTCCTTGTCCGCGTCCCGCCAGACGCGCACCAGGGTCACGTCCGTGTCGATGGAGTTCTGGCTGCCCCGCCGGTCGAACTTGAGCTTCTGCCAGCGCACGGTGTTGAGGTCGGTCTTGGCCGTGATCTTGGCCATGGGCACGTCCTCGGAGTCCTGCTGGGCCGTGTTCCCTCCCGCGCGCCCGAAAGTGAGCCCGAGCGTGTTGATGGTGGGCACGATGGGGAAGGACGGGCTCACCGCCGAATTGAGGACTTGGGCCTGGTGCCCGGCGCCGGGCGGGCCCAGACCGAAATCCGTGGTCTGGGGCAGGTAGCGTCCGATGGTCTCGTTGCGCTGCACCGGCAGGAGCGGATGGGAGAAGCGCGAGGCCTGGTCGATGTCCATCGAGACGAAGAAGGTCTGCGTAGAGGTGGGCACCAGGGTGTAGCCCACCTTCTTGTCGTTGTCGAAGATGTTGATGAGCGCCACGCCGTTGACGAGCCGTCCCTGCCCGATGAGCAGGTCCTTCTCGTTGAGGCCCGTGACGCGGTCGCGGTGGAATTCCGGGGCTCCGGCGGGCTCGACGGACTTCCAGAGCTTGACCGAGCTCACGTCCGAATCCCGGATATTGAAGCCGGAGGGGATCTCCAACTGCATGAGCAGTTGGTTCCACTGCACCTGGAAGCCGCTGGAATAGGCGTCGAGCCTGACCACGGCGTTATTGAGCGAACCCTGCGCGATGTTGGGGGCCAGGATGGTGGCCGAGGAATGTGCCGCCGGCGTGGTGTCCACCAGGCCGCGCCGGACGCCGATGAGGGCCGGCTTGTAGTTGCCCGAGCCCAGAGGCGTCTCCACGGTCCCCATGGCGTCATAGGAGACGATCTCCTGGTCGATGGCGAGATAGGTCGTGGCCCCGCCCGAGGGCAGACCCGCGGTCGAGGAGATGATCCAGTAGGGGTCCACGGTCCCGGACGCACTCACCCCTCCCGTCGAGGCGGCGAGCGTCGGCGCCTCGAAGTTGCCCTTGGGGGAGGAGAACATCGGGGTCATGCGCACGGAAAGGGTCTGCGCGGAGGGGATGAGGTCGCGCACCTTCCCGCTGAAGGGGAGGGCGGAGCCGGGGTTGTAGAAATTGGGCAGGGAGAACGCGTTGGCGCCGGCCTCGTCGACGCTCGGGTTGCCGCGCGGGAAGGCGTCGTTGCGCAGGACCGCGCCCAGGGTGCGCGGCGCCTGCGTGACCGGGTCGTTGGCCAAGGCGTTGGGGGCGATGAGGTAGGCCACGAAGAAGCGCTGGGAGTCAGCCTTCTTGGCCAGGGTCCGGACCTTGCGCGGGGAGAACAGGTTCAGGCGCGCGGCGAGCGGGTTCCCGGCGTTTCCGAAAGTCCCCGTGCCGAGCAGTTCGTCGGTGGAGACCTGGAAGATGCCGTCGTCGTTGGCGTCGAGCCAGAGGGAGATGAGCTGGACGTCGCTTATATGCGCCCCGGCCTGGGCCGAGGTGCCCGAGGCCGTCACCAGCACGAAGCGCCAGAGCGCGTCGGCCACGTCGGCGTTGAGGGTGAAGGCCAGCACCGCCCCGGTGGACTTCTGCTGGAGGAAGGGCCCGAGCCGGGCGTCGTCGACGGTGTTGGTGGCGATGACCGTGATCTTGTCGGCGAACTCCGAGACGTTGGAGACCAGCGACCGGGTCTTGCCCGTGCCCGCGGGCGGGGGCAGGCCGATGTTGGTGACGTCCATCTGCTTGGGCGCGGCGATGGTGAAGTAGAAGGTGTTGGGGATGATGACCCCCAGGTTCGTCGAGGGCCCGACCGTGGCCAGGGGATCAAGGTCGAAGGTGACGAAGTAGTCGTGGGCCTGCGCGACCAGGGTCTGCCCGCCGCCCGTGCCCAGGATGGGGATGCGCGCGGGGCCGGAGAGGACGGCCCCGGTCGAGAAGGAGAGCTGGGCCGTGCCGTCCAAGGCGCGGGTGCAGCTGCGCCACGCGTTGGTGGCGATGTCTATCCCGGCGCACTCGACGATTTCCTTCTTATTCTCGTCTATCTGATCGTCCCCCAGGACCAGGCGGCGGGGCACCTCCCTGAGTCCGGTGAGATTGTCGTCGGGGGCGGCGAAGTCCGAGATGTTGGTCACGAAGATGTCGATGGGGCTGGGGGCCGTCGAGGAGATCTCGACCCGGAGCCGGCCCTGGGGGAACTTGTGCACCACGCCCGAGAGCGGGGAGACCACCTGGTCGGTGGCCGCGTCGAGCAGGCCGTTGGCGTTCATGTCCGCCCAGACCTTGACCTCGGTCACGTCCTCGGCCTTGTTGACCAGGCGCACCGCGCCTCCCTGGGAGGCCGAGTGCACCCAGCGGTCGAACTGCACCCCCGACCACACCGCCGAGCCCGCGTTCGTCTTCAAGGTCAGTTTGGAGACCGGGACGTTCGCGTCCGCCTGGGTCATGGAAGTGGCCACCGAACGGATCCCCCCGGCGCCCTCGGCGTCGACCTTGTCGACGAAGGCCAGGTCCGCGGTCGCGCGCACCGCGACGTTGGTGGAGACGATGGGCGCGAAGGTCAGCACGTTCCCGTTGCCCAGGAGCGGGATGACGTCGGAGGGCCCGCTCACCTGGACCCCGTGGGTGTAGTTGGGCGGCGCCCCGGCCGACATGTCGAAGGCCACGAAATAAGTGATGGTGGAAGGCGAGACCGTGCGCTTTTCCTCGTTCCAGGGGTCCTCGAGCACCTGGAGGATGCGCAGGGGGAGGTCCGCGGAGCGGGCGTTGAAGACGATCTTCGCGTTGGGGTCGGTGATCTCCTTGTCGGTCGCGGACTCGAAGCGCCCATTGCCCAGGCTCGGGTCGCCCTGGGGGTCGGTGTCCACGTAGAGGCGTATGTTCTTGATGTCCTCGTCGGCCCCGATGCCGTTGTGGATGAGGCGGATCTTGCCGATGGTGCCGGTGTAGTTGTCCGTCCACATCCGCATCTTGAGCATGCCCACGAACTCCTTGCCCTGGTCGACGTAGGTGTAGCTCGAGAGCGGCAATTGGGTCCCGGTGTCCGTCTTGGGCGCCCACCAGGCGGCGATGTCCTCCCCGATCACGTTGATGCGCGCCGCCTCGCGCTCGATGGGCGAGGTCGCGGTCTTGACGGCGAAGAAATTGTCGGCCACGCCCACCTGGCTCACGGAGGAGAGGCGCACGTAGAAAGGAGAGGGGATGGCGAGGCCCATCCCCGAGGGCAGCTCCCCCTCGGAGTAGCCCGTGGCGTGCATGCGCAAGGCCAGGAAGTAGTTGCGGGCGGTGGTCGCCAGCAGGGCGCGCGCGGGGTCCGCCTCGTTGAGCGGGACCTGGCCGCGCAGGGGGTCTCCGAAGGACCAGACGCCGTTGGCCGCGTCGAGCACGGCCGTCGCGATGCGAACGTCGACGGCCCCGTCGAAGAGCCCGTCCCCGTCGTCATCGGCATGCAGGGCGAGCTCCGCCACGTGGCGGGGGTCGAGGAGGCCGGTCTTGGCGATGTTGAGCCCGCTGAGCTGGGCGGTCAGGAACGAGGCCGAGGTCGGCGCGATGTTCATGGAGAGGCGCAGCATCTGCACGGCCTTGGGCGAGAACTCGCTCATGCCGTCGCCCTGGCGTATGACCGGGCGGTTCTGGCCCACCTGGGACTTGATCGTCTTGACCGTGCCGTCGGCGTTCTTCTCGGGCGCCAGGTCCGTGGGGAAGACCACCACGCCGGCGGTGTACACGTTGTCGTCGGAGAGCAGGGAGGGCGTGTAGAGCGGGTCGTTGAAGAAGCGGCCCGCGTCCCGGGTGCGGCCCCAGAGCGTGGGCTTGTCCTGCGCCGTGGCCGAGATCATCAGCTCCTCGACCACCGAGTCCTCGACCTGCAGTCCGGTGAACACCCCCGGCGAAGTATCCGCCGCGCCCTTGAACCAGTGCGCGTTGGGAACCGTGGTGCTCGCCGAGAGGTCGATGATCTTGACCTTATCCGAGGAGCCGGAGGTCGCGAAGAGCACGATCCCCTCGAAATACTGCTTGTTGAAGGGATGCCCCGCGGCGATGTTGCCGAACTTGTCGCGCAGGGTCACGCCGAGATTCCTCCCCCCCATGTCGCGCGCGAGCACGCCGGGGGTGTTGACCCGCAGGGGATTGAACTGGGTGAAGGGATGGTAGAGGGTGATGTAATCCGCGGGCCCCGGGGTGAGTATCTGGTTCTGGGTGGCGTTCTGGATGCCCGGCGCCGCGAGGTCCGAGTCCAGCTTGAAGCCGTCCTGGCGCACGATCTCGGCCTCCAGCGTCGTGGTCCCGACGGCCGTGTCCCAGGCGAAGAAACGGGCGCGCGAGGAATTGATGTCGATGGTGATGGCCATGGCCGGGTAGCCCGGGCCCACGGGCTTCCAGTCGGCGCTGTCGCGCACGAACTTGGTCGGGTCCTGCCCCGCGCGCGTGGTCACCGAGTTCTGCGACTTGACCAGGACGGTGTGGAAAGCCCAGGTCGAGGAGGTGGCGTTGCCGAACTCGTCGAGCAGTTCCACGTCGATGGGGGTCGCCATCGGCTGGAGGGTGGTGGAGCTGTACTGCACCGTGGTGCCGGCGATGAGGTAGCGCGTCGGCGTGGTGAAGCGCGCCGAGACCGGCGGCCCGGAGCGCACGGTATAGGACCCCAGGGCCACGGTCCAGAGCGCGTTCTTGGGGGAATCCACGATGAGGTTCGAGGTCACGGAGGTGACCAGGGTGTCGATGATGTAGAAGGAGGTCGAGGAGGAGCCCAGCGGCACCTGGGCCGTGCCGGTGGAGGCGATGAAAGCGCCCGTGTCCGGGCTCGAGAACTGCGTCCTGCCCAAGGAGGTCGAGCGCAGGCGGAACTGGACGTAGTTGGTGCCCGCGTCCTCCTGGCCGATCTTGAGCTCCGAGGGGTTGCCGAACTGGTCCTGCACCTGGAAGAAGATGGCTTCGCTGGTGGCCCCGGCCAGGAGCACGGAGTTGGCCAGCGGGGGGACCGCGATGCGGCTGATGTTGTCCGCGACGATGACCACCGCCTGGGCCGAGGAGACCAGGATCGAGGCGGGGGTGAGGTCGATGAGCCCGATCACCGGCCGGGTGGAGGAGGAGGGCGGATAGGAGGAAGAGGCCATGGTGTCGAGGTAGAAGAAGGTGGTCTCGAACTCCAGGGCCTGGAGCGTCACCTGCGTCGTCGGCGCCGCGAACATCGGCGGGAAGCCGGGAGCGATGAGGCTCGAAGCCGAGAAGGCGAAGGAGTCCCCGACGGTCGCGCCCTGGCGCACGATCGTCGAGAGCGCGATGGTCGCCGGCGCCAGGGCCACGGCCGGGTTGAGGAAGCGGTCCTGCACCTGGGCCTGGAAGGAGCGCAGGGAGGAGCCGCCCACGTCGAACACCTTGCCCGCCACCTGACGGTTCATCCGGTTGCCGAAGCCCAGGGTGCGGGGAGCGTCGGGGGAGACGGCGATCTTGAAGGTCATGGAACTCACCTCGTCGCTCGTCGGGTCGAGGTGGAGCGTCCAGCGCCCGGGACGGCCGCCGTTGCCCTTGTTCGCATCCGGGGAGGTGCCCGCGTAGGAGGACATCTTGTCGCGGAAGCGGAAGGCCCCCTGCGTGAGCCCGTCGGGTATGGTGATGCTCTTGACGTAGTTGAAGGGCGAGTTGGGCTCGGTGAACCCGTAGTCGCCCGTCGCGGTGTTCTCCTCTCCCTCGTTGAAGCCGTTGCCGAAATGGACGACACGGTCCTCGTCCTGCATCAAGAGCGCGATCTGCGTAGAGCCGAGGTCCGTGGCGTTGCCGAAGTCGTCTCGCCGCTCGACCATGAACTCCCCGCCGTTGGAGGCGTCGTCGCCGGAGGGGACCACGGGCGTGGAGGAGGCGAAGACGAGGCTGCGCACCGTGCCGCCCGAGGTGATGAGCTTGCCCGAGAGGTTGCGGTTGTCGCTGATGTAGCTCGCCAGGTCCGCCGGCGGAGGCGTGGGCCCGATCCAGATGCGGGCTGAGTCCGCGGCCTTGGTGGAGACCTCGTAGGCGTAGGTCGGGTTGAGGTTGTCGACGTCCGCGTTCTTGCCGATGCGGCCCTTGAAGTCGGAGACCACGGTGGTGGACTGACCTATCGCCGTGGGGACGCCCGAGGAGATGACCAGCAGGGTGCCCGAGGAGCCGGCCACGCTCACGATCTCGATGTACACGGTGGCCGGGGAGCTCAAGGGGTTGTTGTAGATGTCGGAGACCTGCCCGTTGAACTCGCGGTAGCCGCGCTGGAGATTGGACCCCGCCCGCACCTTGAATTGCTGGCTGGTGGGGCCCGGCGAGACCGCCACCGCGCCCGCGGGCCCGGCGCTGATGTCGATGGTGGGCTTGAGCGAATAGCCCGGCACCTCGGTGTGGATGAGCGTGCTGTTCTTCTGGGAGGCCTTGACCGAGCGGGTGCCGGCCTTCTTGAGGATGATGCCCGTGGAGACGGAGCGCACGCCCTCGTGCACCAGGCCGAAGGCGAACTCGTTGGGCTCGAAGCTCGCGTTCTGGGGCGGCGGGAAGATCTCGGAGGAGAGCGTCACCGTGCTCATGTAGATGTTGGGGCCCGTGGAGAGCAGGTTATGGAACTGGTCGTGCGCGGTCAGGGAGTAGGAGATCGGGTCGCCGGCCGTGGCCGAGGAGGGCAGGGTGGAGAAATGCAGGTGATGCGCGGGCCCCGGGTAGACCACGAGCTCGGAGGAGAGCCGCGGCGTGGCGTCCGCGGCCGAGTCCGCGGTGGTGGAGGCGTAGGCCGTGTACGTCGAGAGCGAGGTCAGGGGGATGACCGGGAAGATCCAGCTCCCCACCGCGAGCACGGAGGCGGGCGGCTGGAGGGTGAGCGGGTCCTGGGGAAGGCTCAATTGGACCTTGGGCATCACGGCCGGGGGGTCGGTGTCCCAGTTGACGCTCGTAGACGAGATGTCCGTGGCGACGTTGAAATATTTGTCGACGAGGTTCACCGTGATCTGCAGGGCGTTCTGCGGCATGGTCATGGCGAAGTTGGTGGGCTTGCCGCTCTTGCCCGCGGTCTCCGAGGAGTCGAGGAAGCGGCAGGGCGGGGTGATGTTGCACTTGCCCGCCACCGCGAGCTCGCCGGGCAGGAGCACGCGCAGCTGCGTGGCCGTGGAGGCCAGCACCTTGAATTGCGCCGAGACCGCGGCCGGGGCGTCGGCCAGGCAGTTGTTGTTGAGCAGGCCGTCGCCCGAGGGGTTGGCCGTGCAGACCTTGCTGTCGGGGTCCTGGTTGGCCCCATCGAGCCAGATGCGCGGATGCACCGCGATCACCGCCGAGGTGGTCTTGGTGACCATGCCGTTGAATTCGAAGACGCGGCCGCCGCTGGCCAGGGACGCGGTGGTCGGCTCGATGTCGTAGTCGTCGGTGGTCTTGAAATAGACGTTGGGCCCGGCCGCCGCCGGTGCGATGTTGTTGTAGTTGTCGACGAGGTTGACCGTGATCTGGAAACCCTTGCCGGCGACGCGCGTGAGCGGGGCGCCGGTCTTCCCGCCGTTGGGATAGACGCCCACGCCCGCCGCGTTGAACTCGCCGGGGAGCAGGAGTTGGAGCCCCTTGGGGTTGGCGGCCGTGATGGTGAAGGTCGAGGAGAAGGGCGAGTCCTGCATGCCTGAGGGCTGATACGCAGGCGGTGGACCCGGATCAAAAGTACCGAAGTCCTCGGCCACGACCTGATGCCAGGTCGCGGCCGCCACCAGGGTGACCGGAAGGGCCTGGGCGTCGGTGACGCCGAAAGCCGTGTTGACGGCGGCCGTGGGGGCCGAGACCGCGAAGGGGAAGCCCGGAGGGGACTTGATGCGGACGTTGGCGGGACGGCCGGTGACCACGTTGAAGTATTTGTCCACGATGCCCACCGTGGCATAGAAGGCCTGCCCGGCCTTGGCCGTAATGGTGGGGCTCCCCCTCTTCCCGTTGGGCGCGCCCACGTCGAAATCCTCGCCCGGCAGGATGACGAGCAGGTTCTTGGGCAGGCCCGCCAGCACGCTGACCACGGTGCTCGTGTCCTTATCCAGGCTGTCCCCCCAAGGCGGATTCTCATAGAGCATCTCGGCGCGAACGAAGTTCAAGGCCGCCCGGCGGAAGACGACGTCGACTAAGGCCTGGCCCACGACCGTGAGCGTCGAGGGCGTGATGATGGCGTAGGGATCGGTGGCCACGATGCGTATCTGCTGGCTGGCCCCGGGCGTGAGGTTCCAGAAGGTGTCGGTGACCTGCAGGGTCACGGTCACGGTGGTGCCCGCGAGCTGGTCTATGGGGATGCCGGAGCGGCCCGTGGTCGTGGACCCCGAGACTCCGGACTGGCTGGGCAGGAGCACCCTGAGCTTCTTGGGGTTGCTCGCCACCAGGGTGAAGGTGCTGGAGGTGACCCCGGTCA
>CAYHRV010000099.1:0-11783 GCA_964359165.1 uncultured Elusimicrobia bacterium
ACGTTGACTTTCGGACCGAATTTTAGGGGGTTAGGTCCGAAAGTCAACGTCTGACCCCACCTGCCCCACCGCTTTGAGTATAATAGCGCGTGGTTCGAGTGGCGCGAGGGGAATTCCTCCGCATGGCGCAAAGGGAATTCGAAGGACTCCCTCCTGAGGTCCGCAGGCTCCTGCATAACGTGGAGATCGGGGTGAAGGCCATTCCCGGCCCGGAAGCCGGGCGCTGGAGGGGCTCCCGGAGACTGTTGGGTCTCTACAGCGGACTTACCCGGGAACAGATGCTCAGCCCCATGACCGGGACGCATCTGCCCTCGCGCATCGTGCTCTATCAGAGGAATCTGGAGGAGGGCTGCGGGAGCCTGGAGGAACTCGCCCGCCGCGTCGCGACGACGCTGCGCCATGAGATCGCGCATCATTTCGGTTTCAGCGAAGAGGAACTGCGCAGGGCCTGGCCGGAAGGCGCGTAGATTTTGACGGGAGGATCAGGATGAGCCAGACACAAGAGAAGGAAGCGCCCAAGACCCCGGAGGAGCTGGAGCTCCATTGGTTCCGGACCGTCTACCAGGGCGATGACATGCCCCAGCTCACCTGGCGGGCCGTGCTCATGGGCTCGGTGCTGGGCGGCTTCATGTCCCTCTCGAACCTCTATGTGGGGCTCAAGACCGGCTGGGGCCTCGGGGTGGCCATCACGGCCTGCATCCTCTCCTTCGCCATCTACAAGACGCTCATGGCCGCCTTCCCGCGTCTCTTCCCCACCGAGATGTCCATCCTGGAGAACAACTGCATGCAGTCCACGGCCTCCGCGGCGGGTTATTCGACCGGCGGCACCATGGTCTCGGCGATCGCGGCCTATCTGCTGGTCACCGGCCACCACATCGCCTGGCCGACGCTCGTCTGCTGGACCTTCTTCCTGGCCGCGCTGGGCGTTTTCATGGCCGTGCCCATGAAGCGCCAGATGATCAACGTGGAACAGCTGAAGTTCCCCAGCGGCATCGCGGCCGCGGAGACGCTGCGCAGCCTCCACTCCAAAGGGGCCGAAGCCCTCAAAAAGGCCCACGCCCTGGGCGTCGGGGGCGTCGTCGGGGGCGTGGTGGCTTGGTGCCGCGACGCCGCCTGGCCGAAGTTCCTGGCCATCCCCGGGCACTTGGAGATACCGGGTTCCCTGGGCGGCCTGCCTCTGGCCAAATGGACCATCTCCATGGAGGTGAGCGCCATCATGATCGCGGCCGGCGCCATCATCGGCTGGCGCGTGGCCTGGTCCATGCTCCTGGGCGCCGCGGTCAACTACGGTGTCCTGGCCCCTTGGATGGTGAGCTTGGGCGCCATCGACTCCACCAAGGTCGGCTACCGCGCGATCGTGAGCTGGAGCACCTGGGCGGGCGCTTCGATCATGGTCTCCTCGGCCCTCTTCGCCTTCGCCTTGCAATGGCGCTCCATCCTGCGGGTGTTCGGCGGCTTCGCCTCCTCCTTCGCCCGCACCTCACCCTCCGCCTCGGAAGACCCCATGGCGCGCATCGAGGTCCCCGGTTCCTGGTTCCTCGGCGGGGTGGGGCTCTCCGGTCTGGGCTGCATGGCCGTGCTCTATTTCGCCTTCGGCACCACCTGGTGGATGGGTCTTACGGCCGTTGCCATGACCTTTTTCCTCTCCGTGGTGGCCTGCCGGGTCACGGGGGAATCCGACACCACGCCCGTCGGGGCCATGGGCAAGATGACGCAGCTCCTCTTCGGCGCGCTCGCCCCCTCCAACCTCGTCACGAACCTGATGACCGCCTCGGTCACGGCCGGAGCCGCGGGGTCCTCAGCCGACCTCCTCGTCGACCTCAAGAGCGGGTATCTGCTGGGGGCCAACCCGCGCAAGCAGTTCATCGCCCAGTTCCTGGGGATATTCGCCGGGACGCTCGTCGTGGTCCCCGCCTTCTATCTCCTGGTCCCCGACGCGCAGACCCTGGGCACCGACCGCTGGCCCGCGCCCTCGGCGCAGGTGTGGGCCGCGGTGGCGAGGCTGCTCGCCGACGGCTTCCACGCCCTGCATCCGACCGCGCGCATGGGCCTGCTCATCGGCCTGGCGGTGGGCGTGCTCATACCGGCTCTGGAGCTGGCCTTCCCCAAATACAAAGCCTACGTCCCCTCCGCCACGGGCTTGGGACTGTCCATGGTGATCCCCTTCTTCAATTCCCTCTCCATGTTCCTCGGCGCGCTCATCGCGCTGACCTTGGAGGGTAAGCGCCCGGAACTCGCGGAGACCTACGTCATCCCGGTCAGTTCGGGCATCATCGCGGGGGAATCGCTGGTGGGCGTGGCCGTCGCTCTACTGGCCGCGAGCGGCATACTGGGATAATGGTCCCGAGCCTTCCGCCCCTCGCCTGGCTCTCGCTCATCTTCCTAGGCTTCGCCTCCTTCACATCGTCGGTCGGGGTGCGACGTTTCTTCCCGCTTTTATTCCTTTATGCGGCCGGCACTCTGGGCATCGGCGCCTTCTTGCACGCCCTCTCCGGCCGGGCCTTCCTGCTCGAAGGGTGGGACCGGGCCGCGATCTGGGCCTGCGCGGGGTTCGGGGCGCTCTTCGGCTGGGGACTTTGGGACCGGATGTCGAGGAAAGGCCCGCCGCGATGGGGGCGGATGGTGGCCGGCATCGGTCTGGGCGCGCTCCTCGCCTCGCCCATCGACCGCGGCCGGACCGCTCTTCCCCAAATCCCCCCCTCGCTCACCCAATTATTTCAGACCGTGGGCGTGGTTTCGAAATCGGTGCTCTTGCCCGGCCCCGGCCCTTCGGGCACACCGCCGGTTGGGCCCCGGAAGGCGGAGGACGCGGCCCTCGAAGTCCGGGATTTCATCCTGCCCGACGCGTCGGGGCAGGAACGGTCCTTCTCGGGCTTGACCCGCGGGAAACCCTCGCTTTTGGCCGTATACTCCGGCGCCTGCGCCCACTGTGGGACTCGTCTGACAGGCCTCTCCCTCTTCGCGCGCGAACTCGCGCGCGCCGGCATCCCGGTCGTCGGCGTCGAATACATGGGAACTCCGGAGAGCGTCCGGGCGACCCTGGTCCGCTTCGGGCTCGACTTCCCCGTGCTGGCCGACGGCAACGGCAGGGTTTGCGGGATGCTCGGCATCGGCGAGTTCACCCTGCTGGCGCTCGACGGCGAGCGCCGCGTCCTCTTTCGCGGAGGCTTGGAGGACCCCGGCCGCATCCGTTCCCTATTCCCGCTATGATCACCCTTCGGGGCGTGCATAAGTCCTACGGACAGCAGACGCTCTTCGAGGGCGCCTCCCTGCAGATCAACGACGGAGACCGCTTCGTCCTGGTGGGCCCCAACGGGGCGGGCAAATCCACGCTATTTAAGATGCTGCTCGGGGCCGAGGAGCCCGACCACGGAGAATTCACGCTCCGGCGCGGCACGACGGTAGGCTATCTCCCCCAGGAAAACGCGCCGCTCTTCGAGGGGACCGTCCTCGACCAGACCTTGGCCGACTGTCCGGACCCCGACGGCAGGCTCAAGGCCCGGGCCAAGGCCGTGCTCATGGGGCTCGGCTTCAAGGTCCCGGATTTCGAGAAGGACTCGCGCGCGCTCAGCGGAGGCTGGGCGATGCGCGCGGCCATGGCGCGGCTGCTCCTCAAGGAGCCCGACCTCCTCCTCCTCGACGAGCCCACCAACCATCTCGACATCGACTCGCTCTTCTGGCTTCAGAAGCATCTCCAGTATTATCCCGGCGCCGTGTTCCTCATCTCCCACGACCGGGCCTTCATCAACGCGGTCTGCCGGGCCATCGTGAGCGTGCAGGACAGGACGCTCAAGGTCTATCACGGAGACTACGAGTTCTTCCTGCGGGAACGGGAGGCGGAGCGCCTCCGGCTCGAATCCGCCTGGAAGCGCCAGCAGGAAGAGATCGAGAAGATGCAGGACTTCATCGACCGCAACCGGGCGCGCGTCTCGACGGCGAGCCGGGCGCAAAGCATGATCAAGCGGCTCGATAAGCTCGAGCGGATCGTGCTCCCGGCCGACGCCAAGACCGTCAAGATCCGCTTCCCCCAGCCGCAGCGCGCGGGGGTGCGCGTGCTCTCCTTGAAGAAAGTGTTCAAATCCTACGGTTCCGTCCGCGTTTACGAAGGGCTCGACTTCGATCTGGAACGCGGCTGGAAGATGGCTTTCATTGGGCACAACGGGGCCGGAAAATCCACCCTGCTCAAGGTGCTCGCCGGAGTGATCTCCATCGACGCCGGGGAGAGGGTGGTCGGCAACGAGGTCAGCGTCGGCTATTTCTCCCAACACCGGGAAGGGCAGTTCAACCCGGAGAAGACCGTCCTCCAGGAGGCCCTGAGCAACGACCGCCTTAACGCGGAACTCATGGTGCGCACCGTGCTGGGCACCTTCCTCTTCCCGGGGGACGCGGTGCACAAGAAGACGAAGGTGCTCAGCGGCGGGGAGAAGAGCCGCCTGGCGCTGGCCAAGCTCCTCCTCGATCCGCCCAACGTTCTGCTCATGGACGAGCCCACCACCCACCTGGACATGGCGAGCGTGGACGCGCTCATCGCGGCCCTCAAGGAATTCGAGGGGACGATCTGCTGCATCAGCCACGACCTCTACTTCCTCAACGCCCTGGCCGACCACATCGTGCACATCGACAAGGGCCGGATCACGGTGTATCCGGGGGATTACGAGTATTTCAAGCGGCGCCAAGCCCAGTGGCGCGAGGAGAACCCGGAGGCGGTCGAGGAGCCCCCGCCCGAGGAGGCCAAGTCCGGGCGCGGCCCCCGCGGCGGGCCTGAACGCCGCGGGGACCGCGCGAGCGGAGAACAGCCTGCGCGCGGCCCCGACCCCAAAGAGGAGCGCAAACGCCTTCGACGCGAGGCCCAGCTCCGGGAAGGTTTGGAGGTCCTCCATGCCCGTCTGGAGGAGCTAGCCGCGAAGTTGGCCGACCCGGAGCTCTACGCCGACTACGAGAAGGTGCAGGCCGTGGGCACCGAGATGGAGAGCGTCCAAAACGAGATCCAGGCCGCGGAGGCCGAACTCGGAGGCTGAGAAGAGCGCCTCTCGGCGGGAAGTCCCCTCTCATGCCGTGCATGAATAATGTAAAATACACGCCTTATCCGCTGCTTGGGCGTGAGGTCCGAATTCATGGATGATAAGACAGGAAAGGAAGTCCCCGGCCAGAGTCTGGATGTCGATGACATCATCGCCGAGCGGGAGCGCCTGGACAAGCTGTTCAAGGACCAGTTCACCCGGGACATCACCGTCATGTTCACGGACCTCAAGGGCTCCACCTCCATCGCTGAGACGCACGGGGATTTCGCCACCCGCTCCCTGATAAAACAGCACAACGAGATCGTCTTCCCCCTCGTCAAGAAGCACAATGGGACGCTCGTGAAATCCATGGGCGACGGCACGATGTCCTATTTCCCGGGGCCGCAGGACGCGGTGCGGGCGGCGGCCGAGATACAGAAGGGGATGGAGACCTTCAATCTGGAGAAGAGGGCCGCCATACCCATCCTCATGCGCATCGGGATACATAAAGGCCAGGGCATCGTGGAGAAGAGCGACATCTACGGCGATGTCGTGAACGTCGCCTCTCGGATCGAGGGGCAGGCGAACCCCGGAGAGATCTACATGTCGGAAGAGGCCTACAACGCGCTCTCCGACAAGTCCGAGATATACTGCGGCTTCGCCAAGGAGACCCCGCTCAAAGGCAAGAAGGAGCCCGTCAAGCTCTACAAGGCCTTCTGGAACCCGACCGAGGTCGGACGGGACCTCTCGGCGAAAAAATCGGCGCAGGAGAAGGGGGCGGAGGACAAGCTTCCGCTCGCGGTCAAGGTCATCCTCCCGCTGGCCCTCGTGCTCATCCTCGCCCTCGTGCTCTTCAAGATGATGGGGTCTTCTTCCTCCGAGGAGGAGAAGAGGACGGTCGAGCATTCCGTGGCGATAGAAGGCGCCTCGAATTGATGGACGCCGTCCCCCCCAGCGCCGTCCCGGCGCCGGGGATGTCCCGCCATGATCAGATGACCGGCCGCGGGTCCATGGAGGGCCTCCTGCACGGGGTGTCCAGGCTCCAGGAGGGCGTCTCCTACGCCCTCCTGGCGGTGCTCCTGTTCCTCTTCGTCCAGCTTTCGAGCGTGTATCTGCTCCTCTCCAACCAGTTCGTCGTCGGTTGGGGCATGATCGCCATCCTCTTCCTCCTCAAAGGCGTCGAACGCTTCAAGAAGCCCCCGCTGAGGATCGTGTTCGTGACCGCCTGCTTCTTCCTCACGCTCCGCTACGCGATCTGGAGGACCACCGAGACGCTGGTGTATACGGGCCCGCTGGATTTCATCGCCATGATGGCGCTCTATCTCGCGGAGATGTACGCGATGACCGTCCACACCCTCGGCATCTTCACCAACATCTGGCCGCTCGAGAACAAGATCATGCCCCTGCCCGCGGACTCCTCGCTCTATCCCACGGTGGACGTGTTCATACCGACCTACAACGAACCCCCCGACATCGTGAAGATCACGGCGATGGCCTCGCTGAACATCGACTATCCCAAGGACAAGCTGAAGGTGTTCATCCTCGACGACGGGGCGACCGCGGCGAAGCGGAGCGCTCCGGGCACATCCAAGGAGGCCTGGGAGAGGCACTACGAACTCAAGCGGCTCGCCGACCGGCTCGGCATCGGCTATATCACGCGTGAGAAGAACTTGAGCGCCAAGGCCGGGAATCTCACCCACGCTCTGACCCATACCCATTGCGAACTCGTCCTCATCCTGGACTGCGACCACGTCCCCGCGCGGGACATCCTCAAGAACACCGTGGGCTGGCTCATGAAGGACGAACAGGTCGCCTTCGTGCAGACGCCGCACTTCTTCATCAACCCGAACCCGATCGAGAAGAACATGGCGATTTTCAAGGATGCGCCCAGCGAGAACGACATGTTCTACCGAGGCATCCACCCGGGCCTCGACATGTGGAACTCGAGCTATTTCTGCGGCTCGGCGGCGCTTCTGAGGAGGAGCTGCCTCGAGGAGATCGGGGGCATACGCGGCGAGACCATCACCGAGGACTGCGAGACGGCCCTTCACCTGCACGAGAGGGGCTACAAGAGCGTCTACATCCCCCGTCCCATGGTCTGCGGGCTCTCGCCCGAGACCTTCGACGACCTCATCCTGCAGAAGAGCCGCTGGGCCCAGGGGATGGCGCAGATCTTCGTCCTGGCCAACCCGCTCTTCGCGCGGGGGCTCAAATTCTATCAGAGGCTCTGCTACTTCAACAGCTGCTTCTACTGGTTCTTCGGCCTCTCGAGGGTCATCTTCTACGTGGCGCCCGCCGCGTTCCTGCTCCTGAACCTGAAGGTGTTCTTCGCCTCCGTGCCCCAGGTCCTGGCCTACGCGGTCCCGCATGTCCTGGCTTCCATCTTCCTCACCGGCTTCCTCCACGGCAAGTTCCGATGGCCTTTCTTCTCCGAATTCTTCGAAGGCATCCAATCCCTATTCCTCATCCCCGTGGTCTTCTCCGTCTTCGTGAACCCGAGGAAACCCTCCTTCAAGGTGACCCCGAAAGGCAAGAGCCTCGAACGCGATTTCCTCAGCGGGTTCTCCCTGCCTTTCCTCCTCTTGACCGGGGTCCTCATCCTCTCCCTGCCGGCCGCCGTGGTGAAATGGGTCCAGTACCCGGCCTACCGCCCGATCACCCTGATCACCGTCGTCTGGTGCGTGATCAACCTCATGCTGGCGCTCTCCTCCTTCGGCGCGTTCTTCGAGCGCAAGCAGGTGCGCCGGCACCACAGGATGTGGGCGGAAGGCAAGGCGCTGGTGTCCTTGCCCAGGCTCAAGGAGACGGTGGAGGCCCGGATGGAGGACATCTCCCTCTCGGGCATAGGGATAGCCTTCGAGTTGGCCGGCTCGCTGGCGCGTTCCGAGCACATGATCCTGGAGGCCAGGAACAGCTACGGCAAGAAGTTCCGGATGGAAGCCCGCCTCCAGCGGGAGGTGAGGAAGGGGGACAGCCATTTCTGCGGCTGCGAGTTCCTGATATCCGATGAGAAACAGCGCGCGGAGACGGTGGATTTCGTGTTCGGCGACAGCCAGAAATGGGCCGATTTCTGGGAGCAGAAGACTAAGCCCGCCAACCCGCTCTGGGTCCTGCTCTTCCTCCTCCGGTCGAGCGCCCACGGCTCCAGGGTGCTCCTCGTCGCGCTGGGGCAGTTCATCCTCGACCCCCTCCGGGCCCGCGCCGGGCGCCTGATCGCCGCGGCGAAGGCTTGAGATGGGCGCGCCCGCCCTGCGGCTCGTCACGAAAGCGGATTTCGACGGGATGGTCTGCGGCATCCTTTTGAAGGAGCTGGGCTCCGTCGAAAGCGTCGCCTTCGCGCACCCCAAAGACGTGGAGAGCGGGAAGTTCGAGATAACGGGCGGGGATATCACCGCGGGCCTCCCGTATCGGGAGGCCGCCCATCTGGCCTTCGACCACTATCCCTCCGCCGCCTCCTCGGCGGGCCGGGACAACCTGAAGGTGGATCCGGCCGCGCCGTCCACCTCCCGGGTGATCTACGGCCATTTCGGGAAGGAGAGGTTCGCGGGCATCCATGAGGACATCCTGGACGCGGTCGACAAGGGCTTCAGCGCCAAGCTGGCGATCGAGGACATCCTCTATCCGACCGGCTGGGTGCTCTTGAGCTACCTGATCGACCAGAGGACGGGACTGGAGAAATACAAGCGATTTCAGAAGTCTCATGACGAGCTCATGATCGAATTGATGGATGCGGGAAGGAGCCGGTCCATCTGGGAGATACTGAGCCTGCCGGACGTCGAGGAAAGGCTCGAACTGTATTTCTCCTGCATCGAGGAGTACAAGGGACAGATCTTCAGATGCTCGGCGGTATTCTCCAATCTCGTGGTCACGGACACGAGGACGGAGAAGCGCATCATCCCGGGCAACAAGTTCATGACCTATGCTCTGTTCCCGGAGTGCAATATATCCCTGGCCGTCTCCTCGGCCGGACAGGGCGCCAAGGCGGCCTTTGCCGCGGGGCGCTCCGTCCTCGACCGGACCTGTTCGCTCGACATCGGGCGGATCATGAGGAAATACGGCGGCGGCGGGCACGCCGGCGCGGGAGCCTGCCAGGCGGAGGAGGAGAAGGCCGAAGCGACGAAGAACGGCCTCATCGAAGACCTCCGGTACGGATTCTTCAAGAATCTGTTCATGGGGTATTTCAACTACTACTGATCGGCAGCGGTGTGGGACACCGATGCCCGTGTCCCGGAATCCGAAAAACCGGCGAATATCCATGATATTCGCCGGTTTTTCGTTTTCTTGACTTTAATGTGCAACAGAGTACCGATAAACTTGCAGGGTCAGTATATATATGCATTTAAAAGGCATTAGTCTTATTTATCCAGGGAAGGCTTTGATTTCCGCTTTGACGGCTTGTTTTTTGTCTCTCGCCATCCTTCCCGAGACGGCCCATCCCGAGACCTTCAAGATGCCGCTCAATAAGTTCACCGCGGCCAAGCGGGTGGACCTCAGGTGCACTTCCGCGCAATACGGGATCTCCTTGCCGGTGCCGCAGAGGTGGGAGGTCAAGAAGGCGACGCTTTCCTTCAGCTACAGCCATTCCACCGCGCTGCTGCCCGGCAGCTCGCGGATGATCACGAGATTGAACAACGATCCGGTATCCCAAAGGGACCTCAACCCGCTCGCTCCCGACGGCTTCCTGCGGATGTCCCTGCCCACGGCTCTCCTCAAGGCGGGCTACAACGACCTGACCTTCGATGTCCAACAGCACTATACCCTCGGCTGTGAATTCCCATGCCAGCCTGAGCTCTGGACGACATTGAAGCTGACCGATGATGACGCCGAACTGGAAATGGAATATTCGCTCAGGGAAGTCCCGCTGAGGCTTTCCGCCATCGTGAACTTCCTCTTCGATCCCAAGATCAATCCGCGCGGAGAGGTGAACATCGTCCTGCCGAACTGGAACGCGGAGGAGATCGGCATGGCGAGCATCATCGCCTCGGGCATCGCCATGCGATTCGATTACAGGAATGTCGTCTTCTCGGTATCGCAGGAACTCCGGCCCGGGTATGACAACGTGCTCATCGGGGACAAGGAGACCGTGGGCAGGATCCTGGGCCCCTTCGGCTTCGGCGGGAAGGAGATGAGGGGGCCTTTCCTGAAGATCATGCATCTCCCGATCGTCCCCGGCGCGAGCGCGCCTCTGACGGAGGGGCTCTCGGACCCCACCCACGCCCTTATCGTCGTCTCCGGGTTGAACAAGGACCATCTGAGGCTCGCCGCCGAGACCTTCGCCATCATGTCCGCGCCTTTCCCGGATACGGACGAGATGACGGTGACGGGGATCGTCATGCCCGACATACCCCTCTATGGCGGCAGGCAGGTCATCAAGGCCGACACCCGATACACCTTCGGCTCCTTGGGTTTCCCCGACCACACCTTCGCGGGCGGGAACGCCAACGGCGTGGAACTCGCCTTCCGTCTGCCCGCGGATTTCCTCATCAAGCAGAATCGATACGCCGAATTGTCGCTCTATTACGCCTATGGGGCCGCCAACCGCCTCGACTCGGTCATCAACATCTCCCTCAACGACAAGCTTCTGCGGGGGATAAACCTCGACGACACCCGAGGGGCCTTGATCGAGGGATACAAGCTCGATATCCCCACCTACTTGTTCAAGCCGGGAAGCAACGTCCTGAGGTTCGAGGCCGTCCTGGCTCCCTCGGTCGGGAAGAACTGCGAATACATGCAGACGAAGAACCTGTTCCTGACCATCATGGAGAAGTCCACCATCAAATTCCCCCCCATGCCCCATTACGTGGCCATGCCGAACCTGGAATTGTTCATGCTCAACGGGTTCCCCGTCACCCGCTGGCCCGACGGCCACGGCTCGAAGATATTCCTGACGAACCGGAGCCCCGAGGTCATAGAGGCCGCGCTCAACCTCGTGGGGGCGCTGACGCAGGAGAACGGCAACCCCCTTCTGGGGCTGGAATACACCCTCACGCAGCCCAAGAACTTCGACGGCGAGGTCGTGATCATCGGCGACATCCCCACGCTGCCCGGCCGGATACGGGACACGGCCCCTCTCGCCTTGAACAATGAGATGGCCTTCCCCTATCCCGTGGGCGGGCGGACCGAAGGGTCGCAGTTCGCCTTCAGCCGGCAGGTGAGCGGACTGGGGTCGACCACCGGCGCCCTGATGGAATTCCAGTCGCCGTATGCCGAGGGCCGCACCGCCGTCCTGCTCACCGCCTCCTCCCCCCGGGGCCTTCTGGCGCTGTCCCTCGCCCTGATGAAGCCGGGCGTGCAGGCGAACGTGAAGGGCGACACGGTGTTGATCGACCTCAACGAGCCCGAGAAGAACATGCTGGCCATGAGCATCGGGAGGAGATATTTCGCGGGGAAGGCCGGATTCGTTTCCCGGATGAACGCGTATCTTTTCACTTATCCGTGGCTGTATTACATCGCGCTGGGCCTCGTGGTCGTCGCCCTCGGCCTCACCCTTTTCTACTTCTTGAACCGATATAGGAAAAAAAGGATAATGGGGACCTGAATGGCCGGCGTTTGATGGGGACATGACTTTCTGGTACTGGTACCTGTTCACGGCGGCGGCCCTCTCCTTCTCCGGGCATGTCACTCTCGATGGCCCCCTGACCCTGGCTTTCGCGGCCGCCGCGCATCTGGCGGACCGCACTCTCGCCTCGAAGAACCGCCTCGTTGCGGGCGTCATCGCCGCGGCCGCGGCCGCGGCCGGAACCGCCCGCCGCTGGCGGGGGTGGGTGCGCCCCCCCCGCGCGC
>CAYHRV010000100.1:0-11775 GCA_964359165.1 uncultured Elusimicrobia bacterium
GGCCTGCGCGCCTCGCATCGCTTCGGCTCGCTCCAAAATCGCCTCCGGCGAAATGTGCCACTTATTTCATTGCGAGCCCTAAGGGGCCGCGTCGTCCGGGGAGCCGGTGAAAAGGAGGGAGGACTTTCCCTCGCCGTCGACGGAGAACGCGGCGAAGCAGGCGGTGGAGAAGCTGAGCGGAGAGCCGGCCAGGAAGGAGGCCGCCTCCCCGATCTGGGGCATGTGCCCGATGAGGAGGAGTTCGCCTCCGGGCCATTGGGCTTGGAGCACCTTGCGCGCCAGGTCCATGCCGGGCAGGATGTTGGCCAGGGGCTCGAAGACGCGGACCTCCGGGTTCTTGAGGAGGGCGGCGACTTCCTGGGCGGTCTGGAGCGCGCGCTTGAGCGGGCTCGTCAGGATGAGCCCGGGCTTGGCGCCGCCCGCGAGGAGCAGTCGGGCGCTCTTGCGCACCTCGATGCGGCCCGCTTGGGAGAGGGGCCTTTCCGCGTCGCTGTGCGTCGCGGCCTCGAGCACGGAGGGGGAATGCCCGTGGCGCATGAGGTATATCTTCATCCGAGACGGATTATAACCAATATCCCCGCGCCAATCTCAAACTGGTAAGATTCTCCCGATGAAGCGGCCTCAGACGCCCACCGGAGCGCGCGAACGGTTCGCGCGCCTTCAGGAGCTCCTCGACATCGAGCGCCGGGCCGAGCGGGAGGAGAGCCTGCGCGCCTTGGAGTCCGCCGACCCCGCCGAGCGGGAGGCCCTGGGCAGGACCGCCTCCCGCCTGAGCGTGGCCGAGGCGGAGGTCTCCTTGGCCGGGTATTCGGTCCTGACCTTGTCGCGCGCCCTGCGGGGGGAGGAGCTTTCCCCGTTCCACGCCATGGGCCAGGGGGACAACGTCCGGGTGCGCTTCCCGGAGGGGACGGACCCGGCCTTCGTGCTCGGGACCATCGAGCGCGGGGGGGAATCCTCGGTGCGCGTCGCCGTGGACTCCCGCCTCCCGGAGAAGACCCCGACGGGACGCTGCAGCCTCGACCTCATCGGCTCGGACGCGACCTACCGGAGGATGAAGAAGGCGTTGGGTGAGATCGTCTCGGCGCAAGGGAACGCGCCGGCGCTCCTGCGGGACATCTTGGAAGGAGGGGCGCGGCCGGAGCTGGGCGCGGAGGAGCCCCTCGAGTTCGTGGACAAGACGCTCAACGGATGCCAGCGCGAGGCCGCGGCCATGGCCCTGCGCGCCCGGGAAGTCTCCTTGATCCACGGCCCGCCGGGCACCGGGAAGACCACGGTTCTGGCCGAGATCATCCGCCAGGCGGTGCGGCGCGGGCAAAGAGTCCTGGCCGGGGCGCCCTCCAATATCGCCGTCGACAACATCCTCGAGAAACTTCTGCCCGAGTCCTGTCCGGGCTCGACGGCCCTGCGCCTGGTCCGGCTCGGCCATCCCGCCCGCATGCTGGAGGGCCTGCGCCGCGCGAACCTGCGCTGGCTCGCGGCCGAGGACGAGCAGGCCGTCCAGGTCCAGGACCTCGACACGCGGCGCGAACGCTTGATCCGGCGCATGGAGCGCTCCGGCGGCCGTTCCATGCGTTTCGAGGAACGGCGCGGGGCGGTTGAGGAGGTGCGCGCGCTCTGGCGCGAGGCCCGGGCGCTGGAGTCGGCCATCGAGCGGCGCATCGTGCTCTCGGCGCAGGTGGTGCTGGCCACGCACGGCGGGCTCGCCCGCTCCCTATTGAGGGGGCGCTTCGACCTGGTGGTGCTCGACGAGGCTTCGCAGGCCGTGGAGCCGCTCTCCTGGGTCGCCCTGCTCCACGGGGGGAAGGCCGTGTTCGCCGGGGACTCGATGCAGCTCCCGCCGACCCTCTACTCCAAGGAGGCCGCGCCGGAACTCGGCGTCACGCTCTTCGACCGCCTGAAGGAACGGCTTCCCCAGTCCCTGCAATGCCTGCTCCGCGTCCAGTATCGGATGCATGAGGCCATCATGGACTTCCCTTCGCGCAGGTTCTACGAGGGCCGCCTCCAGGCCGACGACTCCGTCCGCGCCCATACGGCCTGCGAGCTCCCCGGCGTCGCAAAGACCGATCTGACTTGCGTCCCTTTCATTTTCGTCGACACCTCGGGCACGGGCTACGAGGAGAGCCTCGACGAGGCCCTCCAGAGCCGGGAGAACGAGGGGGAAGCTCTATTGGCCAAACGCATCGTGGACTCTCTGCTGGAGTCGGGCCTGCGGCCCTCGGCCCTGGCCGTCCTTTCCCCGTATCGGGCCCAGGTGAGGAAGCTGCGCTCCCTCCTGCGCGTGGAGGGGCTGGAGATCGGCACCGTCGACGGCTTCCAGGGCCGGGAGAAGGAGGCCACCGTCGTCTCCCTGGTCCGTTCCAATTCAAAAGGCGAGGTCGGCTTCCTGGCCGACACGCGCCGCATGAACGTGGCGCTCACGCGCGCCCGCCGCCTCCTCATCGTTTTGGGCGACGGCTCCACGCTCGCCAGCCACCCCTTCTATCGTGCCTTCATCGATCACGCGGAGAAGGCCGGCGCGTGCCGCTCGGCTTGGGAGTGGCCCTGACGCCCGTCTTGGGAAATTCCCTGGATTTCCCAAGAGGGGCGCGTAGTTGGGTATAATGAGCTTTACTATGAAGGTGTTTCTCTCCGTGTTCCTCTTGGCCTTCTCTTCCCCCGTTTATTCCGCCGAGCGCGCCCGCGACCTGGGCATCCTCGTGGGCGAATACGACACCGGCCGCTTCAACGCCATCACGGACGTGGCCGGGGTGAAAGTCGGCCACGCCACGCTCCTCTCCGGGGAGGGGGCGCTGGAGCCGGGCAAGGGTCCGGTGCGCACCGGGGTCACGGTGATCGTCCCCGCCTCCGGCGACCTTTGGACCTCGAAGGTCTACGCCGGGAGCTTCGTGCTCAACGGCAACGGCGAGGCCACGGGTCTGATGTGGATTCAGGAATCCGGCATCCTGGAGACCCCCATCGCGCTCACCAATACCCTGAGCGTGGGCACGGTGCAGAAGGCCCTGGTGGACTGGATGCTCAAGGACAGGCCCCGCATCGGACTCGACGACGACACCCTGACGCCCGTGGTGCTCGAGTGCGACGACAGCTCCCTCAACGACATCCGCGGACAGCACGTCAAGCGCGAGCATGTCTACGACGCCTTCATGAAAGCTTCCGGCGGCAGGGTGGAGGAGGGGGGGGTCGGGGCCGGGACCGGGATGATCTCCTACGAGTTCAAGGGCGGCATCGGGACTTCCTCGCGCGTCCTTCCCAAGACTTCCGGAGGCTACACCGTGGGAGTGCTCCTCAACGCCAACCACGGCCTCCGCTCGACCTTGCGCGTGCTCGGGGCGCCCGTGGGACGCGAGATCACCGACCTCAAACCCCAGTTCCGAAAAGAGGGCTCCATCGTCGTGGTGCTCGCCACGGACGCGCCGCTGGACCCCCGCCAGCTCTCGCGCCTGGCCAAGCGCGCCATGCTCGGCATCGCCCGCACCGGCTCGGTGGCCTATCACGGCAGCGGGGACGTGGCCATCGCATTCTCAACGGGCAACCGCATCCCCCATCATCCCGATCATCGCCTGCTCAACCTCACCCTGCTCTCCGATTTCCACCTCGATGAGCTCTTCGAGGCCGCGGCCGACGCGGCCGAGGAAGCCGTGCTCAACGCCCTGCTCGCCGGGCGCATCTCCGTGGGCCGCGACGGCAACACCGTCCACGGGCTCCCCCACGACCGCCTCAAATCCGCCCTGAAGAAATTCAGGGTGGTCCGCTAGAAACGAAAAGGAATCTCCCTATGAAACGGCACTCCGCCCCCCGAACGAGCACCCCCCCGCGGGGGGGGCGCTGACATGGACCCGCTCACCCACACGCTCGTCGGGGTGGGCATCGCCAACGCCTTCTACCGCGAGAAGCTGGGCCCCCGGGCGGTCCCCTTGCTCGCCATCGCCGCGAATCTCCCGGACATCGACGTCGCGGTCCATCTGACCGGTCAGGCCTCCGCCGTGCTCTTGCGTCGGGGCTTCGGCCACTCGCTCCTCCTCGCCCCGCTCTGGTGCGCGGGCTTCGCCTTCCTCATGAGCCGCTGGCGCTGGACGGACAAAGGGTTCGGCGAGCTCTTCGTGCCCTCGCTGGCCGGGGTCGCCTCGCATCTTCTCTTCGACCTCATCAACTCCTTCGGAGTTCAGCTCCTCTGGCCCGTATGGCCGTGGAGGCCCGAATTCGCCGTCACCTTCATCATCGACCTCACCCTGACCGGGTTTTTGGCCTTCCCCCTGCTCGCCGCCGCGCCCAAAGTCCTGCGCGAGGGACTGCGGGGCTTCTCCCGGGTGGGCCTGGCCCTGGCCGCGGGGTACCTGCTCTTCTGCTGGGGCAACCGCGCGCGGGCGATGAGGCTATTGGATTGGGAGGCGAAGACCTCGGGCCTGGAGAGCGAGTTCTCCTACGTTTTTCCGGAGCCTTTCGGCCCGCACCGGTGGAAAGGCGTCCTGCGGACGGGGAGCGTCTATCATCTCTATCTCATCCACAGCGTATCCGGGAAGATCGAGCCGCGGGGAGAGTTGGAGACCGCTTCCGGCCCCGAGGTGGAGGCCGCGCGCAAGACCACGCTCGCCCTTCGGCTCGAACGCTTCTTCAAGGCGCCGGTGTGGAGCGCGCGCAAGGAGGCCGACGGGGCCGCCGAGGTTTCGGTGCGCGACCTGCGCTTCCAGTCCCTGGTCCTCAGCCGGGGCCGCCCCCAAGACATCGGAGGCGGCACTTCCTCGGGTTATCCCTCGGTCGGACTTCCTTTCGAGTTCCGCTTCCGCGTCCGTCCCGACGGGAAAGCCGAGCCGCTCTGAGCGTTGGGTTTTGCGGGCGTCCTAGACGGAGTTCAGCCGGCGGCGGTACTCCGCGTAGTTGTTGAGGACCTTCACCACGTAGTCGCGGGTCTCGCGGAAAGGCGGGACGCCCTGATGCTTCTTGACGGCGCCGGGGCCGGCATTGTAGGCGGCGATGGCCGCCTTGACGCCGTTGTCCGCGAAAGGATTGACGGTCGCCAGCTGGGTCATGCTGACGCTGGAGAACTCGTCGAACATCCCCTTGAGGTAGCGCACTCCGGCCCGGATGTTCGTCTTGGGGTCGTAGAGGTTGGCCGGGTTGCGCACCCCCAGGCCGCGGCCGGTGTCCGGCATCACCTGCATGAGGCCGCGGGCGCCGGCCGGGCTGTGGGCGCCCGGGTCGAACTGCGATTCCTGCTTCATGACCGAGAGCACGAGGAGAGGGTCCGCGCCCTGGCTCCTGGACTCGGAGAGGACGGTGTTTACGATGCCGCTCGGCACGCCCTGGCGGTTCATCATGGCGCCTATCTTGGAACCGTCCGCGGCGCCGCCCCCGAAGGAGGACGCGGAGGCCGAGCCGTCGAAAAAGCCGTTCCAGCGGTTCGCCTCGGCCGCGGGGTCCGCGTAGGCCGCGCCGCCCGCGCCCGCGTCGCGGGCTTTCTTGACGAGGCTCCAGGCTTCGGGCGAGAATCGGGCTTCCTGCCTTGCCCCGAAGCGGGCGGGTTCCGGCCGGTTCTCGGGGTCGGTGGTGTCGAAGCCGCCCTCCGGGGAGTTGTCGCTGGACCCCTCCGGCTTGCAGCCGGAGAGAGCTAGGAGGAGCGCGGGGAGGAGGAGCGTTGTTCTCAGGAGTCCAGGCTTCATCCTGGATAGGATAGCCCGCGGAGCTGGGTCTTCCTGCGGCGGAGTGCCCAGTCGGGTGTAGGCCCAAGGGCCCACCCGACTCGGGTGGACGGGTTCCCCTGGCAAGGGGGGGAAACTCCAGGTATGATAACTCATGTGCGGATTTTTTGGGGCGCCCAAAGGAGGGGGAGCGCACGACAACATCTGTCGCATCCATGCGCCATGCATGGGCTCTTTAAAAGCCTGCGAGCCGGAGGAGGATCTTGCCGGCGCGCGGCAAAGCGTCGAGTTGGATAGAGGAGCGATGAAGTGAAATTGTTGGCAAACCCCTCGGCTGGCAGGCTATTCAAACTCTTCCTATTTCTTTCCATAGGCCTTCCAGTCTTGTCCGTCGCGGCCATGTTAATGTTTGGAATATTTGGTTTCGGTGATCTTGTGTTTTTTCCGATGCTCTATATGGGCGACGCGTATTTCGCGCCCGTGAGAGTGGTTTTAGGGGACTATTTTGTAGAAATAAGCATGTTCGGCATGTCTCCGCGAGGCATTCGAGGTCTTCTGGCGACAATTCTTTTTTATGGCGGCCTGAGTTATATTGCTGCGAACGGGATCGGCTATATGCTCGGCAAGCTGTATTTGGCACCGCCATCGCGAATCCCCGCAGCTGTTAGCCTCCTCGGGTTGGCTCTCTTTGCGTTCTCATTTTCAATGCCCGCATACCGGAACGAGGGTCTATACAACGAACGCTACATGGCCATTGATCACGACACCGCCAAGTTCCATGCCCTCCGCAAGGAATTCGTGACCAATCGTTTCTTCTTTCAGGACTACGGCTTGACCGCCGCATTGATCGGCTTGGTCGCGGCCCTGACGGTTCAGGGCGGCTGGAGACGACGGGGCGCTCCGTCGTCGAAGCTCAAGATCGCGCTTCTCGGTCTTGTCGCCGCGTTCTCAACCTTCATCGCTGCAGTCGGCTCGCTGCTGCTTGAGGCCTCGCGCGGTGAGTTTCCGCACTGGGCAGACTCGCTCGGCATTCCCCTCTTCTCGGCAGTGCTGGCCCTAGTCTTGCTCTGCGTCTGGTCGCTCCTCCATTCCTTGTTCATGCGCGGGCGCTTCGTGCCGGGAGCGCCATTAAGCGCTGCGTTCTCTCGTCGCACCCACTGGTGGCTCGCCGCGGTCATCGCGGGCTCGCTGGCGTTGGTTGCAGTGTGCGTCATTCATGGTGAGTTTTGGAACGTCGTCCCGGCCGCCCTGTGGCTCTACTTCTATCTGTCATTGCTGGCCGGGCGCAATGCCGCTTGGCTTGCATGCGACATGAGCGCAGGCCCGCGTAAGAGATAACCGGGCATCGGAAGTTGAGCCCCCGTCTGAGCCTCCCAGCGGTTCCCATATCCCTGACACCCAAGCCCGTCCGGACTCTCTTCGCATCCTGCGCTCGTCCTCCGATCCGCCTATTTTCCCCTCGCAAGAGGGGGGGGACTTTCGATGAACGAAAGGCGGGTCTTTTAGCCCCTGTTTTCAGGGCCAGGAGGCCCTCGTTGCCCGAAGGCGCGCCTGATATAGTGTTCTGGAATGCGCGGTGCGATCTCACTTGCGGCGTACACTCTGGTCCTAGTCCAGGCTTTTTCGATCCCCCGAGCCCAAGCGCAGACCCTTTGGCGGGGCCAGCCGGACAACGACTGGGCGCGCGAGGTCCCGGCGCCTGCCCCGCTCGACGACGCTCCCCGGCCCGGCGCTCCCGAGGGCGGCTATACGACCCCGGACCAGGTCCGCTTCGAGGACAAGCTCCTGAGCGGGGTGCTCGATCAGCTCTGCCGCAACGTCCGCCTCAACCTCGATAAGGACATTCCATTCGGGGAGACCGGCATCTCCTCCCTCGGCGGTTACGAGCGCCGCCTGCGCCAGCTTCCGGACGGCCGCCAAGGCCTCCTGGAGACCGCGCGCATCGGGATGCGCGCCGGGCGCAGCTTCTCCCTTGCCGACGACGGGGCGAACCTCGCTCTCTGGGTCGGAGCATCGGTCGATGGGGCCTCCATGGTGATGCGCCCTTTGAAAGGCAAGAAGACTTGTTCGGAACTCGACACCCTCCTCGACCTCACCGACTTCAAGACCGTTTTCCCCTTCTCGGCCGAGCGCCTCTCCGGGATGGGCGTGGGCGAACTCTGGCAGCTTCCCCTGCGGGGCTCCTGGGGCGTCTCTCCCTCGGCCGGCTACGGGACCGTCTCTGAGGGCACATCCATCGCGGTCTCCATCACGGTCGGGGGCTATGGCAAGGGCGGGGGGGCCAGCCTCACTCTCTACCGCCTGGCGGAAGACAAGCTTCGCTTCCGCTTCCGCATCGACGAGGCCGAGGTGACGACGGATGGCGGCACGGTGGTGGCGAGGGTGCCGGCCCTGCAGATCGCGCAGGCCGATGGGATCCTCGCGCGCTTCCTCTCCAAGCAGGTCGCCCGCCAGTTCACCCGCTACGTGGACGCCTACATCTCCTACTTCAGGTCCGAAGGCCACGGCCAGCGCATCATCCTCGAGCTCATCCTCGATCCCCGCGACATGGGACAGATGGAGTCCCTCTCCCAGGTGGTCCGCGGCGACCTGCGAGAGCTCATCAAGCTCCTCTCCGAGCGCAACGGCTTCCTCCCCACCGACCGCACGGTGGATCATAATGCCGAGCAGATCCGGGACCACTACGCGGGCCGGACCGGCGCCCAGGAGGCCCTGACGGCCACCGACGCCTTCCGCAGCAAGTCCGATTCCCTCTCGCTCAAGATCCCTTTCCTCTTCCAGCATTCCTTCGACGGCTCGCTCGGCGAGGACCGCCTCGCCAAGCTCGATGACGAGGAGGAGGTCCGCATCTACCAGGCTGGGAAGAACCGGAGCCACAATTACTTCGACCTGCCCTTCCTGGGACCTTTCGTCCGCGACAACCACAACCTCAGCTCGCAGGTCCTGACGGTCGTCGACGGCTCCCGCGGAGCGACGCCTCCGGCGGCGATCTTCATCCAACAGCGCGGCTTCCTGCGCAACCCGGAGTCGGCGGTGCGCGCCATGGCGGGTGAGTTCGCCGGCCTGACCCAGATGATCGGCGTCGAGCGCGCCGGCGGCCCCAACGGCCGCGCGCGCGTGCCCGCCCCCGGCCTTATTCCTCCGGCCGCCGTCCCCGAACGCGTCGGCTTCGACGAACGCGCCGAGGACCCCTCCTACAAACGGGGCTCGATGATGCTCTCCCTATACCTGGCCCCCAAGGCGGTGGAGGATATCCTTGCGGCGGAGCCCGAGCGGATCGTGCGCGCCTATCTCAACACGCTCGATGAGATGGACCGCGAGGTTGTCTCGGCCATGGCCGCCTCCGGGTTCGGCTCGGATGCCGTATGGCGGGAGGCTCACAGGGCTTCGGCGGAGGCCATGAACGCCGTCGATCCCATGTACTTCAAACGGCTCGCCGACGTCGTCAGCGGCCTGGTCGCCGATCTGGCAGAAGTCCGCTCGGCTTCGGGCAACGACCGCCGGGCCAAGGCCTTTTCGAAGGTCTTGGGGGGGAAGGGACGCTCCGGACTGGCCCACGACCGGCTGCTGAGGATCGTTCTGCAGGTCGTCGACCCGGCCGACGTGAAGGGGGATTTCAACATCCGCGTCGATCCCAGCATCAAGGGGAAAGAGGAGATCGCCGCCCGCTATCGCCTCAACGGCGGCATCGACTCCGACCCCTTGGTGCGCAGAGCCGGAGAGTTGCGCGGGCGCTTCGCGCCCCCAAGCGACCTCACCGACTGACGCATCCGGACGCCTCCGCCGGGCTCTAAAAAGGCCTGCGAGTCATGCTAGAATCTACTCATCGCAGGCAGCCTATGATGACGCGAAGACCATGCCTCTTTATCCTCTTCTTGGCCCCGCTTCTCTTTTCTTTCCTGAGCGCGGCCCCGAATCCTCCCGCTCAGGCCGCCCGCAAGGAGACCCGGAGATTGAAGAAGGCCCGGTGGAGTTTCGAAACCAGCACCTTTCAGAGCCGGATGGTCTATTTGGACGCGCAGGCGCGCCAGTCGCAAGTCCGGGACAAGGCTCTCCAAAGGGCTATTGTGCAGACGCAGGCGCGCATCGAGCAGGCCTCGGCCCTTCTGAGGTCCAAGACGAACTTCCAGGCTGAACCGGCCTCCTCGGAGCGGACCTCGACCGAGCCCCGGACGCCCGAACAAGCGGTCGAGGGGAATACGGACATCTCCGCTCCCGCCCAGCCGGCCCCGCGCCGGGAAGGACAGCCCTCGGGCGGCGATCCAGCGGCCGGGCTCCCCTCCGGCGGCGCTTCAGCGGCTGGACAATCCTCGGGCGGCACGGCGTCGCCGGCTCCCCGCGCTTCCGGCCAGACCGCGGGCTTCGACGCGGACCTCCGGAGGGCTGAGGAGCAGCTCAAGCTGGCGACGGCCAAGCTGGCCGAGGAGAAGGCCGCTCTCAAAGAGGAAGCGTCCTTGGCGAACCAGTATCGTTCCGCGAGACAGCAGCTCCAGGACGCCGCCCAGGGAAGCGAGGCCCGCTATCAAGCCCTGGCCAAGGGGGATGTCAAGGCGGCGGGGGGATTCTACGCGCAGAGGGTCGAGCTCGACGCCCAGACGAAGACCGAGGTCATCCCCGCGGGGGCCTGCGGCGATTATCCCAAGGATTGGTGCGCCGCCGCTCCGGACTCCCGGATCAAATTCGGCGGGCATTGGTTCCTCAACCGCGAGTGCGTGGCCTACGCGGCGTGGAAGCGTTGGAGCAAAGGAATGCCCTTCGATACCATCGACGCCGGCGACTGGCAGGGCAGGTCCCAGGATCCGACCGTGGGGAGCGTGGCCATCTGGAATCGGGGGACGGTCGGACGCTATGGCCATGTGGCCTACGTGACCGCGGTCTCGCGCGACTCCATCACGGTCTCGGAGTTCAACTGGCGCCCGTGGGCCCATTCCTTGCGCACCATCCCCCGCGCGAGCGGGGGCTGGCCCTCCAGATTCCGGAATTGAGCCGCACCCCCCGTCCTCGCGGGACTCCGAGCGCTCGATTATTTCGTCTTGTCGGCCTGTTTGAGGGTCTGGCGCAGGGGAAGGAAGCGCACCGACTTCCATAGGCTGTCGTCGCCGCGCAGGTGACCCTCGTACCACCATTCGAAACCCCAGAGCAGGATGACCTTATATCCCTGCTCCAGGTGACGGTCCACCAGCCAACCCATCGCCTCGGCGTCGTAGGAGGCGGGGGGCCATGGCTCGGCTTGGCTCTCGACGATCCAGGCCTTCTTCCCCTTGCTCTTCGCCCAACCCAGGTAGCGCGTAGGGAGCCCTATGGTCCGGCGCTTGTAGAAGACCTGCTCCTTGCCGACGCGGGGATAGACGTCGAGGCCGAGGATGTCGCCGATCGCCAAGGCGTTGCGCACGGCGTAGCTCCCATCGGTCCATGGGGCGCTGGCGTAGAGCTGGTCGTCGGACCAGCAGTTGACGACCAAAGGCCTGCGCGCGCGGTCGTGGCGGCGTACGAGGTCGGCTTCCTGGGCCAGGAAATCCGCCCCGATGAACCAGCGCTTCTCCCCCGACCTGTCCATGGGCTCGTTCTCGACCTGCCAGGCCGCGATCGCGGGGGAGGGCGAGAGGTGCCGCACCGCTTCCTCGATGAAGCGCAGAGTCCGTTTGCGCAGTTCCGGGTCCTTGGAGACCTCCGCGTTCTTTTCGTTATGGGTCTTCGGGAAGGCCCAGGGCGGGATGTAGAACTCGGGCCAGCGCGGGGCCTTCATCCCCACGGTCACAAGAGCCTTATAGCCCTTACGCTGAAGGCGCGCGAGGAGGTCGTCGAGTTCCGAGAAATCGAAGCGTCCCTCCGAGCGCTCGACATCGGACCAATAGACTCCGATGCGCACGAACCGCATCCCCAGGCTGTCGGCGGCGTCGAGGGCCTTGCGCCAGTCCAAACCCCGCCCGCGCAGTTCCCGATGGGAGAAAGTCATCCCGTAGACGGCGGCGCCGGGGGCCGGTTTGTTTTCCGCGGCAGGGGAGGAGCCCGCGGCGGCCAGAAACACGGCGGCGAGCGCCCCGCCCCACCCCGATATTCGGCGCGCCCGCGCGCCCACGCTATCCCCGTTCATCCGACATACTCTACCCCCGGTTCCGTCCCGGGTCAAGGGCCCAAT
>CAYHRV010000101.1:0-11699 GCA_964359165.1 uncultured Elusimicrobia bacterium
AGGTCCCCCGGATCGCCTCCTCCCCGGGCATGGGATCGATGAAGGCCGTGTCGCAGGCCGGGCAGAGGAGCACCTGGTAGCCGTTCTTGTCGAACATGCGCCGCGAACCCTCGGCGGCGCAAAGAGGGCAGTTCATGCGTCGTAGAGCCCGCGCAGGTCGTTGACGCGCACGCGCACCATGTCTAGGAAGGATCGGAAGACGTCGCTGGAAAGGCGGACCTTGGAGCCGGGCTCATCGCGCCAAGTCACCGGGATCTGGTGGATGGCGAAACCCGCCTTCTTGGCCAGGTAGAGTATCTCGGCGTCGAAAGCCCAGCGCTGGACGCGCTGTTTGGGGAACACGGCCAGGCTCGCGCGAGCCGAGAAGCACTTGAAGCCGCAGGTGTAGTCGTAGACCTCGTCTAAGATGAGCAGGCGGCACAGGCGCGTGAAACCCATCCCCAGGAGCCGCCTGGGCAGGGCTTGCGGCAGTTCGGTCGTGGCCCCCGGGACGCGGCGCGAGCCGATGACCACGTCCGCCCCTTTCTCGAAGTACGGCAGGAAACGGTCCAGCTCGGCCTGCCGGGTGGAGAGGTCCGAGTCCCGAAAGAGGCGGATGCGGCCCTGGGCCTGGAGCATGCCTACGCGCACGGCCTCGCCCTTGCCCATGTTGACTGGAAGGCGGGTGAAGCGGATGCGCGGCTCCTTCTCCATCCAAGCGCGGACGACCTCGCTCGTCTTGTCCTGACTGCCGTCGTCAACGATGACGATCTCCCAGCTCTCCGTGCGTCCCTTGAGCCAGCCCAGCACATCATCGAGCGCGCGCGTGAGGCGCTTCTCCTCGTTATAGACCGGTATGACGATGGAGAGGTCCATCAGCGTGACGCTCCGGACAGGATATCCTTGTAGACCGCGAGCGTCTTACGGGCGGCCGTGTTCCAAGAGAAGTCCTTGGCGCGCTTGAGGCCCCTCGCGCGCAGGTCCTCGCGCAATCCGGGGTCGAGCGCCAGCTTGGCCATGGCCTCGGCCACGGCGTCCGGCTCGGGCGCGGGGACGAGTCCGGCGTCGGCGATGGTCTCGGGCAGGGCGCCCGCGTCCACGCCGATGACCGGCACCCCGCAGCCCATGGCCTCCACCGCGGGCAAGGCGAAGCCCTCGTCGAGGGAGGGGCAGACGCAGGCGAACGCGCCCTGGAAGACGCGGTGGATCTCGGACTGGGGGATGAGCCCCGTGAACTCGGCCTGCCCGAGCAGTCCCGCCTTCTTGAGGCGCTCCTCGATCCAGGGCTTGTCCTCACCGTGTCCGCCCGCGAACACGAGCCTATGGGGAAGCTCGGGGTGCTTTGCCTTCATGCGGCAGAAGGCCTCGACAAGGAGCTTCGGGTTCTTCTGAGGGCGGGTGATGCCGACGAAGAGGAAATAAGGCGGCTTTGAAGAATCTCCCGCGCCTTCGCCCGGGGCGAAGGCGGATTCCGGTCCGCCGTAATGGATGACCTCGATCTTCTCCGGCCGCGTGCCCCAGGCCTTGACCGCCTCTTTCTTGCAGAACTCCGAGATGGCGATGACCTTAGGGGACTGGCGCACCCCGCGCTCGGTCATGGAGTTGAAATAGAAGCGGTCCCAGGGGTTCTCGAAAGGCCAGAGCCCGGAGAAGTGCAGGGTCAGGGTCGAGGGGATGCGGTCCAGGGGCGGGGTGCGGCTCCCCAGCCCGTGCACGATGTCCGCGCCGAGCGCGGACAAGAAACGCTCGTGGTAGCGCAGGCCGAGCCACTCCTCCAGCGGGAAGAGCAGGCCCTGCGGGAAGCGACGCAGTTCGAAGCGCCAATTCCTCCCTTTGGGGACATCGAGGGCGTGCGCGCGCTCGGGAAAGCCGGAGCGGAACACGCCGAAGAGGACGTACTCGTGCTCGGGCCCCTCCTCGGCGAGGCCGCGCAGTATGTTCTCGGTGTAGCGCTTGTAGCCGCCCCCGCCCAGGGCCCCGGTGATCTCGAGGGCTATCCTCACCGGACCCGCTTGTACCACTCGATGGTGCGCTTAAGCCCGGCCTCCAGGTCCACGGTCGGCCGGTAGCCCGCGTGCCTGCGGGCCAGGGAGAAGTCGGCGCGGCGGCGGAGCGTCTTGTCCCAGGAACGCTGTTCGACAAAGCGCAGGGGAGCCGCGTTGCCCGTGAGGCGGTTGATCGCGCGCGCGAGATCGACGATGCGCGTCTCCTTGCCCGTGCCGATCTCGTAGACCAGATCCTTGGTCTTCTTGGAACGCGCCACGGCCAGGGTGCCGGCGACGATGTCGTCGACGAAGGTGAAATCGCGCGTCTCGCGGCCCTCGCCGGTGATGGGCAGGCTCTTGCCGCGCAGGGCGAGGTCTATGAAATTGATGATGACGTTGCGGTAGCGCCCCGGGAACTCCCCGGGGCCGTAGCAGTTGTAATAGCGCACGGTCTTGAAGGGCAGGCGGTGGACACGGCGGAAATAGCGGCCGTAGAGCTCGCCCACGAACTTAGAGGTCATGTAGGGGGTGCTGAAGCCCTCGGCCAAGCCCGCGTCCAGGTCGCCCTTGAGGGATGAGGTGGAGGCAAATAGCAGGACTTTCAGGCTCTTGAGCCGCAGGGCACCCTCCAGGAGGAGCGCCGTTCCCAGGGCGTTGGTGCGGAAATCATCCAAGGGGTGGTCGCAGGAGTTCTGATTGGCGAAGAAGGCGGCCAGGTGGTAGATCTCGGAAAAGGGCTCGCGCAGGACTTTTCCCAGGAGCTTCTCGTCGGCCACGTCCCCGCGCACCAGGCGAGCGGACTTGGGGACGGAAGCGAACCTGCCGGAACTGCCGTTATCTAGGACAGTCACGGACGCGCCCTGCTCCCGCGAGAGAGCGGCTACAAGGTTGGAGCCGATGGCGCCTGCGCCGCCCGTGACGAGAATGCGCTTCATGGACTGGAAACTACGGGGTCCGACCGAGTATACTTGTTTGAAGTTTTACCCGTCAACGAAAGAACAATTCATGCATATACTCCATGTCGTGGGCGCCCGGCCCAATTTCATGAAAGCCGCCCCCGTGCTCCAGGCCTTAAAGAAGCGCGGGCACAGGCAGACGCTCGTCCATACCGGCCAGCACTACGACGCGAACATGTCGGACCTCATCTTCCGCCAGCTCGGCCTGCCCGAACCCGACTATAACCTGGAGGTGGGTTCGCTCCCCCACGCGGCCCAGACCGCCCAGATCATGGTCCGCTTCGAGGAGGTCGCCCTCAAGGAGAAGCCGGACTTGGTCCTGGTCTACGGGGACGTGAACTCCACCGTGGCCGCGGCCCTGGTCTGCGCCAAGCTCCCCATCCCCGTCGGCCACGTGGAGGCCGGCCTGCGCTCGGGCGATCGAAGCATGCCCGAGGAGATCAACCGCCTGCTCACCGACCAGGTCTGCGACCTGCTATTTACCCCGTCGATGGACGGCGACAAGAACCTCCTGCGCGAGGGCGTGGCCAAAAAGAAGATACGGCGCGTGGGCAACGTCATGATCGACACGCTCATGCGCCTGCTCCCCAAGGCGCGGCCGCCCGAGCTCTCCGGGCTCGAGGAACCCTACATCCTCGTCACCCTGCATCGGCCCTCCAATGTCGACGACCCGGCCTCGCTCAAGCGCATCCTGCACGCGCTCAGGGAGGTCTCCGGGAAGGCCCAGGTGGTGTTCCCGGTGCACCCGCGCACGCGCAAGCGCATCCAGGACGGGGACATCGAGACGGGAGACGGCTCCCGCTTGTTCCTGCTCGAGCCCGTCGGCTACCTGGAATTCCTGGCCCTTCAGAAGGACGCCGCGGCCGTAGTGACCGATTCCGGCGGCATCCAGGAAGAAAGCTCCTTCTTGCGCGTACCCTGCCTCACCGTGCGCGAGAACACCGAGCGCCCCGTCACGCTCACGCTGGGGACCAACACGCTCGTCGGCACGGATATGGTCAAGCTCGCCCGCGAGCTCGACCGCATCCTCAAGGGCAAGGGGAAGAAGGGGTCCAATATTCCGCTGTGGGACGGGAAGGCGGCGGAGCGCCTCGCCGATAGCCTCGCGTGACCGAAACCGCGACAAACGCATAGCGTTTGTCGCGGTTTCGGGATTATGTTCCCTTTTTGCGGCCTCGGCGTTCGAATAGCTCCTCCACGAAGAACTGCGTCTTTGGGGAACTTTCTCTCGGGGATAGCAGCGCTTGATGAGGGAAAAGACCTCCTGAGGGGATTTCAGGTTCAGCCAGCGGACCAGGAAGGTCGCGTCATTGAGCCAATCCTCGGGCAGGTCGACATACTATTTTATGTCAATACGGGGGGCAGAGTCTGGCCGGATTCGGACATTCAGGGGGCGGCGTGAAAAACCGTTTCCGATCCCTGCGCGATCTCTCTGCGGAGCAATTCCTTCTCGTCAGCCATCCTGCCAGGGAGCATAACAGAAGCTCGATCAGGTCTCAAATCAAGACAAGTCTGCTCCGCCCTTAGAATACGGATGCGTTCTCCCTAAGCCTGGCGATCAATTCCTCGAATGTCGGTCCCGGCGACAATAGCAAGGTGTTCATCACCGAGAATTCTTCCTCGAACAGGCGGTAGGTCTTTTCTTCGGGAAGGGTGAAGGCGGCTTTGGCCGCGAATTCCCGCGCGTCGGCGCCGCGAAGTTTTTCCGTCTTGTATGCCTCATACTCGGGCGTCCCGATGAAATTCCGGACGCGCTCTACCTCAAGCAGCTTATAGAGGTCGAAGTAGTGGCGAAGGAATTCCCGCGGGCGATCGGCCTTCGGGTCGTTGCGATCGCGGTGCTGGCGGAAGCGCCGGGAGATCGTCTGGAGCTTGTCGACGAAGGTGTACTCGGGATTGAAGCACTTCACCGCCCGCGCTCGGTTGTCCGCGACGGCAAGCTTGACCTCAAGAGCCTTATCGAGCGCCCAGCTCGTGAAGTCTCTCGGCTCATTGGGAACCGTCCGCGCGAAGCCCGCCTCAAGCAGGACCTCTTGCCGCAGGCCTGCCAGCGGCTCGAAGTGGGATGGATACTTCAATCCGATGCCGCCGTTCTGCGCCTTCTTGTCGTCCTGTTCGCGGACCCTTTCCGTCGTGACGCCCGGCACCGTGATCTTCCCCGCCAACTCGTCGAAGTACTTCAAACGCGCCTTGATGTGCGGCTCCTTGTCGCCTTTGATGTTCAAATCGGCCGGCGGGTTGAACCGGATGTCGATGTCTTCCGAAAAGCGGTCGATGCACAGCCACCCCCGCGACAGCGACGTGCCGCCTTTCATGTCGAACTCAAAACCCTGCTCCCTCAAGCCCCAAAGGCAATGCATGACCCAATAGTCCTTCTCCACGATCGCGGCCGGGATGCGCTTCTCGGCCGCAAGCGTCATGAACATTTCCCTGACTTGAGGCAGCTCGTGAAGGAACTTAAGCATGCGCCGCCTGCAAGGCCTCGCGAGCCGCCGGCTTGCCGTACCGGGCGAGGTTTTCGCTCACCTTCATCTGATCGAATTCGGCGCGCCGCTGCTTCAGGTTGTCGAGCACAAGGGAAGCGTTGTCGGGCAGCCGCATCAAATTATTCAGGAGATCGATGAGGAGATACTCCCGGCTCAGCCTCTTCGGGTAGGCCGGCATGACCCGAAACTTGAAGCGCTGCCCCCCCAGGACGAACTCGCCTGACCGCTTGTGGTTGTAGACGACGTGGTTGTTATAGAGCTGGGTCAGGCCGAGACCGAGCTGCGTGAAGTAATTGTCGGAGGTGAGCAGGAAGTCGTCCGTCTTTAGAAAAGCACGGACAAGCTCCCGATCCTCGGGCGGCGTGTCGCCGAAGGGATTCTTGCGCGGACGATAATAGAGCCCATAGCCGAGCTTGCGGACCTCCCCGTTCTCGACGAGGGTCTTAAGATCGCGATCCACGGCCGTCGTCTGGCCGCCGAGGTCCTGGCGGCGGTAGACCCGGCCGGGCCGCATGGCCCCTTTCAATTTCTCAGCGTTTTTCATGGCACGATTTCGCATGAATAGTATGGACGATTCCCCGCCTGATTGCAAGTTTTATTTATAAATAGTCATGCACTTATCATCCCTCTTCAAGGTCGCAGAATGCGGCCTTGAAGAGGAGGGGCTTGTGGGTTCGTGGAACTTATCCCCGGAATCGTGAGAAACGCGGATGCGTTTCTCCCGATTCCGGGTCTGCGCTAGAGGGAATCGGAGCGTTCGATGTAGTCGAAGGCGAGGCTTGCGGCTTCCTCGGCTCCGGGCGCGGAGCAGGACCCCGCGCGCAGGGCCAGGCCGCGCATGGAGCGCAGGGCGTCGAGGATGGGTTTGGGCAGGAAAGTCCTCAAATAGACGAGGCCGCCCGTGATGCCCAGCTCCTTTTTGAGGAACGCGCGGGAACGGGCGCTCTCTCCGGACTTCCAGAGATAACCTGCCACTTCCAGGCCGATCTCGCGCTTGCGGCGCTCGCGGACGTCGGGATAAGGCCCGGCGGAATCGAGGGCGATGATGGACTCTTGGAAATCGCGTTCGTAGTCTCGGGTGATCTGGCCTTCGTGCAGGAAGCGCAAGGACAGCGGCTGGGGGATGGAGCCCACCTCCAGGCCGCCCTTGAGCATCCTCGCGTAGAGCTCAGTGTCCTCGAGTATGCGCAGGTCCTCGCGGAAGAGGCCGTAGCGCTCGAAGGCCTCCCTGCGGATGGCCACATTGGTGGTCACATACGGCAGATAGGCGTCGCCCACCGCGTAATAGCCCGGCACCCGGCCTTGCGGGATCTGCCGCCCGGGATCGAAGAGGGTCCCGATGATCTTCCCCTCGCGCACGGAAAAGGCGTTGGAGAACCAGAACCCCGCGGCGGGCCGTTCCAGCGCGGCTTTCTTGAAGGCGGCGAGCCTGCCGGGGAGGTAGAGGTCGTCTGAGTCCAGGAAGGTGACGAACTCGCCCTTGGCCTCGCCGATGGCGCGGTTGCGGCAGATGTGCTGGCCGCCGTTCTTCTCCATTCTCAGGAACTTGAGGCGCGGGTCCTTGGGAAGCCTCGCGAGCACGGCCTGGGTGTCGTCGGTAGAGCCGTCGTCTACCACGAAGCACTCGAAGTCCCCTTCGGTCTGGGCGAGGACGCTCAGCGCCGCGGCCGCGGCCATGCGGCTGCGGTTGTAGGTCGGGATGATGACGGAGAAAAAAGGCATCAGGCGTCCCCCGGAGGGGCGTCGGCCGGTCTCCTGAGCAAGCGCAGAAGCCCCGCCGCGGCGAAGAAGCAGAGGAAGGGCTCCAGGGGAGAGCGGTAGCGCAGGGAGGTGAAGAACACAGAGTGAAGGGCGGAGAGGTAGAGGAAGAGGGCCCAGACCGGCGCCAAGACCGGGCAATCCTTGAGCGTCCACGCGCCCAGGGCGGCTAAAACGAAAAGGACGGTGAAATAAACGGAGAGCGCGGCGCGGACGCCGCGCTGGTGGGGATCATAGGGCCAGGGGCGCCAGTAGAGGAAGAACTTCCCGGCGACGATCTTGGCGGCCGAGAGAGGATGCTCCCGGACGAAGGCCTTGGTCTTGGCCGCGAAGTACTCGCCGCAGGCGATGGCGTCCCGGGTGTCAAGACCCGCGGCCGCCGCCTCCTGGGACATCTCCAGAGGGCGGCGGCGCACCTCGTCGCGGTCGAGCGTGAAGCCTTCCCAGAGGTTCCAGCCCCCGTTGATGGCCAGGGGGATGAATGTCCCGTGCCTGGCCTTGTTGCGCGCTCCCCAAAGCGCCGGGGCCAAGACCCAGCCCGCGCAGACCAGGACCCAGAGCCAGGCGCGCGGCGCCTTCCGGTCGCGCCACCAGAGAGCGATGGAAAGGGGAGCGGCGAATAGCCCGAACACGCTCCGGGCGAGCGAAACGAGCCCGCCGAATACCCCGACGCCGAACGCGCAAAGAGCCGAAGGCCGCCTGAGCAGAGCCAGGAAGAAGAGCAGTTCCAGGAACACGAAGAAGGGTTCCGACTGGAGCTGGATGGAGAAGAAAACGAGCAGTGGATCGAAGGCGGCCCAGAGCCCGGCCAGGCGGGCGAGAAGGCGCGCCTGGGGTCGCTCGCCCAAGGCGCCTTCGGCCCAAAAGCCGAGCGCTACGCAGGAAGCCGCGCTGAAAAGCCCGTTGGCTAGCTGAACGGCGAGCCACCAGGGTCTGCCCAGGACGCCGAAGAGCAGATAGATCCACATGGGGAAGAGGGGGGGATGCGTCACATCGAGCCATTGCGGGCCCCAGCCGTGCCAGTAGAGGGCGATGGTAAGATAGGGGTCGAAGCCGAGCCTTGCCGAGAGGCCCTTGGCCTCCCAGATCGCGAGCCAGAGCAGGCGCGCGGCGAGAGCCGCGAGGAAGACCCCCGTCCACCAGCGCCTGCCCTCGATCTTCTCTACGAAAGCTAACCGCATACCCGGACTTTGAGGAGCGTCCAGAGCGCAATGACTCCGTCCTTCCAGCGTATCTTCTTGCCTTCCTCGATGCGCCTAGGGCGGTAGCTGATGGGCACTTCGGCGATGGGGATGCCGCGCAGGAGGATCTTGCCCGTGACCTCGGGACAGAACTCGAAGCCGATGCATTTCAGATCGAGCGAGCGCAGGAGCTCCGTGCGCAAGAGCTTGTAGCAGGTGGGCTCGTCGGTGACCGCGGAGGCGAAGAGGAGATTGGTCCACCAGGAGACCAGTCTGCCTCCCCAATAGTAGCGCGCGTAGGAGGCGGGATTGTCCCCCTTGAGTATGCGCGAGCCGTAGACCACGGGGGCGCCCTGCTTGAGCGCGGGCTCAAGGAGCATCGGGATCTCGCCGGGGTCGTACTCCATGTCCGCGTCCTGGATGAGGACGAGGTCCCCGGTCGCCCCGGCAAGGCCGGTGCGTATGGCCGCGCCCTTGCCCTGGTTGCGCTCATGGCGCAGGGTCTTCACCTTGGGGTGGCTCAGCGCGGCCAAGGCCTTGTCCGTGCCGTCGGTGGAGCCGTCGTCGACGACTATGATCTCCAGGGACACCGGCAGGGGCACGGAGAGCAGTTTGTCGACCACGGCGCGCACCGTATTCGCCTCGTTGTAGACGGGGATGATGATCGTCAGGGAGAGCGGCGCGTGTTCCGCCATGCCGCCCGGATTCTACCTTATCTTGCTTTCATGGCGAATCATCAAGTTAAATAGGGAAACTATTCCCCTTTTTACTCGTAATTCGGGGATAATCATCTTCCTGTGAACACCCCCTCATCGCGCGGCCAAGAAACGCTTTCTCTCATGCTGGCGGCGCTGGCCGCGACGGCCCTTCTGGCTTTGGCCCTGCGCTTCATCGGCATCGGCTGCGGCCTTCCCGCGGTGTTCAACGCCGACGAACCGCATCATGTGAACGTGGCCGTCTCCTTCGGAAGGGGAAGCCTCAACCCCGGGGTGTTCAAGTACCCCACGCTCTACATGTACGGTCTCTTCGCGGCCTTTGGAGCGTATTTCGCGGCTTGGTCCGGCTTGGGGCTCCTCCATTCCACGCGGGATTTCGGCGCGCTCTTCGTCTGGCATCCGGAGGGCTTCTATCTGCTCGCGCGCGTCCTCTCCGCGCTCCTCTCCCTGCTCGGCCTCTGGCGCGTCTACGGGACGGCCCGGCTCCTGGGCCAAGGCGAGCCCGAGGAGAGCCGAAGACGCCTGGGCCTCTGGGCCGCGGCCCTGCTCGCGGTCTCGCCCACGCTCATCGTCTCCGCGCACGCGGCCAAGCCGGATTCCATGATGTTCTTCCTGGCGGCCTGGTCCTGGCACTTCTCTTTCCGATACCTCCAAGAGGGGCGGGCTCGGGACCTCGCCCTCTGCTCCCTGCTCGCCGGTTTGGCGGCCTCGACCCAATACACGGCCGCGCCGCTGCTCCTCCTGCCCCTATCCGCGCTCGGAGCGCGCGTTCTCTCGGGTGACGCGCTCTCATTCGGGACCTGCGTGAGGCTGTCGTGTCTTTCCGGCCTCGCCTGGGCGCTGGGACTCTTCGGCGGCTCGCCCTTCATCCTCCTCGACTGGCCCTCCTTCTGGCGGGACTTCCAGGACCAGCGCGGCATCGTGGGCTCGCGCGAGTTGGCCGGACTCGTGGTCGTGCGCAACGCCCTGGGCTTCGCCGGCCCCTGGGCCGGGGGCCTGGCCCTGCTTGCCGGCGCGGCTCGTCTGCTCGCCTTCGAGCGGAGCAAAGCGGCCCTGCTCCTGACTCCCGCGGCGGGGCTCATCGGCCTGCTCTCGCTCTCGGCCGAGGGGGATTGGGCCAGATATCTGCTCGCGGCCTACCCCGCCTTCGCGCTCATCGCGGCCCTGGGCGCGGAGTGGGCCTTCTCCCGCCTGCCGCGGCGGGCCTGGGCGACCGTCGCGGCCCTGGCGGCCCTCTCGCTTCCCGGGGCATGGCGCTCCTGGGCGTTCGACCGGGAGCTCATCTTGCCGGACACGCGCACGGAGGCCGCCGCCTGGATCGAGTCGAACCTCCGGCCCGGGACGAGCATCCTGCTCGATCAGGAGCACGCCTCCCCCGCTCTGCGCATGGAACGGGCCCAGGTGGCGGAGCTGTTGGCCAAGACCCGCGCACTCGGCCACCCCAGGGAAAGGTATTATGAGCTCATGCTGGGCTCGCACCCGGGCGGAGGCTACCGCATCCGCCGCATCCTGCGCGAGGCCTCCGACCTGCATTCCGGGTCGTGGCACTCGGACTGGTCCGCCAAGGGCAAGGATTCCCTGGACGTGCGCTCCGGGCTCTCGGCCGCGCGCGCCGAGGGAGTGCGCGTTGTGGTCCTCACCAGCGCGGGAGCGGAGGCGGCGCGCTCCCCGGCGCTGGCTCCGTTCCTCGAGGAGACGGAGCGGGAAGGCCGCCTCTTGGCGCGCTTCTCCCCGGAACCGGGCCTGCGCGCGGGCCCTCTCATGCGGATATTCGACATCGCCAAGGAGCCCGCTCGAAGAGCGGGTCCCAAGGAAAGGAAACCATGACCCGACCCAAGGTGGTCGTCGTGCTCCCCGCCTACAACGCCGAGCGCACGCTGGAGAAGACGGTGCGCGACATCCCCCCGGGCGTCGTCGACGAGATCATCCTCGTCGATGACTGCTCCAAGGACGGCACCGCGGCCCTCTCGCGCGCGCTCGGCCTGCGCACCGTGGTCCACGAGCGCAACCTCGGCTACGGCGGCAACCAGAAGACCTGCTACCGGGAAGCCCTCGCGCGGGGGGCGGACATCGTGGTCATGGTGCATCCCGACTACCAGTACGACGCCCGCCTGACGCCGATGCTGGTCGGCCTGATCGCCAACGGCGTCTGCGACGTGGTCCTGGGCAACCGCATCCGCACGCGGCGCGAGGCCCTGGGCGGGGGGATGCCGGTCTACAAGTATTTCTTCAACCGCCTGCTCACCGGACTGGAGAACTCCTGGACGGGGCAGAACCTGGGCGAGTGGCATTCGGGCCTGCGCGCCTACTCGCGCAAGGCGCTGGAAACCATCCCCTGGGAGGGGAATTCCGACGACTTCGTCTTCGACCAGCAGTTCCTCCATCAAGCCGCGATCCTGGGACTGCGCATGGGCGACATCCCGGTGGCCGCGCGCTACTTCGAGGAAGCCTCCTCCATCAATTTCCAGCGCAGCGTGGTCTACGGGCTCTCCACGCTCTGGGTCATGGCGCTCTCCATGCTCCACCGGCTGGGGCTCATCCGCCACCCCCTGTTCATGCCGAAAGGGGTTGTGAAATAAAAACATGGACACTTTGGCTGAGGTGATTTTGGAGCGAGACAAGGAGCGAGGAGCGCGCA
>CAYHRV010000102.1:0-11637 GCA_964359165.1 uncultured Elusimicrobia bacterium
CTCCTCGCGCCTCGAATTCGTCTCAAACATGGGCCTCCAAAGTGTCCATGTTTTTATTTCACAACCCCAGACGATGACCCAGGTCCTCCCGGCGGCCTTCACCGGCCTGCTGGCGCTCTTCGCCTTGAACCTCCTGGCGCGCTCCTTCGGAGCCGCCCTCCTGCCGGGCATCACCGCCACCGCCCTACTGGCCCTGGTCCTGGCCTCGGCCACCGGGACGGGCCGGCTCCTGCTCAAGGCTTTCGGAGCGCGGGAGATGAGCGAGTCCGAGAAGACGCTCATCGGGGCCACGCTGGGGCTGGGCGCACTCAGCCAGGCGGTGTTCCTGCTCGGCATGGCCGGGTTCCTGCGCCCATGGACGGCCTCGCTCCTGCTCGCGCTCATGTGGGTGGCCGGCTTCACCGAACTGCGCGAGCTCGCGCGCTCCCTGGGCGCCAACAAGAACCTGCTCTTCGACCGCCCGGTCTCCTCCCTGGCCGTGCTCATCCCTCTGGCCGCCGCCTACTTCGCCGCCTTCGCGCCACCCCATCAGTACGACTCCCTCGTCTACCATCTCCCCATCCCGGCCGCCTACGCGCGGGAAGGACGGATATTCCCCGTGGAGCACCTGGTCTACACCCATTTCCCCCAGAACGGAGAGATGCTCTATACCCTGGCCCTGCTCCTGGGCTCGGACGTGCTCGCCCAGTTATTCACCTGGCTCTGCGCCCTCTTGAGCGTATGGTGGCTCCTGGAGATGGGCAAGCGCGAGGCGCCCATGAGCGCGGTGCTGCTCGCCTGCGGCCTGGTCGCCACGCACTCGGCCATGCTCCTGCTGGCCTCCACCACCTATGTCGAATGCGTGCTCATGCTCTGGATCACGGCCGCGGTGTTCTCTTTCCTGCGCTGGCGCGAGGCGCGCTCGAGGGGCTGGCTCGCGCTCTCGGGGGTCTTCGCCGGTCTCGGGGTGGGGACAAAATACTACGCCGGGATCACTCCCGCCCTGCTCGCGCTCCATCTCCTTTTGCGCTGGGCGGCTTCCCTGCGCCGGGCCCCGGCCGGAGGCGACACCCAGCCCCTCTCGGAGACTCCCCGCGAAGGGCTCGAGTGCTTCCGGGACCTGGCCCTCTTCTCGGGCGCGGCCGCGGCGGCGGGCTCTCCCTGGCTCATCAAGAACGCCCTCACCGTGGGCAACCCGGTGTTCCCTTTCTTCTATCGCTGGCTCCCCGCGCGAGGCGTGGAGTGGACCGCCGGCATGGCGGGGCGCTACTTCGACATGCTCGTCGAGTACCGGCACCGGGGCGACCCCTTCGGGGAGCTCGCGCGCTTCTTGTGGCAGGCGGCCTCGGGCTCTCCCCGCTACGGAGGAGGAGCCGACATCCTGGGCAGCGTCGGCTGGGGGCCCCTGCTCGCCCTCATGCCCCTGGCATTGTGGTCCGCCTCGCGCAACCGCTACATGCGCGCTCTCCTGGCCTATTGCGCCGGACATTTCCTGCTCTGGTTCTCCACCGCCATGGTCCTGCGCTTCCTGGTCCCCGTGCTCCCCCTGGCCGCCCTGCCGGCGGCCTGCGGACTCCAGGCGCTCTGGGCCGGACGCGGCGCGCTCGGTCGCGCGGCTCTCGCCTCGGCCGGGGCCGTGCTCGTCGCCGTCAATCTGGGCTTCTTCCTCCATGTCCATTCGCTGGTCGGGACGCTCCCGGTGCTCACCGGAGCGCAGGGGCGGCGGGAGTATCTGGCCGCCAAGCTAGACTACTATCCCTGCGCCCGCTTCGCGGCGGAGCGCCTGCCTCAAAATGATAGAATCCTCGTCGTGGGAGAGCAGCGCGGCTATTATGTCATGCAGCCGCACACGGCGACCACCGTGATGGCCCCCAACCGTTTCGTCCTGCGGGCCAACGAGGCGGAGGACCCGGGGGAACTGCTCCGGACGCTGGGCCAAGACTACCGGCACATCCTGTTCGTCCCCCGCGAAGCCAAGCGCCTGGGCGAGGGGTACGGGATATTCGCCTTCACCCCGCGGGGGGCCGCGAACTGGTCCGCCCTGCTCGCGGCGTCCGAGACCGAATTCGAGGAGACCGGCCGATGCGCGCTGTTGAAGTTGCCGCGATGACCAACGCCGAACTCTATTGCGCGGCCACGGCCATCGCCGCGGGCCTCTCCTTCGTCCTGACCCCGGCGGTGAGAGCCCTGGCCGTGCGCATGCGCTGGCTCGACGAGCCCTCCACCGCCATCAAGACGCACAAGGTCGCCGTCCCCTCCCTGGGCGGAGTGGCCCTCTGGCTCGCCTTCACGCTGACCCTGGTGGCCATGCGCTTCATGACCAATTTCCCCACCGGGACGCTCTACCGCCTGCGTTCGCTCCTGGCCGGAGGAACCATCGTCTTCCTGCTCGGCGTGGTAGACGACCTGCGCAAGCCCGCCGGGGTCGACTACCGCGTCAAATTCATCGTCCAGTTCTTCGCGGCCTCGACACTCGTCTATTTCGGCATACGCCTTCATTTCATCACGCCGGAATACCTGGCCGTGGCCCTGACCCTGGTCTGGGTCGTGGGCATAACCAACGCTTACAACATCATCGACATCATGGACGGCCTCGCCGCTTCCCAGGCGGCCATGGCCGCGCTGGGCTTTCTGCTCATCGCGCTCCCTTCCGAAGAGATCTACGTCAACTTCGCGGGCGCGGCGCTTTTGGGCTCCTGCCTCGGCTTCCTCCCCTGGAACTTCTCCGCCAAGAGGAAGATCTTCCTGGGCGACGGGGGCGCCCTGCTCCTGGGCTTCATGCTGGCGGCCATGTCGCTGGGGGCCGACTACACCCGCATCAACCCCCTGGGCGTCTACGCGCCGCTTTTCATCCTCCTGGTCCCGATCTTCGACGTGCTCTATGTCATGGTCATGCGCATACGCAAAGGGCAGTCGCCTTTCCGGGGCTCCAAAGACCATTTCGCGCTTCGCCTGGAAGCGCTGGGCCTGGGTCGGGGACAGATCGTGGGGCTCTCCCTCATCGGGTCCGCCATCCTGACCGTCTGCGCCTTCCTCGTGACCTTGGTCAGCACGGCCTGGGCCGTCTGGATCTATTTCGTCGTCGGGTTCTGGATCATCTTCCTCTCCCGGCACATCTCCCGGGTGGAGATGCGCTGATGCCCACGCCCGCTTCCGTCGACGTCCTAATCCTGGGCGGGGGCTTGGCAGGCCTCTCGACGGCCTATCACCTCGGCCGGAGCCTGCGCTCTCTGGTGGCTGAGAAGGACGAGAAACCCGGCGGCCGGGCCGGCTCCATCGCCAAGGACGGCTTCCTCTTCGACCATACCGGCCACCTCCTGCACCTGCACGACCCCTACGGCAAGAAGCTGATCCTCTCCCTGCTGCGCGGGAACGTCGGCGCGCACCGGCGCGACTCCCGCATCCACTCCCATGGGACGTTCACCCGCTACCCCTTCCAGGCCAACACCTTCGGCCTGCCCCCGCGCGTAGTCGAGGAGTGCTCGGCCCTCTTCATAAAGAACAGGCTCCTGGGGCTGCGCCCGCCCGAGGGCGCCTCCTTCGAGCGCTGGTGCCGCGACACCTTCGGCGAAGGCATCTGCCGGAACTTCATGTTCCCCTACAATCTGAAGCTTTGGAGACGGCCTCTTTCCGAGCTCACCACCGACTGGCAGGGCCGCTTCCTCCCGAAGCCCTCGCCCGAGGAAGTGCTCAACGGCGCCCTGCTCGACCAGCGCAAGAGCTTCGGCTACAACGCGGCCTTCCGCTATCCCCTGCGCGGAGGCTCCCAGGCCCTGCCCGACGCCCTGGCCGCGCGCGTGCGGGACCTTCGCCTCGGGGCGCGGGTCCTGCGCGTGGACCTCGAGCAGAAGATCGCGCTCATCGAGGGCCTGGGCGAGGTGCGCTATGAGCGCCTGGTCAACACTCTGCCCCTCGACGACTTCCTGGACCTCGCCACCCCGCTGCCCGCCTCCGTGCGCGCGGCGCGCGCGCGCCTGCGGCGCATCTCGGTCTACAACCTGAACCTGGGCGTGGCGCGGGGGAGGATATCGCCGATGCATTGGGCGTATTTCCCGGAGAAGCGCTTCGTCTTCTACCGGGTCGGGTTCCAGAGCAATTTCGCCCAGACCGTGGCGCCGCGCGGCGCGACCTCCATCTACATCGAGATCTCCCGCCGTCCCGAGGAGAAGGTCTCCCTGGACCGGCTGGAGGGCCAAGCCCTCCAAGGCCTGCGCTCAACCGGCCTCCTGAAATCTTCCGACCGGCTCCTGACCAAGCTCTGGATCCCCATCGGCTGCGCCTACGTGGTCTACGACAAGCACCGCGCGGGGGCGGTCTCGACGGTGATGCGCCATCTGGCGAGCGTCGGCGCCCATTCCATCGGCCGCTGGGGCGGCTGGAAGTACTCCTTCATGGAGGAGACGATCCTCGACGGCAAGCGCTGCGCCGAGAAGCTCCTGGGGCTCGCCGGCTCACGCCCCGCCCGCGAGCCCCAGGGCGAGCTGGTCCCGCTGAAGTAGCCGGACGACTCCGTTGCCGCCCGCCGGGTCAGGGATTGTTTTGTATTCCGTCTTACCGTCGATCCGTGCATTGCCGATGAAACGCTCGACCATGGTTTCAAGTTCTTTGGCATCCCTATCGTCGTCTTTCCAAGCCGAAAGCAGGGCTGCGAGATCCGACGCGACCGGATCACTGGATGTTTGCCTTATAGCGGTGACCAACTCATCAAGATCCACTCGGGGTCAAGGGCGTTTTTTGGGCGCCCATTCCTCCCCGGTGTCTTCGGCGTGGTCGTAGGCCGCGCGGGCCCAGGCCTCCTCGCCGTCCTTCCAGCCGCAGAACACCCACTCCTCGCCTGCCGGGCCGAGATCGAACGCGGGCTCCACCGAAAAGCGCATGACCCGGGCCGCCCCGGCCGCGAGCGCCTTGATCCGCTCGGCCTCCGGAAGCCGCAGAGCGTAGGTGTGCGTGCCCATCGCGAAGCCAAAGACCACCCCCGTCCTGGGATGGACCAGCGCGGGGTTGCCGTAGAATACCGCGCGGCAGTCTTCGGGCAGAGCCTTTCCCAGCTCATCCCATAGGCGCGCCACCAAGTCCGGATGCGCGCCCAGCGAGTAATAGGGATCCTTTATGACCCCGGGAAGAGCAACCGCCGGCCCGCGCATGCCCTGCGGCATCTTCTCGAGCACTTTCCGCAAACCCGCGTTCGCTGGATGGCTCAAAACCTTATCATCAGCAAGCATGAGCATTTGCCATCACTACCGGGATTCCACATAACACCGGTTCAAAAACGGCTCCAGAGAAAGAAACATGCGGACCTTCTAAAGGTACTGGAGACGACGGAGACCGAGCTATCCACGTGGATAGTCGGAGCGCTGGTACGGACGCGGGGGGGGCAAACAAGCATGATTCCCTCACAATACCTCCCAGAAGCGCGGAATGCGGAAAATCGCGCAGGCGATTTGCCGCATTCCGCAAGACCCGCGCCTGATCAGAGCCCGGCTTTCTTCAGCGCCGCCAGCAGAGTCTTGCGGGCGTCGGGCGAGATCGTGGTCAGGGGCAGGCGCAGATCCTCGGAGCACAGGCCCAGCGCGTGCGCCGCGGCTTTCACCGGGATGGGGTTGGTCTCCACGAAGAGCGCCTTGATGAACGGGAAGAGCTTCAGATGCAGCTTGGCCGCGGCTTTATAATCTCCCCGGAGGGCCAGGTCGCAGAGCCTTTGGGTCTCGCGCGGGAGGATATTGGAGACCACGCTCACCACGCCTTTGGCTCCGACCGACATCATGGGAAGCGTCAGGGAGTCGTCGCCGGAGAGCACCGTGAACCCTTTAGGGCATAGGGCGAGTATCTCGCTGACTTGGTCGAGCGAGCCCGCCGCCTCCTTGACCGCCCGCACGCTCGGCAGTTGGGCGGCGATGCGCAGGAGCGTCCTGGGAAACATGTTCACCCCGGTCCGGCCCGGTATGTTGTAGGCGATAATGGGAAGGCCCGTGGCCCGCGCCACGGCCTTAAAATGTTGGAACATGCCCTCCTGAGTGGGCTTGTTGTAATAGGGGACCAGGACCAAGAGCGCGTCCGCGCCCCAGCGTTCGGCCTCCTTGGCCAGCTTCACCGCCTTGGCCGTGTCGTTGGTCCCCACTCCAGCCACCACCGGGACGCGCCCGCCGGCTTCCTCGACGGTGATCCTCACCACGCGCTCCGCCTCTTCCATCGAAAGGGTGGCCGCCTCGCCGGTCGAGCCGCAGGCGACGAGCCCGGCGACGCCGCCGCGCAGTTGGAAGCCGACGACCTTTCTCAGTGCGGCCTCATCGAGCGCCCCATCCTTGAACGGAGTCACCAGCGCCGTGTAGCAGCCTTGGAACTTCAGCATCGGAACTCTCCCTCAAACACGATCTCGGCCGGCCCCACCAGACTCACGCCGGAGAAGACTCCTTGCGCCTCGGGCCGCAATGACACGCTCAGGACGGCGCCGCCCCGCACGGCCACGCGCGCCGTCGACCGGCGCCGGCCCCAGACCCACGACGCGATAGCGGCCGCGACCGCGCCGGTGCCGCAGGCGAGAGTCTCGGCCTCCACTCCCCGCTCGTAGGTGCGAAGGCCCAGGCGCTCCTTTCCCACGCTCACGAAATCCACATTGGCCCCGGCTTTTCCGAAGGCCTTATGCCGTCGCAGGACGCGGCCAAGAGCCTCCACCGGGAAGGAATCCAGGCTAGAGACACGGACGACCGCATGAGGCACGCCGGTGTCGATGAGGAGGACGCGCAGGGTCCGGCCCAGCGCCTTGAGCCGAAAGGACTTCAGGAGGCGGGCCGGAGGCATTCCCACGCGTACGCTCGCGGCCCTGCCGCGCGAGCCGAACACCGCGGCATCCACGGGCTTTCCTGAAGAGAGGAAACGCATGCGCTTCCCCGCCCAGCCCCGGCGGAACATCCACCAGGCGGCGCAGCGCGAGCCGTTGGCGCAGAACGCCCTCGACCCGTCGGCGTTGTAATGATCGACGCTGGGAATGCCTCCCGGCCCTCGGCGGTCCAGGACCAGCAAGCCGTTCGCGCCCACCGAACTCCGGCGGGGACAGAGACGGCGGGCCAGGGCGGGCCGGGACGCTCCGCGGGCGAGCTTGGCCGCGTCGAGGAGGATGAAATCATTGCCGGCGCCGGAGAGCTTGGTGAAGACGAGGGGGGGGATGCGCATCGGCCTATCTCCGGTCCAGCAGGGCCTTGCTGACGCGGGCGATGAAGGGGGAGTCTCTTTCGGCTTGCGCGGCCTTCGCCAAGTCCTCCCTGGCCCCGGCCTCCGACCCCCGCCGGATGCGGATGGAGGCCCTGAGCCAGAGCGCCAGCGGCTCATCGGCATGCGCGGACAGGACGGACTCCGCCTCCCGCAGGCTCTCGTCGAGACGGCCGTCTTCGAGCAGCCACAAGGCGCGCCGCAGGCGGATGTCCTCGCGGGCGCCGGCCGCCTCCCCGGCCCTGTCGAGCGAGGCGTAGGCCTCGGGCTTGCGCATGGCCCTCTGGAAGTCGGCGAGGTCGAGGCGGGACTCCGCGTCCTCCTCGATGGACAGCGCGCGCTGGACCGCTCTCTCCGCCGAGATGAAGTCCCGCCGGTCAGCGAGCGCCTCGGCGTAGCCCCGCCAGAGGTTGGGGTCCCGGTGGTGCTCCCTCAGGGCCAGGGCGTAGTGGTCGCAGGCCTCCGCGTGCAGTCCTTGGGCGCGGAAGATCTCCGCCAAGCCCCGGTGCCCGAAGGCGTTGTTGGGATGCATCTCGAGGACCCGCTCATAGAGAGGCCGCGCGCGGTCGTCGAGGTCCATGCGATGGAGCAGATTCGCCTGGTTGGAGAGGATGTTGATGTCCTTGGGATAGAGTCCCGCGGCGAATTGGTAGACGGCGATGGCTTTCTGGAGCTCCCCGGTCCGCTCATAACTGGCCCCAAGCAGTTCGTGCGCTCGCGGCCTCTCGCCGCGCCGGATGGAGCGCATCCCAGCCCCGGAAAGCCTCTCGATGACCTCCGAGTACTTACCCGCGTCGTAGAGGGCGCGAGCCTCCCGGTAGGCTTGGGCGTCGCCGAAGGGACCGAACGCCGCGGCCGGAGAGCCGAGCCAGAGGCAAAGGACGGCCGCGAGGCCCCTCACGGCGCGGCCTTCGCCGACCAACGCAAACGCAGACGGGGGAGCGCATGGAGGATGAAGCCCTCCTGCGCGCTCTTGAGGCCGAGCTTGGCGGCCAGCGCCCCGGTCTGCGCCATCTCCTCGGAGCGGTCGTAGGAGAGGAAATCTATGTCCTTGGGTTTGACGTCGAAGACGAAGTCGGCCTCCTGTCTCTGGTGGCGCGCGAGGACCCCTCCCCGGATGTCGATGACCTGCTCGAGGGTCAGGAGCACGTTGGTCGGGACGCTGCGGGTGTAATCGGCCTCCGTCACGCTGGCCATGACCCAATCGGCGCCTAAGAGTCGGGTGAGGTCAGCGGGGATGTAATCGACGACCCCCCCGTCGACTAGGAAGCGGTGGCGGTAGACGACGGGCTCGAAGATCCCGGGCAGGCTCATGCTCGCGCGCACCGCGGGCGCCAGGGGGCCCTCCCGGAAGACGATCTTCTCCCCGGTCCGAAGGTCCATGGCCACGCAGGCGAAGGGCTTGGGGAGCTGGTCGAAGCGCTTCTCGCCGATCTCCTCGCGGATGAGCTGATCCAGGCCCTCGGCGGATATGAGGCTCTCGGTGAGCAGGAGGCGCAGCAGGCGCATGCGGCTGAACATCGCCTGGGCCTCCACCGCGATGCGGCGGGGGACTTCGCGCATGCGGGAGGCGGGCACTCCGGCCGCGTAGAGCGCGCCCACGATCGCCCCCATCGAGGTGCCGGAGACCACGTCGACGGGGAAACCCGCGTCCTCGAGCACGCGCAGGACCCCGATATGCGCCACCCCCCGGACGCTTCCCGCCGAGAACACCAGCCCGACCTTTGGGCGCTCGCTCTCGGGCAGGGCGAGCGTCTGCTCCCAAAGATGCCGGCGCAGGAGGTCGTCGGAACTGCGAGTGGGCAGGGCGCGCAAGGGCTCGCAGGCCAGGAGGGGCAAAAGCAGCAGCGCCGCCCTCTGGAACACCGGCTACCTCTGCTCGGGCAGCGTGCGCCCCACCGCGCGCTCCAGACGCGCCCGCGAGAGGATGTGCTCGGTCACGGCTTCCAGGCGGCTGCGGTGGGCCTTGAGGAGCCTCAACTCGGCGCGCAGGATGTCCAGGCCATCCCCGGGAGCGGCCTGAACTCCTTCTCTCACGAGCTCGGAGAGGCGCTCGTGTTCGCTCTCGCGGCGAGGCCATTCCGCCTGCCAGTAGCGCAGGTCCTCGTAGGCCAAGCGCACCTCGAGCTGGACCTTGTCCTGGAGCTCGGAGCGCGCGAGCTCGCCCTGGCGTTGTTCCGCCACTTTCTGGGTATGCTGGGTCCAATAGTCCAGGGAGAAGGGGATGCGGACGCCGAGCGTGGCGTCCCAGTTGTTCTGCTTCAAGGGAAGGCGCGGACCCGTGAGCTCGTAGTCCAGCCCCAGGGCCACGGTGGGGCTGCGGCGGCCCAGGGCCAGGTTCACGGCGATGGCGTCCATCTGGGCCTTGTAGGCCTGGGACTGCAGTTCCGGCCGGAGCTCCGCGGCCCACACCAGGGCCTTCTTGAGGTCCACCTCGACAGCGCGGGTCTCGATGCGGCCGGCGGCCTCCACCGGCGCGTCGAGCTCCTTGTTGAGTCCCTTGAGGAATTCCAGCCGGGCCGATTCCAGGATGTGCCGGGCCTGGGCGACCTCGGAACGCAGTTCGGAGGCCAGGGACTCGGCCTCCACCCTCTCCCAGCGTCCCTTCCCGTTCTGCGCCGCGGATTCGGCCTTGCGCAGCGTCTGCGCCGCGGCCTCCTCCTCCGCGCGCGCCTTCAGGAGCCGATAGAACGCCTTGGTGACCTCATAGGCGATGTCCATCTTGACGGCGTCGTACTTGCTGCGGGCCTGCTTGAAGGCCGCGCGCGCCATCTGGAGGGTGTTGACATGCCGCCCCCCCTGGTAAAGGGGCAGGCTCAGATACGCCCGGCCCGAGAAAAGGTTGTCGTCGACGGAAGGGAAGAGTAGGATGGAACGGAAATCGGGACGCAAGGCGAAGGGATAGCGCGCGTCATAGCGCGTGGCCGAGGCTTGCAGGCCGACCTCGGGGAAGAAGAGGAAGGTCGCCTCCTGGACGCGCTGGCGGGCGATGGTGATGGTCTGCTCGGCCGATTGCAGTTGGGCGTTGTTGAGCTGGGCCAGGCGGATGGAGTCGTCAAGGGAATAGCGGTCCACCGGGGGCTGGGCCCGAGCGGACCCAAACGCGGCCAAGGCGGCCAGCGAGAGGAGGAGCGGGATCGAGCGTCTCACCTAGTGCTCCGACCTGGACATGGTGGGAGCACTAGACCTTGAAGCCCCGCGTGATGTGATTGAGCTCGGCTCGAAGAGAACGGAGCTCTTCCTTGAGCGGCTCCAGGTTCGCCCCTCCGTCGGGAAGCTTGCGGATGGTCATGTCCAGGCGGGAGGAAAGATGCTCCACCAGGGTGCGGTCCTTCTGCACCAGTCGCTGGAGGGAAGCCGCCATGGCGTTGACCTCGTCTTGGAGTTCCATGAGGTCGTCGCCGGTGCGCAGGGCGACGCGGTGGGTAAGGTCGCCGGTCGCGAAGGCCTGGGCGGAACGCTCGAAGCGGAAGATGGGCCCGGCGAACCGATGGGAGACGAAGATCGACACCAGGAACATCACGCCCATGAAGAGCGCGAGCTTGATCATGTCCATGCGCAGGGCCTGCAGGGCCATGGGCATGAGGGCCGGGTTCTCCCGCTGGATGAACTTGACCATGGTGTAGTAGATGTCGCCTCCCACGATCAGTGCCGTAAAAAGGACGCTGGCGAACACGATGGCCGTGTATTTGAGCTGGAGCCCTCGCTTGACCAGGACGGTGCGCCGCTGGAACCGCTGGGTGTCTTCTCCCATGTCAGCATCCCCCCCGCGGGGGGATGCTCGTTGTGGGGGCGTTTTTCCGTTTCATCAGCTCCCTCCTTGTCATCTTTTCGCCGTAAGCGTATCCAGCAGTTCCAACCACCCAGGCGTCACCACCTTAAGCTTCCCCGTGGCCTCGGCCAGGGAGACGGGGACCACCTGGTCCCCGCGCAAAGCCACCATGACCCCGAACTTTCCCGATAGGACTAGCTCCGCGGCCTTGACCCCGACGCGCGTCCCCAGGATGCGGTCGAAGAGGGTCGGCGGGCCTCCGCGCTGGATGTGGCCGATGACGGCCGCGCGCGTCTCGATGCCGGTCTCCCGGCCGATGACCGAGCACAGCCTCTCGGCCACGCCCCGCTCCTTGAGTATCTCGTGGCCGAACTCGTCCTTGAGCTTCTCCTTACCTTCCGAGCCCGGGAGGTCGACGGCCTCGGAGGCCACGACCAGCGCCGTGCCCCGCCGGGCGTAGGCGGCCTTGAGCTTGGCGGTCATATCCTTGACGTCCACGGGCCGCTCGGGCAGGCAGACATAGTCGGCCGCGGAGGCGATGCCGGTGAACAGGGCCACCCAGCCCGCGTGACGGCCCATGACTTCCAGAACCATGATGCGGGCGTGGCTCTTGCCGGTATCCCGGAGGCTCTCGGCCGCCTCCACCGCCACGGTCGCCGCGGTGTCGAAGCCGAAGGTGT
>CAYHRV010000103.1:0-1475 GCA_964359165.1 uncultured Elusimicrobia bacterium
TTCAGCGTACTACCTATGGATGACCAGCTCGATAGCAATCAGAGTCCCAAGCGATACTTGAGCGTTGAGGATCTCGCATTGTATCTGAGCATCTCTAAGTGGATGATTTACAAATACGTCAAGACGCGGGAAATACCATTCATCCCGCTCGGTCGACTCGTAAGATTCGACCGGCTTGCAATAGACACCTGGGCTGAAAAGAAGATGATCCGAGCCAAGCCAAACGGCCAAACGGGGAAAATGTAATGGGGCTTTTTAGACGCAAGGACTCTCCGTACTGGTGGTACCGTATCAGGCTAAACGGCAGAGTCTGCACGGGAAGCACAAACACCTTCGACAAGAAGCTCGCCCATCGCATTTACCTAGAAAACCATCGCCAATTCGTCGATGAATCCCACTTCCCCGATCAGAATGCAAAACAGATCAGCTTCTTCAAGATGTGCGACGAGTATTTGGAGAAGCACGCCAAGGTTAACAAGAGGTCTTGGGACGCCGACGCGTGCATAATAGGCAAACTCAAGGACCATTTCGGGGATATCCAGCTCGGCACCATTCGCCCTCAAGACATTGAGGGATTTAAGGCAAAACGCCTGAAGTGCACAAAGGGCAAGGACGAAGAGAAGAGACCCATAAAGCCAGCGACTATCAATAGGGAGCTTACCGTCTTAAAGACGATCTTCAACAAGGCGATCCTGTGGGGGTACGCGGACCGCAATCCCATGCGGGGGGTCCGCCTGTTCAAAGAAGAATTCATCCCGATCAAAATACTCTCTCGAGAGGAAAGGAAGAAGCTTCTCGAAGCCAGTCCGGACTTCTTGAAACCTATTTTGGTTACGGCACTCAAGACCGGAATGCGCCATGGGGAAATACGTGGCCTTCGATGGGAAGAGGTTGACCTGGAGAATGGAATCATCAGCGTGACCCACACCAAGAGCAAGAAATTAAGGGAGATTCCAATTCATCCTGAGCTCTCTGAAATGCTCGCCGCTTTACCCAATCGATCTGCCTATGTGTTCTGTGATGAAGGTGGCGAGAAGTTGAAACAAGATGGTATCATTAGGCACGCTTTTGATCAGCTCAAGAAGCAGTGCGGGATGCCTGACCTGACGTTCCACGCCCTGCGGCATAATTTTGCATCAGAGTTGATCTCCAAGGGTGCGGACATTCGCACTGTGCAGGAATACATGGGCCATAGCTCTCTGAGGATGCTGCAGCGTTATGCTCATATGAACAAGGGTATCTGGCGCTCAACCATCCAGCTACTGGGCAGCGATTTGCGACAGGAAATGACTACGTTATGACTACGCTGGGATTTTCTGTGCTGAAAAAATGGTGAGCGAAATACTAAAAAGTGTAGTGATATAAATAAGAATAATACATTTTGGAGAGGTGGCCGAGCGGCTGAAGGCGACGGTTTGCTAAACCGTTATACTGGTTAATTCCGGTATCGAGGGTTCGAATCCCTCCCTCTCCGA
>CAYHRV010000103.1:1575-11629 GCA_964359165.1 uncultured Elusimicrobia bacterium
GGCCCTGCGGCGCGGCATCCGGGAGGCCGAATCGGGCCGCGCCCTCCCCTGGAAAAGAGCGAAGCAAAGACTAGGCCTGTGATCGAGCTTGGGGAGGAAATGCCGCCTCCGCTCGCCGTTGGAAGGCGGCCATGATTTTCAGCATCGAGTTGACCCCGAGCGCCCTAGGGCTTCTCCAACGCATCGCGGATCGAAGAGTCCGTGAAAAGATCGCGCAGCGAATAGACGCTTTAGCCTGCGATCCCGAAAAACAGGGCAAGCCGCTCTCGGGAGAACTATCCGGGTTGCGAAGCGTAAGGGCGGTCGGCCGGCGCTACAGGATCGTCTACCGCGTGGACCGGGGAAGAGTCGTGGTGCTGGTATTAGCCGCGGGCCTGAGGAAAGAGGGGGATAGGACGGACATATACGCCCTGGCTCATAGATTGATCCGTCTTGGGTTGACCGGAAAGTAAAAGCGGTTTGAACAGGTCCGGCGCCCTTCTCCGTTCCGATGGAACCGAGAAAGGCGCCGACTTTGTTTGCGAAATTCCTGCGAAATAAACATCGCGTTTAAGTCGCTTGAAATTCGGGCGTTTTATGGGTATATGTAACACACTATCTTCGCACGCGCGCGTGGAACGCGCGCGGCCCGCGCGCGGGCATTTTAGGAGCCAGCTTATGAACGAATCATCCCGGACTCGAATCCTCGCACGAAAACGGGCCCTTTGGGGCTTTCTGGGCCTTCTAGGCTTGGGGCTGAGCATAACGGCGGGGGCGGTGGAACCGCCACTGCGAATCGGCTTCCAGGGCAAACTGCTCGACGCGAGCAACAACCCGCGCAACGGAACCGTGGACCTCCTGCTGCGCTTCTTCGACGCACCGACGGGGGGGACCCAACTCGAGATCCAAGGGGTCGCTTGGTCGGAGACCATCCCGGGAGTGCCGGTGTCCAACGGCGTTTTCTCCGTGCAGATCGGGACCAAGACCGCGCTTCACCCCGACCTCTTTTCCGGAACCTCGGCCTATCTCGACATACAGGTGGACGCGGCCAACGCGGGCGGCCCCGCCGGGTATCAGACTCTCCTGCCCAGGCAGAGCCTGGCCATGTCGCCCTGGGCAGTGTCGGCATCCCAACTTTCGTCGAAGAACGGCATACGGGTTAATTCCGGCCTCAATTACTCCACCTTCACGGTCGGCGGCGACCTCCAACTCCCCTACGGCCTGTCCGCGGGGACAGGCTCTTTCACCGGCGGCATCACGGCGTCTAGCGGCTCATTTACGGCCGCGGGGGCCGCGCAATTCAGCATTATCACGGCTTCCGGCATCTACATGAGCAGCGGAACCCTCTACGCCGCCGGAGGCGGCGGGATTTTGAGCAGGTACGGCATAGTTTCCACGACCGGAGTGATATACGGCCTCACGGCTTCTACCGCGAGCCTGACGGGCTCGGGGGCCGGCACCTGGAGCCTGGTCACGGCCTCCGGCATCTATGTCTCCAGCGGCACGCTCTTCAACAACGCGGGGGGCGGGCTCATCAACACCTACGGCATCGTGGGCGGCACGGCCTCCTTCACCGCGACGAGCAACACGGCCTACACCCTGACCTCCAGCTCGGGCATGGCCATGCTCGGCGGCTCCCTGCAATTAGGCTCGGATAACCGGCGCACGCTCAACGCCGATTCCAGCACCGGCGACATCGAGATATCCACGGATACGGTGGTCTTCGGCAGCATGACCGCCACGAATTTCAACGAGGTGTTCCTGGCCAGCAACACGCTCACTGCCGCGGGAGCGACCCTGAACATTTCCTTTGCCGGGGAAGGGTATCAGTTCCTTAAATTCTACCTCACCATAACCGGGGTCGCCGCGGCCAATATCGTCCGCGTCGGGTTCAACGGAGACGCGGCCGCGAACTACTCCTCCTACCCCACCGACGCTCTCGGCGCTGGAAACGCGGTCACCGCGGTCGGCTATATCCAGCTTCAGGAGGCCACCTCCAATAGGGAGGGCTTCTTCAAGTTCTGGGCCACGAATTATCCCGCCACGGTGAAACATGTGCTCTGGGAAGGCGCGCGGGGCCTCAACGCGGCGAACGCCCCCACCCTGCACCATGGCGGCGGGACCTGGGCCAACGCCACGGATTGGATCACCGCGATCAATATCTCGAACAGCATTCCCAACAATTTCACCGCGGGCACCACGATACGCGTCTTCGGATCGAGATAAAAGAGGGGGAGGAGAGAGGCCCCGGATGACGGACAATACACCGACCGAGAGCCCGCCTCGCGACTTCGGGGCGGTGCTTTGGCCCGCCTTGGGCGCGTTCATGCTCTTGGCGGCCGCGGTATGGACGCGCGCCGGGGAGCCTTCCTTCAGCGCGGATTCGAGCTTGCGCCCGGCCGCGGGCGCCGGGGGAGAGTATTCCTCTTCCGCTAATCACCGCCTCGAACCCACCATCGGCGAGGACATCGCCGCGTCCACCTCCTCCGCGGGCGGGTCCCTGGAAGGCTCCGGGGCTCATCATATCCACCATTTCCCGGACACCGTCACGACTTTGACCGGGATCGAAGGCGCCCGTTTCTCGAGCGCCACGCTCCAATGGACGGCTCCGGGCTTCGACGGGGCCCGGGGCGATCTCCAGGCGGGCACGACTTACATGATACGCGTGGCGAGCTTCACCGCGCCCTACACCTTCGTCTCCTCGGCGGCGAACATCGTCTTCTCCACCCAGGCCGCCTCCTCGCCCTGGCCGGGCGCCGCGGTGAGCACCCCGGCGTACGGGCTCATCGCCAACACCACCTACTTCGCCCAGCTCTGGACCGCGGACTCCTACGGGAACATCTCCTATGGGTCCAGCCGCGCCACCTTCACAACGCTGGCCGTCACCGTCAATAAGGTCCACCCCACGGCCGACCCCTTCCTTCTCGACGATGTATTGCAATTCTCCGGGGTGTATTTCACCTCGGTCACCGTGCGCTGGGCCGCTCTGCCGCTCCAGCCCCCGGCCGCCGACGAGGTCACGGGCAAGGGCTACATCGTGGAGGCTTCCTCCACGAATTTCGGCGCCCTCTCGCCGGGAGGCGTGATCTCCTCTTCGATCACTTATAGCCTGCGAGCGAGCACTCTAGTCGTCGATACTCCCCCGCTCCAGACCAACAAGGACTATTATTTCCGGGTGGGAAGCCTCAACCACGCGAGCTTCCCCAATTATCTCTTCTGGGGGTCCACCAAGACCAATCTCCAGGCCGTGGACCCGGATATCGCGGACCCGCCCTACCCGGACGTGTCGAGCCATTCCGTCACCGCGGACTGGCTGAGGAACGGGAACGCGGACAGCACCATTTTCACCTTGAGAGTCTCCTCGGCGGCGGACTTCCTGGCCGAGGCCGTGACCTCATCGAACACCTTCGACACCTACATGACCACTTTCGGGCTGGTCAGGAACACCACCTACTACTTCAATGTCATGGCCTCGACCGGGGTGAGCAGCACCCCGTGGTTCGACATGGGCTCCACCTGCACGCTCACCGCTCCGCCCGCGGTCTTCGGGGAAAATCCCTTCGCGGACGTGGGGGTGACACAACTCACGGTCAAATGGTCGGCCAACACGAACACGCTCGCAAAGACCACTTACACGGTGGCGGCCACGCCGGCCTTGGGGTATCCCAACTCGGACCCCGCCAACGTCTCCTTCGACACGGTGCCCGCCGGAGCGATCCCGGCGGGCACTTTCAGCCCCGGCATCACGCCCAACACCACCTACCACTTCTACGCCGCCGGGGTGAACTGGCACTCCTCGCCGAGCGCCTATGCCTACCTTGGGTCCACCTCCACGCTCGCGGCCATGCCTTCGCTCGATGCGCCGACTTACTGGGATGTCTCGCCCACGAGCTTTTCCGTGCGGTGGGGGAACAACTCCAATCCATTTTCCAAGACCACTTATACCATCACCGTTTCCACCGCGCCGAATTTCGACGCGGCGGGCCCACCCTACCAGATCAGCCTCGACACGGTCCCCGGCGCGGAGACCATGGCGTCCTTCACCGATCTCATCCAGAACGCGACCTATTTCACGCGCGTGGCCGCGTTCAATCACGCGGGCATCTACACCAATTACCGGGACCTCTCCTCCACCGCCACGCTCGCGGAGGTCCCCTCTTCGCTCAACTTCTCGGGGGTTTTTCCCACCGAAACCGCCCTGCGCCTGGATTGGTCGGCCAACGGCAACGCCGACGCCGACAGCGTCGCGCATACCACCTACACTGTCGTCGTCTCTACTCAGCCGCAGTTCGGCTCCGGGGCCTATGTGACGACGCACACGACGACCGGGCTTTTCCTGAGCACCGGCGTCCTTTCCATCAACACGACCTATTATTTCCGGGCGAAGTCGAGGAACCACAACGGCTGGGAAACGGACTGGAGCTACGCATCCACCAGCACTCTGGCCAACATCCCCACGGCGGCCCCGGCGCCGGATTTCGAGCCCATCCACATCACGAGCTTCACCGTGCGCTGGGACCGCAACGGAAACCCCGCCTCCGCCGCGGTGGGCTACACCACCTACACCGTCGAGATGAGCGCCTCGCAAGCCTTCTCCCCCTTCGAGACCGACAAGGTGGTGATGGACACCGTCCCCACCAGCGCCTATCCCGCCGCCTCTTTCACCGCCATGAGTCCCAACACCACCTACTACTTCCGCGTCCACGCCCACAATCAGAACCATGTCGCCACCTCCTGGGCGGTGCTGGGCGAGACCTCCACCTTGGCCGCCCTTCCCATCTCTCCCTCGGTCACGGCGGTCTACTATTCGAGCATGGTCGTCACCTGGACCCCGGCCGCGGCCTCGGGCTACGACCTGAAGGGGTCCTCGACGAACGTCTTCAACGAGCTCGGCCCCGCGCCCGGCGGGGTGGTAGCCCTATCCTCCACGACGCTGGGGAGCACCAACTATCTCCTGCTCGAATGGCCCGCGCTGGAGCCCAACGCCACTTATTTCTTTCGCTTCGCCTCGCTCAACCGCAACTCGGTGCCCAGCGGCGTGTTCGTCTCATCGGCCTCCACCCTGGCCGATCCCGTGGCCAACGGGAGCTTCTTCCCCGGAGGCTTCACCGGCGTCTTCGCGACCAGCGCCACCGTGACTTGGATACCGAGACCTTCGGCCGCGGTGGCCGGCGCCTCCCGCACCGCCGAAGGCTATGTCCTGGAAGCCACCACCGCCGACACCGAGGGCGTCACGGACTGGTCCGGTGAGATATTCTCCTCCGCGACCCTGGTCGTGACCGTGACCAACCAGATGCGCCCGAGCACGCTCACCGTCATCGACCTACTCTCCGCCACTACCTACGCCTTCCGCATAGGGACTCTCAATTGGTCGGGGGCGACCCATTACGCGCTCATCGGCTCCACCAAGACGCGCCAGGACCCCTTCACCTGGACCGGCGGGGGAGGCAACAACCTTTGGTATACGGCGGCCAACTGGAACCCCAACGGCATCCCCGGCGCCGGAAGCCCGGTGACCATCGCGCCCGCGGCCGATGTCAGCGTATATGTCCCCAATACCGCCCAGCCCATCAGTTTCTCCTCTCTGACGATCGGGGGCCTTGACCCCGCATTCTCGGCCAATCTCACCCTGGCCACCACCGTGGCCAGGGGCGGGAGCGTGCTTGTCCGCAAGAGCGCCGGGCTCACCCTGGCCACCAGCCGCCAGATACTGCTCGACGGCGATTTCACCATGCTCTCGGGCTCCTCCTTGACCCACCGCCCATTCGCGGTCACGGTGAGTTCCGTGAACATCAAGATCACGGGGACCTTCGACATACAGGCGGGCGCCACGGTGACCGTAAGCAGCATGGGCTTCGCCGGCGGGCCATCGGGTGGCGCATCCTTCGGCACGGGTCCCGGCGGCGGGGGCGCCAGCGGCGCATCGAGCGCCGGGGGAGCCGGAGGCGGCCACGGAGGCTTGGGAGGGGGGGCGGGAGCAAACACCCAGGGTCCGGCCAATGACGACACCTACAACCCCGAATGGGCCGGCTCCGGCGGGGGAGGAGGAGACTTCGCCAGCGGCTTTAACGTAGGCGGGGACGGAGGCGGCGCCGTCATTCTGGAGGCCCAGACCATCAACCTGGACGGCCGCATCGAGGCCGACGGCGAGCCGGGGGGGCCGGGAGCGGGAGCAAGCAATGTCCGCGCGGCGGGCGGCGGTGGCGCGGGCGGGACCGTCAACCTCAGAGCCACCTATCTGGTAGGCCAAGGCACGGTCACTGCGTTGGGAGCCTCCGGAGGCCCGGACACGGATGGGACGCTCACGCCTTTCGATGACCCGGGCGGAGGCGGAGCCGGAGGCAGGGTGGCAATCAACATTCAGAACTCCGGCAACCTGTGCGCCATCTCGGTCTCCACGGCCGGAGGCGCGAAGGGGGGAGGGAACTCCACCGCGGGCGAAGGCGGCACCTACAGCTCCACCGTGACCTTGGCCATCCCCGGCTTCAGCGCGCTCTACTCCAGCGCAACTGACATACACTGGAACTGGACCACGGTGACCGGGGCGACGACCTATCAGATCGTCTCCTCGACGGGAGGGGCCGGGCAATCGCCGGTGTTCACGGCCCAGACCACCTCCTACTCCGAGCCCGAGCTATCGCCCAATACCACCTACACGCGGCAAGTGGAGATATTCACCTGCGGGGGGTCCACGGGCTCCGCCTTCGCATCCTACGCCACGCTGGCGGGAGCCCCCGGGTATCTGGGCTACTACGCGATCTACTTGACCTCCGCGGCGGTGCGCTGGGCGGCAAAAGCCTCGGGCGAGGCGGTGGGCTATGTCCTGGAAGCCTCCTCCACTAATTTCGGGGCCATCGCGCCCGGCGGGGGGATCGTCTACTCCTCGACGACTTACAGCCGGCTGGCAAGCACTTTGACGGTCGGCGCGGGCGTCGATAGTCTCGAAACGAACACCACCTATTATTTCCGGGTGGCCTCGCTCAACCACGCGAGCCAGATGAGCACCTATACGGTGCTGGGCGCCACCTCCACGCTCTCTTTCCAGCCCAACACCCTGGGCTCGGCGGTGTTCAAAGACGACACCGGCAAGTCCACCGCCTTCGAGAGCTCCATCACGGCCAATTGGGCGCGCCTGGCGCTGGCCTCCGAGCAAGGTTCCTCCATGACCTCGCAGGGCTATCTGCTGGAGGCTTCCTCCACCAATTTCAGCGCCCTCTCCCCGGCCGGGACCCTGCACTCTTCCCGGACCTTCAGCGTCTTAGCCAGCACCTTGGCCGTGGGCGTGGGCGCGGATCCCGCCCTGGAGCGCTGTACGACCTATTATTTCCGAGTCGCCTCCTTCAACTGGAACGGGACGACGAGCGCCTACACGAGCCTCGGCTCCACCATGACGGTGATCGACTGGGGCACGGTGATGGCCCAGGCCACCATCAACGCGGGCGGACTCGAGCTCGCCACGGAATACGTGATAGGCACGGGCATCACGGTCACCAACACCGGAAACTGCGCGACCACCTATTGGATCAAGGCCGCGACCATCACGGCCGCAAGTCCCTGGACCATCGACACTTCCTCCGGCACAGATACCTTCACGCTCCAAGCCGCCTTCAATTCCGCGGAGCCGGGTTTGGGGGACTTCGTGGACTTGGACAAGGTGACGGACACCCCGGGGGCGAGCAGCGCGGCGAGCTTCGCCCTCGATGAGAACGGGGTCTCCGTACCGTGGGGCGACGTCCGCACGCTCTGGCTCAAGATAGGCATGCCGCGCATCTCCAGCACGGACTCGGCGCAAGACATCCAAGTCACGGTGTATGCCATGTCCCCGCAATGAGGCCGGCTCAGGGGGAGAGATTACATCGCCTCCAGGGAAAGGACTCGGCAAAATCCTAAAATTTTACCCTGTGTTTTCCAGCACAATCGCCCGGGCGATGTGGGTTGTGCTTTAATTATCAGCATAAATTTATTAAAAAAATACGACAAACGAGTGCTCTCACGGTGAAATAGGCCGCCGGTGAGGACGCCGCTATGAAACACCCCTGGTTTCACCGGCCCAGACACTCCCGGCCATCCCGTCCCGGGGCGAGGGAAAGCCCGCGTGCGAGGGATTTGATTTGGAAAGTCAACTCGCCGTATGGCGAGTTCGGTTTGCTATAATACACGCGGCTCTCAAGAGCGCCGATCGGACGATCGCCGGCGGCGCGGACTCCGGAGGTGGGTGGCATGATGAAGAGGCTCTTGGCCGCGCTCGCGATAATAGCATCTCTCGCAGCTTTTTCCGTGCAGGCGGAGCCGATAACGGCCCAAGGCGTGGAAGACCGGCTCATCATCGGCTTCCATGAGGGCGTGGACGCCCAGGAAGCCCAGGGCATACTCTCCTCCTACGGGCTCGATGTCGTCGACACCCTCCCCGAGATGGGGCTCGTCCTGGCCCAGGGCCGGCCCGGGAAATCGCGGGCGGCCGCGGCCGGCCTGCGCATACATCCAAAAGTCGTGGACGTTCAAAAGGACCTCTGGCTCCGTTGGATCGAAGGCCCCGTTTCTTTTCAGGAACTTCCTCTACCGTCTTTCGAGGCGGTCCGCGAACAGCTTCCGAAGTTCGCGCCGAAGGCCCGCGCCGATGCGGGAAGCGACGAGGCTCAATGGGGCGTGCGCCGGGTCAACGCGCCGGCCGCCTGGCCGAGCGATCAGGGCGCCGGCGTCAAGGTCGCCGTCGTGGACACGGGCATAGACCCGGAGCATCCCGACCTCAAGGGGCGGGTCGCCGGGGGCTATAACGCCGTGGACAAGGGCCAGCCCTGGGTGGACGACCATTCCCACGGCAGCCACGTGGCCGGCATCATCGCCGCGGAGCTCGATGGCAAGGGCGTGGCCGGCGTCGCGCCCAAGGCCTCGCTCTACGCGGTCAAAGTCCTCAACAAGGACGGCAGCGGCTCGATCTTCGGCATCTTCGGCGGCATCAACTGGTGCATCCAGAACAAGATGCAGGTCATCAACATGAGCCTGGGCTCTCCCCGTTCCATCCCCTTCTTCGAGGGGGTGCTCAAAAAGGCGGTCCATGCCGGCATCACCATCGTGGCCGCGGCCGGCAACGACGCGGGGGCGGTCAATTATCCGGGGGCTTATCCCGAGTCCATCGCGGTCTCGGCCCTCTGTCCTCCCGGCGTCACGGAGACGAAGCTCTGCCCGAGCGAGAAAGAAGGGATCGCGACCTTCTCCAGCCGCGGGGCGCAGGTGGCCTTCATCGCCCCCGGCGTCCAGGTCCCCTCCACGGTGCCGCTGAGCGTCGATGCCTCCGGCATCAAAGCCTACTCCGGCACCTCCATGGCCTGCCCCCACGTGGCGGGCCTGGCGGCCTTGGCCGTCTCCAAGGGCGCGCAGGGGGCCCAGGCCGTCCGGGCGGCCCTCACCGCGGCGGCGCAGAAGGTCCCCGGGCTCTCGGCCGAGGAGCAGGGAGCCGGGGTCGTGGACGCGGCGAAGCTGGCGCGCTGAACCGGGCAAGGATAACGCGCGCAGAAGGCCCGGCCTTCCGGCCGGGCCTTCCCTTTGAACGATGGATAAGAAGCGCCTCATCAACGTCAACATCGAGAGCCATGCCCTGGTCCCTCCGCCCCAGGAGCTCCAGCGCATCCTCCCCGCGCCCGATGCCAGCCTGCGCGCGGTGCACGAGGGGAGGGCCGCCATCCGGGCCATCCTCGACGGCGACGACCGCAGGCTCCTGCTCATCGTCGGGCCCTGCTCCATCCACGACCCCGAGGCGGCCCTGGACTACGCCCGGAGACTCAAGGCCCTTTCTAATAAGGTCAAGGAGCGCTGCCTCATCGCGATGCGGGTCTATTTCGAGAAGCCGCGCACCACCGTGGGCTGGAAGGGGCTCATCAACGACCCCTTCCTCAACGACTCTTTCCACATCGAGGAGGGCCTCAAGAAGGCCCGCAAACTCCTCATCGACATCACGCGCCTGGGCCTTCCCGCCGCCACCGAGGTCCTAGACCCCATCGCGCCGCAGTATCTCTCGGAGCTCGTCTCCTGGTACGCGGTGGGGGCGCGCACCATCGAATCCCAGACCCACCGCGAG
>CAYHRV010000104.1:0-11105 GCA_964359165.1 uncultured Elusimicrobia bacterium
CGCAGGCGGGGCTGAGTTGGGCCACCATCTTGAAGCGTCGCGAAGGCTACCGGAAGGCCTTCGCGGGCTTCGACCCGGCCAAGGTGGCCCGCTTCGATGAGCGCAAGGTCCAGGCCTTGCTCAAAGACCCCGGCATCATCCGCAACCGCCTGAAAGTCCGCGCCGCGGTGGGCAACGCGGCGGCCTTCCTCGTCGTCCAGAAAGAGTTCGGGAGCTTCGACGCGTATGTGTGGAGATTCGTGGGCGGGAAGCCCATCGTCAACCGCAGGAAGACGATGAAGGACATCCCCGCGACCTCTCCCGAATCGGACGCCTTGAGCCGCGACTTGAAGGGGCGCGGGTTCAGGTTCGTCGGTAGCACCATCCTCTACGCCCACATGCAGGCGGTCGGGATGGTCAACGACCATGTGGTGAGTTGTTTCCGGTACCGTCGGTGTCAGACGTTGACTTACTAATAACAGCCTGGATGAGGACTTTAAGTGGGACCTCGTAAAGAGCGGCAAGATCCGAGCCAAGCATTCGTCAGCTTGATTTGCTCAAGGTTCGTAGTCGGGGCCTTGCCATCCAGGATGACTCCTGTTAAACTAAAAGCATGACCAAGGTTCAATTATTGGAACGCGAAGTCAAAAAGCTTGATCGCTCCAGCTTGGAGGCGTTTCGCAATTGGTTCCAGCATTTTGACTCTGATGCCTGGGATCTCCAGATTCAGCGAGACGCTCGATCCGGGAAACTCGGCAAACTCTCCCGAGAAGCTCTTGCCGCGCATAAGAGCGGCAAGACGCGAGAGCTTTGAAGCACCACGCTTCACCCGGATTCTGGCGATGCTTGCGCTCGTTGCCCAAACCGGCGCGAGTTTTGGCCAAGAAAAATTTCGACCTCCTCAAGGCCAATCCGTATCATCCATCCCTGCACTTCAAGAAAGTAGGGAATTTCTATTCTGCTCGCGTCGGCCTAGCCTATCGAGCGCTTGCCGTTGAAGGTCCCGACGGCCCCATTTGGTTTTGGATCGGCAGCCACTCTGAATACGACGAGATGACGAGCTGACATCGCGGATGGAGAAGACGCTGGCTCTTCGCCGCAAAGCCCTTGATGAAGCCGACGCCCTGGAGTTGGAGGGGATGCTCGCCTCGGTCCGGAAGATCATCCGCAGGAACTGAGGGGAAAGTTCCATGAGTCGCGAGAAACGCTGGAGCGTTTGTCGCGATTCAGGAGGATTTTTCGAGCAATCCCTTGGAGAGGGCGTTGGCTTGGCGGGCGACGGACTCTTCGTTGACGCGGACTAGGCGGCGTTCTTCCACGACCACCTCGCCGTTGACGAGCACCCAGCGGGCCTTGTGCGAGGCGCCGCAGAAGAGCACCGCGGCCACGGGGTCGGCCCAGGCGCCCGCGAAGTCGATGCCGTTGAGGTCGAATACGGCGATGTCCGCGGCCTTGCCCGGGGCGAGCTCGCCGATGTCGTCCCTTCCCAGGACTTGGGCGCCGCCGCGGGTGGCGAGCCTGAGCGCGTCGCGCGCGGGCATGGAGGAGACCCCGGCCTTCACCCGCGAGACCAGCATGGCCTGCCGGGCCTCGGCCAGCATGGAGGAGGAGTCGTTGGAGGCCGAGCCGTCGACGCCCAGGCCGATGGGGACGCCGTGGCCCAGATACATGCGGATGGGGGCGATGCCCGAGCCCAGGCGCAGGTTCGAGGTCGGGCAATGGGCCGCCCCGGTGCGGGTCTTGCCCATGAGGCGGGCTTCCTCCTCGTTTAAGTGCACGGCGTGGGCGAACCAGCTCCGCCCGTCCTCCAGCCAGCCCACCGACTCCATGTAGGCGAGCGGCCGGAGCTTGTGGAGCTCCAGGCAATACTGCTCCTCATCGATGGTCTCGGCCAGATGGGTATGCATGCGCACGTCCCATTCCTTGGCCATCGTCGCCGTGAGCTTGAGCAGTTCCGTGGTCACGGAGAAGGGCGAACAGGGGGCCAGGGCCACGCGCGTCATGGACAGGGGCCTGGGGTCGTGGTAGGCGCGCACCAGGCGCTCGCAGTCCTTCATGATCTCGTCCTCGGTCTGCACCACGTCGTCGGGGGGCAGGCCGCCCTTGGACTTGCCGCGCGACATGGAGCCCCGGCAGGCGTGAAAGCGCATCCCCACCGAGCGTGCGCCCTCGATCTCGCGGTCGATGAGGTCCGCGCTCTTGCCTCCCGGGAAGAGATAGAAGTGGTCCGAGCTCGTGGTGCAGCCGGTGAGGAGGAGCTCGCCCAGCCCGACCTGGGCGCTGACGAAGACCCCTTCGGGGGTCAGGTGCCGCCAGACCGTATAGAGGTAGGTGAGCCAGTCGAAGAGCTTGTGGTCCTGCACCGCCGGGAGGTTGCGCGTGAGCGTCTGGTAGAGGTGGTGGTGGGTATTGATGAAGCCGGGGAGCACCACGCAGCCCTTGGCGTCGAGGATCCGGTCGGCGCGAAAGGGGAGGTCCTTGCCGACCTTCTTGATCGCGTTGCCCTCGATGTAGACGTCCCCGCCCTCGATCTCCGTGCCGGCGTCGTCCATGAGTGCCACGCGTAGGGCGTTCTTGATGAGCAGGGTCTTCATCGGCACTATGGTGCAAGATTGCCGAGCCCAAGGGCAAGAGCGGCTCCGTTGGCATGAATATTGATATAACTAACACGGCGGCCGCGGCCGCCATGCGTCGGCATGAATCCATTGTCCATGATCTTCACAGCGACGGAAGCCGGGAACACGCGCGGCCCGCTTCGCGCGTCGCGGGCGGGGGGCTTCGCGACGGTCTTGGCGGCCGCGCTCCTGGCCCTGCTCCTGGTCCCGCTCGGGGTCTGCCTCCTCTTTGCCTGGGGTTATTGGACATTCAAGAGCCGTGAGGCGTCGATCGTGGAGAAGATGGACCAGTATTACCTCACCGTGACCTCTCCGGGGCGCGAGGAGTACCTGCTCTCGGAGGACGAGGCCTTCGAGGTCCCCTACATGGCCTCCAAGCTCTCGGTGGAGGCCGTGCCCACCCGCATCTACGACGCCCGGGGCAGGCTGATGGGGGAGTTCTTGGCCGAGAAGGGGCTCTACGTCAACGACGCCGCCGACCTGCCGGTGTTCCTCAAGCGCGCCTTAGTCGCCACGGAGGACGGCACCTTTTACCGGCACAAGGGCGTCAACTGGCGGGCCATCGCCCGGGCCATGCTCGTCAATCTCAAGAGCATGAGCCCCAAGCAGGGCGGCAGCACCCTGACCCAGCAGCTCGCCAAGATGATGTTCACCACGCGCAAGAAGACCTACGGGAGGAAGGTCTACGAGCTCTTCTGCGCCCGGAAGCTCGAGGAGAAATTCACCAAGGACCAGCTCCTCCTCATGTATCTCAATTTCGCCTATTTCGGGCATGGGGCCTTCGGCGTGGAGTCCGCCTCGCGCTATTACTTCGATAAATCGGCCAAGGAGCTCGAATTGGCCGAGGCCGCGATGCTCGTGGGGATCGTGGCCAGCCCCAACAAGTACTCGCCCTTCGCCGACCAGGCCCTCGCCAGGGCTCGGCACCGCACCGTGCTCGCGCGCATGGCCAAGACGGGCTTCATCCCGGAGTCCTCCGTCGAGACGCTCTCCGAGGATTTTTGGCGGAGTTTCAACCGGCGGCTCTCCTCCCCGGAGAACTCCTTCTGGCGGATGTCCGTCAATGAGGCGCCCTATCCCGTCGAGGTCCTGCGCCGCGCCCTGCTCAAGGAGTTCGACAAGGAGCGCCTGCTCAAGGGCGGGCTCAAGGTCAGGACCACCTTCGACCTGGAGTTCCAGCGGGCCGCGGAGAAGGCCCTGCGCCAGGGCCTGCAGGAGCTTAACGCTGGCGTGTCGGCGTCGAGCATGTCGGTCGAGGGAGCGCTTGCCGCGGTCGATCCCAAGGACGGGGCCGTGCTGGCCCTGGTCGGAGGACGCGGCTTCAGCTTCCAGAACCAGCTCATCCGGGCCTACAGCTCCCGGCCCATCGGCTCCTCGGTCAAACCCTTCATCTACGCGGCGGCCTTTGAATCGGGCCGCTTCAAGCCCGAAGACGAGCTGGAGGACGCGCCCATCGAGTACCGCGTGGGCGGAGGCCGGACCTGGACGCCCCAGAACTACGGCGGGAAATACCACGGGAAGGTCACCTTGGCTTTCGCCCTATGGAAGTCGCTCAACTCCATCGCGGTCAAGCTCCTGGAAGCCGTGGGTGTCGAGGAGGCGATCCGCGTCCTCGCCGACGCCTCCGGAGCCGACCCTGCGTCCATCCCGCGCAATCTCTCCCTGGCCTTGGGCACCGTGGAGCTCTCCGCGCTCCAGCTCGCCCGGGCCTACGGGGTCTTCGTCAACGGCGGCGTCTCCCGGGAGCCGTATCTCATCTCGACGGTCGAGGATAGGGAAGGGAAGGTGATCCGCGATTGGAGCGCCCGACCGGAGGGGAAGGCGGCCCTCAAGCCCGAGACCTGCGCGACACTCGTCGAGGTGATGCGGGGGGTCTTGGGGCCGGAAGGAACGGCTCGCGCGGCCGCGCTCAAGACCGGGTTCAATCTCCCGGCCGCGGGCAAGACCGGGACCACCAATGATTATAAGGACGCCTGGTTCGCGGGCGTGACCCCGGACCTCTCGGCGGCCGTGTGGCTCGGGCACGACGACATGCGTCTCTCCCTGGGGCACGGCAAGGCGGGGGGCTCGACGGCCGCGCCCATCTGGATGGAATTCGTCAAGGCGGCCTATCGCGACCGGCCGGCCCGCGGGTTTGCCCCCATCGAGGGCAAAAAGTAGAATCCGAGCATGACCCGGCCCCGCGCCGCTTTGATCCTCCTCGCGGCTTCGCTCCTCTGCGCCTGCGGCCCTTCACGCGAGAAGGAGCCCAACGATGACCAGGGTTCGGCCACGCGCATCAGGCCCGGCAAGACGCAGGGCACCGTCGCGGGGGCGGGGGACAAGGATGTCTATCGCCTCGCGGTGCGCAAGGAAGGCGTGCTTTCCGCCCGGGTGGGGGGCATACGCGGCGTGGATTTCATCCTCTCCGTGCGCGCGGGAGACGGCCGCGAGCTCAAGCGTTACGATGAGACCGGGGAGGGGGGAGATGAGCAGGCCCTCGACCTCTGGGCGCCGGAGGGAGACTGCTTCATCGAACTCTCCAATAAGAGCCCCAAGGCGGGGTCCTCCCAGGCCTACACCCTGGAAACCGCCCTCGAGTCTCCCGCGGGAAGGGAGAGGGAGCCCGACGACAGCCCGCAGACCGCGAGCCCCATGGAACTGCCGGGCCTCACGCGGGGGCATTTCCATCCCGCGAGGAATCTGCTCTCCGGGGATACCGAGTACGCGGAAGCGGATTGGTACCGCATGGAGGTCCAGACGCCCGGCCTCTCCCTGCTGAACCTGAGCGTGGGCGGGGTCCCGGGCGTGGATTTCTCCATCGAGGTCTATGATCTCAACGCGTACAAGCTCCGCGAGTCGGACACGGGCGGCGCCGGCGAGGGAGAGAGCCTCAAGGGGTTCGGCGTGCGCGGCCCGGCCCGCTATTTCCTGCGCCTGGCCGCCAAGCGGAGGACGGGCACCCCATTAAAGCCCTACGAGATGCTCTCCGAACTCCTGCCCTATCAGGGCAAGAGCGAGTTCGAGCCCAATGAACAGCGCCAGGACGCCACGCCTTTCATCGCGGGTAGCGTCACCGGGACGATCTCGCCCGAGGGGGACCAGGATTGGTTCCTGGTGAGAGTCGAGGGCGATTCCAAGCAGGTCTTGCGCGCCAACCTGGAAGGCCCGGACTCGATGGACCTAGAATTGACCCTGCGCGACTCGCTCGGCATCCCCCTGGCCCGCGTGGACAACATGGGCAAGGGTAAGCCCGAGACCCTCACCGGCTCCGGGGTGGTGAAAGGGGACTATTTCCTGAGCGTTTCCGAGAAGACGGGCAAGAAGTCGGATAGCCGCCAGGGCTATACGCTCTCCCGCCAACTCACCCCGTTCCAGGAGGGCCTGGAGTTCGAGGCGAACGACTCCACCTCCTCCGCTCAACCGCTCAAGGTCGGGGAATCGGTGGACGGTTTCATCGCCCCCAAAGGCGACGCGGACTGCTATGAGTTCAACGTCTACTCGAAAGGCGAGGTCCTCATCGACTTGGCAGGGGTGGTCAATGTCCGCTTCGCCGCGGCCCTCTTCGACCAGGAGTACGCCGAACTGCAGGCCTGGACCGCGGCCAAGGCCGGGGAATCCCTATCCTTCGCCCGGGAACTGGAGCCCGGGACCTATTACCTGAAGCTCTCCGCCGCGGACCCGGCGCAGAACAACGTGCGCGACAAATACACGCTCCGGCTGAAGATGAAATGAGTCTTGGACCGCCCGGAAAAACCGGCGCCGACATGAAAAGAGAGAAGGCTAGTCCGGTTTTTCCGGGCCGTCTCGCTTATGGCTTGTCGGCGGCTTTGGCGCTGACCCTGGGCGCTTGCGCGACCAAGCAGGCGGGCGTCAGCCCGCCCGTTGTCTCGGTCGGGGCCGCGACTGCGGCCCCCGTGTCTTCCTCCCTGGAGGACCTGGAGCCCTCGGAGGGGGCTCCCGTCCTGCTCTCCTCCGAGTCGCCGGCCGGGCAGGCCCCCGGGGGGCCCGTGGACCCGGCGGCGGTCTCGACCGAGGCCGCCCGCGTGGAAATCCCGCCAGCTCCTGTCGTCCTCCCCACCCCGCCGGTCCCGGTCCCGGAGGACGCGGATTTCGTGCTGGCCGTCGTGGACTCCATTGCAAGCTCCGAAGAGGACATGCTCTCCCAGACGAAGGTGTTCATGGACGGAAAGCCCATCGGCGAGACCCATGTCGGGCCCAAGTCGGCGGAGAAGCGTTGGGGCATGAGGCTCGAGTCGGGCAACCACCTCTTCCGCTTCGAGCAGTGGGTAGTCACTCCTCCGGCGGCCTGGGGGCCCCTGGATTCCGCCTGGCAGCCGCGGGAGCGGTTCATCCGCATCGAAGGGGGGAGCCGCGCCGTGCTGACCCTGAGATTCTCGGAAGGCGGCAGGCGCCACACCGTGCAGTTCGCCCGCGAGAAGCCCTGAGGGCCGGAGGCCTCTTCTAAGCAGGACCCTAAAAAGGAGGGAGAGAAAATGAGATATCTAATTGTCGCTCTCGCGTTTCTGGCCGTCGCGGCCGGGTGCAAGAAGGCGGAAAAGGCGGCCGAAGCCGCCAAGGAAGTCCAGCAGGCTCCGGTAAAATACGTCAACGACCTTCAGAAAGACATGCAGAAGGCCGAGGCGGTCGCGGACAAGGCCAACGCGAACACCCAGCAGATGGAGCAGACCCTTGCCGAAGGGGAGAGCCAGTCGCGGTAGGCGCAAAGAAGCTGGGCCCCCGGACCCAGCCCGCCGGGGGGCTTTGGACGGTTTTTCTTCGGGCATCCGCGCGTTATAATAACTCCGGACCGGGAATCGGGCGACATGCGCCGAGCCGGCCGGAGGGTTTAATGCATCGGATCATCGCAATGCTCGCCGTATCCGCCGCTCTGTGCCATCCCGCCGCGGCGATCGAATTCGAGAAGGGCGTTTCCAGGGCCTTCGAGACCTTCCCCAGGCAAGCCGCCGAGCTCCGCGGGCGAATCGAACTGCGGGCAAAGACCGGCTACCCGCTCCAAGCTTCCGCCGCCCAGGCCGCGCAGGAGGGCCGCATCGAGTGGCGCGAGGGAAGCTACCGCGGCCACATCGTGGCCGGAGTCTACAACCCCAGGGCCGGCCGGGTGGAGTGGCAGGAAGGGGAATATCGCGGCCAGGTCGTGGCCGGGGTCTACAACGCCCGCACGGGCCAGGTGGAGTGGCGGCGCGGGGAATACCGCGGCCAGGTCGTCACCGGGGCTTACAACGAGCGCATGGGCCAGGTGGAGTGGCGCAGCGGCGAGTATCGCGGCCATGTGGTCACCGGGGTCTATAATCCTCGGACCGGACAAGTCGAATGGGAGCGCGGCGATTATCGGGACCAGATCGTCTCGGGCGTCTACAACGAACGCACGGGCCAGGTGGAGTGGCGCAAAGGCGCTTACCGCGGGCAAGTGGTGGTCGGCGTCTATGACCCGCGCTCCGACCAAGTCGAGTGGCGGGAGGGGAGCTACCGCGGCCAGGTGGTCGCCGGGATCTACAACCCCCGCTCCGGCCAAGTGGAGTGGCGCGAGGGAAGCTACATCGGCCAGGTGGTCGCGGGAGTTTCCACCTACGCGGAGAGCCCCACGCTCCAGACCGTGTCGTACGTGGGGATCGCCGGAGAGGATAACCGCTAAGGCCTCAAGTAATAGTCTTCCGGCGTGTTGGTCTCGCTCTTGCGGATGAAGAGTCGCTTCTCCGCGGGGACCCCCAAGAGCACCTGGAAGATGTCGGTGAGTATGGGCCGCGAGGAATAGTAGCCGTGGCCCAGCCCGCCCACCCCTAGGGCGGGCGCGTCGATCCCTCCCACGTTGATGACGTCCACTCCGGGCTCCCGTTCACAGCCGCCCATGCGCCGCCCCTTGTTGTAGGTCTCGGAGGCCGCGATGGCGTTGTCGTTGTAGGAGCAGTACACCGTCACCCGGTCGGCCAGCTCCTTGAAGCGGGGGGCGAGCCTCTGGAAGTCTTTGACCGGGATGTCCGGCGCGTTGAGGATGAGTTCGCCGATGAAGCGTCGTCCGATGGATTGCGAGGCTTGGGCCAGGGAAGGGAGCACCACTTGATGGCCCATGGAGTGCACCATGAGGTGTATGCGCGAGTCCAGCCCCGCCAGGCCCATCCATAGGGCCGCGGCCTTGGGCGCCGAGCGCGCCGCGTTGCCCCGGTTGGTCTGGTAGGTCAGGTTGATCATCTTGCTCTCGAGCATGCCTTCCGCGGCCCCGGCCGGCCAGGAGAAGAGCACCACCGGCCCCTGGAACTTGAGGTCATAGGCGATCTGTGCCGAGCGCATGATCGCCTCCTCGAACTTCACGTTGAAGCCGTGCACGAATACCAGGATGTCGGAGCCCGGGCGCTCGCGCAGGCGCTCGAAGAGCCCGGCCTGGTCGAGCGGCGTGTGGCCCAGGACGCGGAAGTAACGGTGGGGGTCGGCCCGGGGATCCGCGCTGACCTCGAAGCCGCCCACGGCATGGATCTTGGGGACGTTGATCCGGCAGGCCCCGTAGGAGACCTCCGAGCCCAGGTCCACTCCGAAGGAGGAGTCCCCGCATTCGGAGGGGTCGCCCACGGCCTTGCGGGTGGTCGCGTAGATCACTTCCATGGCCTGGGTCTCGGAAAAAGGCTCGCGGATGAGGCCCGAGAGCTCCCGTTGGACGGCTTCCGAGCCGTAGACGCGGGGGACGATCTTGACCGCGGGGGCGGCCGGGGCCTGCTCGACTACGGGAGGGGGCTGGACCGGCGGCGCTCCGGCGCAGCCGGCGAGCGCGAGCAGGGTCAGGATGGCCGGAAACCGAGAGAGAGGAGAGGGGCTTGTCATGCAGGTATTCTACGCCCGGATCCCGCGCGAGTCAACTCCCTAATCGCGGAAAACGCGGATGCCTTTGCCGCGATTTAGGACGAGCGCGTTTGATATACTGGGCACCTGGAGGACGACCATGAAAGGCAAGGAAAAGAAGAAAGACGCGGCCGGGGGCTCGGAGTTCAAGGAGGCCGCCCGCCAAATACTGCGCCACCCCTTCTGCCTGCTCCTGGTCTCGGCCCAGTTCCTCTTCTGCCTGCTCTGCGTCTATGTCTCCGGGGTTCCCGTTGCCGCGGGTTCCGAGAAGACGAGCGCGATCTTGGTGCGCAAGGCGCAGATGGCTAAGTTCCCCTTCTCCCGGGCCGATAAGTGGCATTACATCACCCTGGATATGGAGAACAACACCGTGATTGGGAAGACCAGGGTCCTATACTCGGAGTCCAATATCGAGGAACTGCGCGGACAGGTCAAGTTCTTGAAGCTCCCCGTTTCCTTGCCCGCTTACCCGCTCGCCGCGGCTTTCTTCGGGGTGTTCGCGCTGGGTTTGGGAAGGATATTGGAGTTCTTCTAGTAAAGAACGGGCCCCGCAAGAGCGCGGACGCTCTCTTGCGGGGCCGGAGTCAATAGTAACACTTCTGCAGGATGGCCTCGACGCTCCCCTCCACTTGCTCGAAGAAGGCCGATTCCCGCATGGAGAGCGGCTCGAAGCCGCGCTCATGCGCCTCCCGCAGTTTGCGATAGAAGTCCTGGCGTAGGCCCATGGTGCGGATGTCCGAGCCGGGGTTCCGGGTGAGGGCCTTGGGCGTGAACTCCTTCTCGCGCAGGCGCTGGGCCCAATGGCGCACCTTGAGCTCGAGCACGGCCTCCTGCATCTCGTCGACGCGCCTCTCCCAGTCCGAGCAGTCCTCCTGCATGGGCTGGGGTTTCAGGGAGATGAGGGACGGGGCCGGGGGGAAATTCTCGGCCCCGTCCAAATCAGGGGGGGGGACCAGGAAGGAGAAGTCCGTCTCGAATCCCGTGTCCTCCCAGTCTTTCTCGACCTTCATGGTGAATACTCCCAGGATCCGGGCGGTCTCGGCGTCGATGAGGCGGGCGTTGACCTCGATCTTGTCGCGCGAGAGCTTAAGGAAGGTTCCGGTCACCAGGCCGTCGACGCCCAGGACATTGCCCACCTTCCGCGCGCTGCGCTGGTCGAGCCAGCCCTGGTAGCCCAGGCCCTGTTCCTTGAAGACTTTCTCCAGCAGTGTGCGCTCCACCACCTCCACCCCGGGCTCCGCGCTGAGGCGGGCGGTGATGCGCTCGGCCAGCACCAGGCCCCCCTGGCCGTCCCGGCCGGAGATGGGGGTGAAGGGGATGACCGCGATGCGGCGCACCTTCCCGCGGAAAGCGGCGCGACCCATGTCCTTGGCGGCCTTCTCATAGCTTCCGGCGGAAAGATCGGTCGGAACGGCGCAAAGAGATAGGAGCAGCACAAGCGTCGCCCACGCTGATAAGCCTTTCGAAGTCACCCGCTTTCCCCCTCGCGGCCCGGAAAACGCCACGGCTGCCGATGTCGGCTCTTTGATCGGCAGCCCGGCCGGCGTAGAGTTGCGCTCTGTAGCCCCGAAGGCTTTGCGGCACCGGGTTTCCCCGGTTGTGCCCTGGACGATGCCTTTCCTCTACTCTAGCAGGGGCATCCCGGACCGTCAATTCACAGGGATGCAAGCGTGGGTATCA
>CAYHRV010000105.1:0-1967 GCA_964359165.1 uncultured Elusimicrobia bacterium
ATGCCATCGTGAGGAGCGGAGCCGGAGGACTGCCGCAAAGCGGCTTCGTTCAACGCCGAGGCTGTGCGGCGGCGGTTATAACTGTCCACCCAAACGAGGCCGCCGGCCGCATAAGCCGATGGTTAGACGTCGAGACGCATGCTAGTCGTTTCATCATTCAAGTCGATTCAGTTTGCCGTGCTTCCCGATGTCGCTCGATACCTTAACGCCGTCACTTGCCCGGCACCGACGAGAACTTGGCGAGAACGCTGCGTTCCAGGCTATCTACGGTGCTCTCACTGGCCTTGCGCCGCAGATCCTTGTCGGACTCCATGAAGTCGAAGATAGCCTCCAACTCTTTGAGATAGCTGACGGCGTCCTGCTTCTCCACCTTGCCGGAGGCGACGTCGACGATCATGTAAGCGGCATGTAGCCGGACAAATCCGTTTTTCTCCGTCGCTGGGGGCGGAGCCTCAGTGACTTCCTCGGAGACCGTCCGTTTTTGCGGGACGTAGCGCACATGCTTCGCCTTGATGGTCTTCGGAGACTTCGATCCTCCCATTAACGCAGAAATCCGGACCGGGCCGATGTTTCCGAGCGGGATGGCCGCCTGAATCGACGGCTCATAGTCTGGATTCTCGACTTCCGTGTAATACGTTTCTTCCACATAATTCGTCACGTCGCGCGAGACCGTCGTGGTCTTGGCTTCGCCTTGCACGGTCTCCGCGCGCTGGCGCTTGTAGGTGATGAGACACACGACGACCTTGTCCGCGCCGATAGCGCGTCCGGCCGCCACGATTCGCTGTGGGTTGATGGGGCCGCCTTTCAGACTCGCGCGCCCCCGCGCGACGGCATCAGGAAGGAACTCGAACCCAGCTACGTGAGCCCGGACCAGACGCTGCTCAAGAGACTCCGAGATTTTCGCTCCAAGCTCGACGTCGTCCGGTTTTGCCATACAGCCTATAAACCCGACCTTGCGGGAAGGAGCCGGGTCGGCGCGTGCGGTCGTAGCAGGAAGAACAAACTGTGCGACTAAGGAAGCCGAAAGAGCGGCGCAGATGAGCCGACCCATTAAAAAAACATAGCTCGTTGGAGCCACTTATAAAAGCTAATCCGAGCGTCTCTTGGGATCTCTCGGCCACCAACCATCCAACTTCTTGGGTCGCTGCTGCGTTTTTCCTCGCGCTCGATAATTGAGACTGCTTGCCGCTCGGCATCTATAAACCCGCCAGCGCCGATTAAAAACGCACAGATATTAGAAAATAGTTGCCAAGCGATCGCGTCAGGATTCATCACCTACTCCGGCGCTCCATGACTAAATGGCTTCTGCATAACGCAGACGGTGAGTGGCGGCGGTTATCAAGACATCCCTCACCGAGCCGCCGGCCGCTCTGCCGAATGGTTAGACTGAGGACAGGTGCTCGCGCTGCTCAAACTAAGTGCCGTATTTGTGCACATGTTCAACCTTGCCGTTCTTATCGATGTAAATAATTACGCCTAGATTTGCGCGGATATAAATCAGTGCTTTATTGCTAATCGGTCGGCTCGGTCGCGGCTGCCAGCCGAGTGCGGCAGAAACGGCTTCAGATGAAGTTAGAACTTCAAACGGCGGTCCGAATGTGCGTTCAACCTTCGTCTGTTCAGCTCCAACCATGTGGCCAGCTCTATACTGGAGCCACAGCTGTGGCAGAACCATCCAGCCGAGTAGCGAGAGCATCATGCCCATGAACAGATAAAAAGTCCAAGGGATAAGACGAAGAAATCTCATTTATCGGCAATCATCCGTCTATTCGTTCCTTCTTCGGTCAACTTTGAATTCGGCTGACCGATGTAAGGGGACTGGGGGAATCGGTCATTTTCGGGATTATAACGGAAAAACCATGGCCTCGCCATAAGGAAACGCAGGATGTCGGTCGGCCATATTCGACGGAGTTCCGCAGAAAACCCGGCGGGTTTTTTGAGGAGAACACGCTAATCCAGTTCGGGGG
>CAYHRV010000105.1:1977-10987 GCA_964359165.1 uncultured Elusimicrobia bacterium
GTTGACCACACCCCGGGGGGGGTTGCGCCCGGAACTCCGGATAGGCCATTGAGGGCGGCTTCATCTGGGTCCGAATCGGGGCGCTTCTTGGGACCTTAGGCCATTGGCCGAATGGGGGATACCGGGTAAACTAGGAGGAATGAACCGCGCTATCTTGGCTGCTCTCGCGGGGGCACTCGCTCTCGGGGGGTCTCCGGCTCTCGCCCAGGTCGTTCGGGGGGCGTTGGATTCGGCTTATGGGACGAGCGTCGCGGCCAAGGATTCGGCGGGCCAGGAAGAGGCCGCCGGCGGTGCCGCGGCGACCTTTGATGGGAACGAGCCTTCGGCTTTCCTCTCTCCGCCGCCGGTCCGGATCCCGGAGCAGGGGACCCGCCGGGGGGGGAACCTCATCGTGGGGGACCCCAGGCGCGCGACTTTCGATGAGCCCAAGAATCCCCTGCTCAAGAACGACAAGGCCAAGCATCAAGACAGCGGCAGGAAGTTCTGGTGGGCGGGCGGCGGCGCGGTGGTCGGGGCGGGGGCCGGATTCCTCCTGGGCGGGCCGGTCGGCGCGCTCATCGGAGGCCTGCTCGGGGCCGCGCTCGGCTTCTTCTTCGGCCCCTAAAAAACACCCTACAACGACGAGAGGCGCAAAACTGGCGTCGTTGAATCGACCGTTTGCGCCTCGAATCGTCTCCCCGAAATAACGGGGAGAGGCACCTACTCGGCGGCACTACCTAGTATAATCCGGAAAATATTCCTGTCAAGACCCAATTTATCCGATCTGAAATTGGGCCTTGAAATCCCCCCGTTCGGGGGTATACTCATAGTTTCCAGGAGGATCCCATGGCCCTGTCTTGGCGCATGCGCGCCTGCGCGCTCGCACTGATCCCCCTCGCCGCGACGCTCTCTCTCACGGCGGAGGACGCCCCCCAGCCACCCGCTGCCAAGGCGGAGCCCGCCGTGGTCTCGGCTCCAAAACCTCCGCCGCATGTCCAACGCGAGCTGAACACGGCCGCCGGGCTCGCGCGCGACCTGGCTGAAGTGGTCGCCTACCTGGAACAGGGCCAGGCGTACTACCGCTCCTACCAGACGGGCACGCATACCGCCGAGGATAATGCGCGGTTTTTGGCTTTCCTGGAGAACTATGAGAAGGAACGGGCGATCGCTAAGAAAGAAGCAGAGACGCTGATGAAATGGGTGCAGGAAAAGACGGAGTTGGAGTAGGGGCTTAATACGCAGGCGACGCCTGGCACTATTATCGCAAATATGCTATACTAAGATCGTGGGAGCCATCACCGTTGTCTTCTACCACGACGAGCACGGTTGCCCCGCATTAGATTGGCTTGAAGAGCTCCCGGGAAGGGCATACGCTAAGGGGTTCGTGCGCATCGAGCGCCTGGCCCAACTGGGGCATGAGCTTCGGCGCCCCGAGGCGGACTACCTCAGGGACGGCATCCACGAGTTGAGGTGGCGCATCGGCAGTGTTAATTACAGGGTGCTCTATTTCTTCCACGGTCGGGAGGCCGTCGTGCTGGCCCATGGCCTTACCAAAGAAGAGAGGGTGCCTGAGCAGGACATCAATCTGGCCGTCAAGCGCAAGGCCCTGTATCTGGAGAAGCCCGACGAGCACTCCTATCACGAGGAACTGCCATGAAGAGGACGAAAGATGGACTGGATATCCTGAGGAAACGCATCGCGAAGTCCGCGCGCCTCCAGACCCTGGTGGAGGAGGAGCGGGCCAACCACCAGGCCGCCCTGGCTCTTAGGGCGGCGAGGAAGAAGGCCGGGCTGACCCAGGTACAACTGGCCAAAGAGGCCGGCACGACCCAGTCGGTCATCGCGCGCCTGGAGGACGCGAACTACAAGGGGCACACGCTGAGGATTCTAGAGCACATCGCGGAGGCCCTGGACCGGCGCGTGGAGATCAGGTTTCGCCCCGCAACCGAGCAGGGCTCCTACGGTCTGCATGCCCCGTAGGTTCGGGTGTCCCGCGCACGAACGCTGAGGCGTTCGCGCGGGGTCAGGGAGGTCCCGATCTTCCGAAGCGGCGGGCTAGCTCGTCGCGGTCGAAGGAGAGGAAGGTCGGCCTTCCGTGCGGACAACAGCTCATGTCCCGGCAGAGGGCCAGGTCCGCGGCGAGCTGGAGAGCCTCCCGCTCATCGAGCGGGTCATGGGCCTTGACCGAGGCCTTGCAGGCCATAAGCGCGGCGCCGTCGTAGCGGGTCTGGGCCTTGGCCGCGCCCGGGGATTGGAACCTCTCCAAGACCCGTTCGATCATCTCGCGGATGTCGGCGGTCTTATCGAAGAGGTCCGGGACCGCGGTCACTTGCAGGGTCATCTTCCCGTAGGGCTCCACCTCGAAGCCCGCCTCCCGTAGTTCCTTCCTGCGCGCGAGCACTCTCGTCCTCTGCGACGCCGGCATGTCCATGGAGATGGGGAGCATGAGCGTCTGCACGAAGGGCTTGCCCGAGCGTATGCGCTCGGAGAACCTCTCGAATAGGACGCGCTCCTGCGCCGCGTGCTGGTCGAGCACCAGGAGCCCGCCTCCGGCGTCGAAGACGAGATAGGTCTTCTCGACCTGGCCCAGATAACGCGGGCTTTCGGCCCAGCGGCGGCCGCGGTTTTCCGGTTCGGCGAAGAACAGGGAGGGCTCGCTCACGGGCGCGGCGCCGCCAATGGGAACGGAAGAGTCGAAAGCGTAGGGGCGATCTGAAACGGCGGGCCTCGCGCCCGCGTCGGTGAGCGTGGGGATGCCCTTTGAATCCAACAGCGCCCGGGAGGCGGAGGAGGCGACGGCCTCGAAGACGGCGCGCTCGCGGCGGAAACGGACCTCGCTCTTGGTCGGATGCACGTTCACGTCGATCTCGGAGGCCGGGAGGGTCAAGAAGAGCGCGGCCGCGGGATGGCGGCTCCTGGGGCGGAAGGGCTCATAGGCGCGGTAGAGGGCCTGCTGGAGTATGCGGCTCTGCACCGGGCGGCGGTTGATGAAGAAGAACTGAAAGGAGCGCGTAGCCGGCATGTTGTCGGCCGGCGAGATGAGCCCCCAGAGGGAGAGGGCGGGGGACTCGGTCTTGACGGCGAGCAGGCCGTCGCAGAGCTCGGCGCCAAGCGCCTCGGCCGCGCGAAGGCGCAGGGCCGCGAAGGCGTCCTTGTCCTTTTGCGCCGGGAATTTAAGCAGGATGCGGCCCTCGGAGCGGTAGGTGAAAGACACGGCCGGGTTGGCCATGGCCGCTTCCTCGACGACGCGCAGCATGCGGGACTTCTCCGAGGAGTCCGACTTGAGGAATTTCAGGCGCGCCGGGGTGTTGAAGAAGAGGTCCTTGACCTCCACCGAGGTGCCGGGGACGGGGGGGGCGTCGCGCTCGCTTAGGAGCTTGCCGCCTTCGAGCTCCAGGCGCCGCCCCGCCTTGCCTCCTTGTAGACAGCTCTGAAGCGTCAGCTTGGAGACCGCGGCCGCGGCGTAGAGGGCCTCGCCGCGGAAGCCGAAGGTGGCGAGCGTCTCCAGGTCGTCTAAGGAGGAGATCTTGCTCGTGGCATGGCGCTCCACGGCCAGGCGGCAGTCGGCCGCGTCCATCCCGCAGCCGTCGTCGCTCACGCGCAGGAGCTCGCGGCCCGCCCCGCGGGTCTCGACATCGATGCGGGAAGCGCCCGCGTCGAGGGAGTTCTCCAGCAGTTCCTTGAGCACCGAGGCGGGGCGCTCGACCACCTCGCCGGCGGCGATGCGGGCCGCGGTCTCGGGGCTTAAGCGGGCGATCTGGGGCATGGGAGGGGGTGGGCTTACAAGCGCTTCTTGAGCTCGGAGAGGCGGCGCAGGGCCTCGAGGGGGGTCATTTCGTCGGGCTCGAGCCCGCGTAGTTCATGGAGTATGGGATGCTCCTCGAAAAGGGGCAATGTCGGCTCCATGTTCTCCTTGGCCGTGGCCGGGAGGGGAGCGGTGCGGGCCTCGTTCTCGAAGCCATGGAGTATCGCCCGGGCCCGGGCCAGGCAGGCGACGGGCAGGCCGGCCAGTTCGGCTACATGGATGCCGAAGGAGCGGTCGGCCGGGCCGGGGGATATCTTGTGGAGGAAGACCACCTCCGTCCTCCCCTCCGGGGTCGTCCACTCCCGGGCCTCGACGTTCGCGTTGTGGACCCCGGTGAGAAGGTCGGCGAGCTCGGTGAGCTCGAAATAGTGCGTGGCGAAGACCACCCGGGGCCCGCGCTGGCGGGAGGCGGACTCCGCGCCGTCGGCGCCCTGCTTGTTTAAGTGCTCGAGCACGGCCCAGGCGATGGAGATGCCGTCGTAGGTCGAGGTGCCGCGCCCGACCTCGTCTAGGAGGACCAGGGAGCGCAGGGTGGCGGACTTCATGATGTGGGAGGTCTCGCGCATCTCCACCATGAAGGTGGACTCCCCGCGCGAGAGCTGGTCCTTGGAGCCGATGCGAGTGAGTATCTTGTCGACGATGCCCAGGCGCGCCGACTTGGCCGGGACGAAGCTCCCCATCTGGGCCATGACCGCGATCAGCGCGTTCTGGCGCAGGAACACGGACTTGCCGCCCATGTTCGGACCGGTGATGATGAGGGTCTGGGTCTTGGCCCCGTCGAGCGAGATGGAGTTGGGCACGAAGGAGCCCGCGGGCAGGAGGGCTTCGACCACCGGGTGGCGGCCGTCCTCCACCTCGAAGGAATAGGAGAGGTCCACCTTGGGCTTGACCCAGCCGCCCAGGGCCGCGGCCTCGGCGAGTGAGCCCAGGGCGTCGAGCTCGGAGACGAGGCCGGCGAAGCGGCGCAGGGCGTCGCCGTAGGAGAGCACCCCCTCGCGCAGCTTCTCGAAGAGCTCGGCCTCGATGCGCAGGCACTGGTCCTCGGCGCCCAGGATCTTCACCTCCAGCTCCTTGAGCTCCGGGGTGATGTAGCGCTCGGCGTTAGTCAGCGTCTGCTTGCGGTAGTAGCGGGCGGGGACCTTGGAGGTGTGCGTCTTGGTCACCTCGATGTAGTAGCCGAAGATGGAGTTATAGCCCACTTTAAGCGAGCCGATGCCCGTGGTCTGCCGCTCTTTTTCCTCCAGGCGGGAGAGGAAGGCGCGGCTGTCGGCGCGCACCGCGCGCAGTTCGTCGAGCCGGGCGTCGTAGCCCTCGCGGATGAAGCCGCCCTCCGAGACGCGGGTGGCGGGGCGCTCGGCCAACGAGGCCTGCAGGAGGGCGCGCGCCTCCTTGAGCGGGGCGGCCACATCGAGGAGCGCGCGCCAGAGCTGGGCGATGCCGGAGCAGAACTCGCAGTCGGCCAGCAGGGCCTCGAAGGCGTCGAGCTGGAGCAGGGTCGAGCGCAGGGCGGCCAGGTCGCGCGGGGAGGCGGAGCGCGTGGCCAGGCGGTTGACGACCCGCTCGATGTCGGAGAGCTCGCCTAGGATGCGCGCGAGCCTGGCGCGCGACTCGGCTTTGTCCAAGAGTTCCTCGACCGAGTTGAGGCGGCGTTCGATCTCCTGGAGGTCGGTGGAGGGATGCAGGATCCAATGCCTGAGCCTGCGGCTGCCCATGGGCGTGCGGGTGCGGTCGAGCACGCCCCAGAGCGAGTGCTTGCGCTCTCCTTCCGCCGAGCTGACCAGCTCGAGGGTGCGGATGGCGGCCTCATCGAGCTGCATGTCGCTGGCGGCCTCGCGGTAGACGGGCTTAAGCGTGTCCTTTAAGTGCGACTGCGCGTCGGCTACGTAGCGGCGGCACTTGAGCGCCGCGCGCAGGGCTAGGTGGCGGTTCTGCCAGAGCTCGATGTTGTCTAGGTCCGCGGTCTCATCGGAGGAGGGAAAGGGCCGCTCCCAGAGGGTCAGCGAGGTCCGGGGCCCGAGCACCTGGCGCAGGCGCAGGTCGTCGGCGGTCTTGGGCGAGCAGAGCACCTCGGCCGGGTCGAGCTTGGCCAGCAGGGAGAAGAGCTGGAGATGGGCGTGGTCGTTGAGCGCCTGGGTGGCCCAGAACTCCCCGGTGGAGACCTCCACGCAGGAGAGCCCCCAGCCCACGGTGTCCACGTCGAGGGCGACGAGGTAGTTGGTCGAGCGGCTGTCGAGGAACTCGTCCTCGACGAGCGTGCCCGGGGTGATCAGGCGCGTCACCGCGCGCCGGACCAGGCCCTTGGCCTTGGAGGGGTCCTCCATCTGGTCGGCCACCGCGACCTTGTGGCCCGCCTTCAAGAGCTTGGCGATGTAGTGCGAGGCCGAGTGATAGGGCACCCCGCACATGGGCATGCCCTGGCGCTGGGTGAGGACCACTCCCAGGGCCGGGCTCGCGGCGCGCGCGTCGTCGCCGAAAAGTTCGTAGAAATCGCCCAGGCGGAAGAGGAGCAGGGCGTGGGGATACGCCGACTTCAGGGCGCGATATTGACGCAGAAGGGGTGTGTCGTCGGTACCGGGCTTCTCGACGGTAGGCACCCCGGGATTCTACAATATCCGCGGCGCGCGGGCGCGCCGCGCTCAGGCGCGGACGGCGTCCAGGCGCGCGCGCAGTTCCACCGCGCTCGGGATGCGCCGGTCGGGGTCCGGGTCCAAGGCCGCGTCGATGAGCGCGTCGACGGCGGGCGGCAAGCCCGCGACGAGGCTGGTGGGCTTGGGGTAGCCCCGGCCGAGCTTGGCGGCCGTGGCGTTGGAGCCGTGGAAGGCGCGCTTGCCGGTGAGCATCTCGTAGAGGCAGACCCCGAGGGCGTAGACGTCGGATTCCTTGCGCACCTCGCCGCGCTCCTGCTCCGGGGCCATGTAGACCGGCGTGCCCGGCCCCGTGCCCGCGGCCGTGTGGCGGCTCAGGCCGTCCTTGGCCTGCCGGGCGATGCCGAAGTCCATGACCTTGACCCAGCCGTCGTCGGTGAGCATCACGTTGGAGGGCTTGAGGTCGCGATGGACCACCCCGTGGTCGTGGGCGTAGGCGAGCGCGGCGCAGGCCCCGCGCACCATGAACTGCGCCTCGGCCAAGCTCAGGCGCCCCTTCTGGGCGAGGATCTCCTCGAGGGTGCGGCCCTTGACGAACTCGAAGACGAGGTAGTGGTCCTCGCCGGTCTGGAGTATGGTGTGGATGTCGACGATGTTGGGGTGGTGGAGGGCGGCGACGATGCGGGCCTCCTGGAGGAAGCGCTCGCGCTCCACGGGGTCGTTCTTGAGCTCGTCGCGCAGTTTCTTGATCGCGACCGGGCGGCCCAGGGCCTTGTCGAAGGCCTCGTAGACCACGCCCATGCCGCCGTTGCCGATGGTGCGGACCACGCGGTAATTGGCCACCATGTCGCCGGCTTCGTGGCGCGTTTGCGTCCCGGACGCCTTGGCTCCCCGGCCGCCCAGGATGTGGAGGAGTCCCACGGCGACGAGGAAGCCCCCGGTCAGCGAGGAGGCGAGGACCACGAGGAAGCGGCGGTTGCCCCGGGCGGGCGGGGGAACGCTCTCCGGCGCCCGGGCGGGGGCCCGCGTGGGCCGGTATTTCGCCACGGCTTCTTTGTAGGGGACCTCGAACTGCGGGTTGAGCAGGGCCGCGCTGCGGTAGTCCTCGATCATGCCGTCGATGTCGCCCTTGCTCTCGCGCGCCAGGCCGCGGTTGCGGTAGGCGTAGGGGTTCTTCTCGTTGGCCGACATGGAGCGCTCCGCGTCCAGAATGGCCTCATCATGGCGGCCGAGCGCGTTCAAGGCGGCGGCCCGGGCGTCGAGCGCCTCGGCGAGCGCCGGGTTGCGCTCCAGGGCCGCGCCCGCGTCCTCGATGGCCTTCAGATGCTCGCCCATCATGTTCTGGGCCGCGGCCCGGATGTAGTAGGCGCGCGCGTTGCGGGGGTCCTGCGCCAGGGCCTTGCCCGCGAACTCGATGGCGCTCTTGGCGTCGCCGAGCCGGACCTGGACGAGGGCCTTCTGGTTGAGCGAGTCCGTCACCCTCTCCGCGGGCGCGGAAGGGGCCTGGGCGCGCAGGTCCTCGGTGCGCACCGGCGCGGAGGTCTCCGCCTGGCTGCGCTGGTCGAGCATGCCCTCGTATTCCTTGGCGATCTTATCGGCCTGGGCTTTCTGGGCGGCGTCGAGGGCGAGCGAGGAGGGGCGGGAGACCCGGCCTTCGGAGAGCCGCGCGATCTGGAAGGAGAGCATGTTGTTGGGATCGATGGCCAGCGCCCGGCGCGCGTCCTCGAGCGCCTGGGCGTAGTTCTTCATCTGGTAGTGGGCCATGGCGCGCGTGGTCAGGGCCCGCCCGTCGGTGGGGTCGAGCAGGGCCGCGTGGTCGGCGTCCGCGATCGCGCTGGGGTAGCTGCCCAGCTTGAAATGGGACATGGCGCGGTTGTTGAGCGCGTCCTTGTTGTCCGGGTCGCGGCCGAGCACGGAGTCGGAGACCTTCTTCGCCGTGTCCAGCTCCCCGGTCTGGTTGAGCAAGCCGGCCACGTCGTTGCTCATGCCGTTGCGCGCCGGGGCCGGGATGTCCTCCGACTCCGGGGAGACCAGGACCGCGGCCGCCGCGCCGAGGCGCTCTTGTATGATGGCCTTCTTCTGCTCGGGCTTGGGGGCGGTCTCCATGTCCTTGGCGATGCCCTCGACGATCTTCTTGACCTTCTCCTTGGCCGGGGAAGGCGGGGCGGAGGGATCGGCCGCCGCCTCGGGCTTGCTCCACTTATCCCACATGGCGGTGAAGGCTCCGACCACGCCCTCCTCCTCGGTGAGGAAGACGGGCTGGGGCTTCTCCTCGGCGGTCGAGCCGGCCTTGGGATCGAGCTTGGGCTTCTGCGGCGCGGGGTCGGCCGGCTTCCTATCATCTTTGGCGGCCGCGGGAGAAGCGGGCTTCTCCGGCTTGGGATCGGCGGCCCGCGCCCACAACGGGGCCAGCCCGAGGATCAAGGCGAGGAATGACAACTCTCGAAGAGTCCTTGTTTTCATAAATGCTTCCATGCGGACCCAGGGCCTAAGGTCCTGGGATGTCCTAGGACTATTGTACCCCTGATGCTATAAGGTAAACAGGGACTCGGGACCCAGCGGCCGCTGGGCCCAAAGACCCAGACTGGGGTCAGACGTTGACTTTCGGACCTAAAAACATGCGATCAGGTCCGAAAGTCAA
>CAYHRV010000106.1:0-8932 GCA_964359165.1 uncultured Elusimicrobia bacterium
GTTGCTCCTCGCTCACATACCGCAGAGGGTATGCTCGCTCCTCGCGCCTTGTCTCGCTCCAAAATCGCCCCGGCAAATTACTCACATTATTTTGTAGCGACCCCTTAGAGCTTGAATTCCTTGCCGACGGCCTTGAGCGATTCCTCAAGGGCCTGCAGGAACTTGTCGAGCTCCGCCTTGGCGATGGTCAGGGAAGGCTCCACGCGCAGACAGCGCGCGTTGATGTACGTCCCGCTGATGAGAATCTGCCTCTTGAAGAGGTTCTTGGCCACGGCGTAGCCCACTTCATGGCCGGAGAATTCCATGCCGAGCATCAGGCCCCGGCCCCGCACGGTGACCAGGGCCTTGGGATACTTGCGCGCGAGGGCTCCGATGGCGGAGAGGAGGTAGTCCCCTTTTTGCGCGGCCTGCCGGGGCAGGTCCTCGGAGAGCACCGCGTCGATGGTCGCGATCGCGCCCGCGCAGCAGACCGGGTTGCCGCCGAAGGTGGTGGTGTGCAGGAAGGGGTTCTCGATGTAGCGCTCCCAGGTGCGCGGGGTGCCGACGCAGGCCCCGATGGGCACCACGCCGCCGCCCAGACCCTTGCCCAGGGCCATCAGGTCCGGGGTCACTCCGTCGTGCTCGCAGGCGAACATCTTCCCCGTGCGCCCCATGCCGGACTGGACCTCGTCGAAGACCAGGACGGCCCCGTACTTGTCGCAGAGCTCGCGCGCCGCGGCGAGATAGCCGGGAGGCGCCACGTTGATGCCGCCCTCCCCCTGGATGGGCTCGAGCACCACGGCCGCGACCCGGTCCCCGGAGAAATCGCAGGACTCCATCACCATCTTGAGCGCGTCCTTGTCCCCGAAGGGGACATGCGACCAATGCAGGAGCGGCAGGAAGGGCTCCCGGAACACGGCCTTGGAGGTGCCGCCGAGCGAGCCCAGGCTCTTGCCGTGGAAGGCGCCGATGGCGCCGATGAAATGATGCCGTCCGGTGGTGAGCATCGCCATCTTGAGACACCCCTCCACCGACTCGGTCCCCGAGTTGGTGAGGAAGGCGAACTGGAGGTCGCCCGGGGTGATGAGGGCGAGGAGATTGGCGAGATAGGTGCGCAGGGGGTCGATGAGCTCCTGGGAATGGATGCCCTGCTTGCCGAGCTGGTCGAGCACGGCCTTGAGGACCTTGGGGTGGCGATGCCCGGTGACGTAGATGCCGAAGCCGCCGAGCATGTCGATGTATTCCTTGCCGTTGATGTCGCGGAACACCGACCCCCCGTCCTCCCACTCGACGGCCGTGTAATCGGTGCTGACGGACTTGCGGTATTTGAGGAACCCCTCGTTGACGTGGTCGATCCAGTAGCGGATGGATTCCTTCGTGACCCGCTCGCGCTCCTTGGGGGTCAGCTTCTTCTTGGCGATGAGCTCGACGGCATACGCCGACCGCTTCGCCGCTTCTTTGAGATTCTGTGCCATGATCTAAGTATATCTTTTCAAAGAGGGGTCAGACGTTGACTTTCGGACCGATATCTCTCAACTTGGAAGTGAAAGCAAGGTCCGAAAGTCAACGTCTGACCCCTCTACCAGAGGACGCGGCCGGAGGGGTCTAGGCGGCGGGCTTGGACGTCCCAATGGTCGTCGACGCGGCTCTTCCAGGCCAGCACCGCTCCTCCGCTCCCGTCCGGGATCATCTGCAGGCCCAGGATAGGGGCGTAGGAGTTGATCACCACGTTGTCGGTCTGCCCCCAGAGCACTCCGGCGGGGCCGCGGCGCTGGCAGAGCACCTGGAAGGCCGAGTAGCGCGACTCGATCCAGCAGAGGATGGCTCCGCCCGCCTCGTCGGAGGCGAGCATCGGCAGGGATTGCTGGTCGGCGCACGGGGCGGCCGGGACTCCGCCGGGACCCAAGAGCGCGTCCCCCTTCTCGTCTAAATGTTGGAGCATGAGCTGCCATTGGCTTCCCCGCCCATCGTCGATCCAGACCGCGTAGACCCCGCCCGACCCGTCGGCCACGGCCGCGGGGTTCCACTGGTTCCCCGGTCCCACGGTCACGGGCCTGCCCATCGGTTCCCACAACACGGTCTTGTCGGAGGCCACCCGCTGGGCGTAGATGTCGATGGACCCGCTCCTCCCGTCCTCCCAGAGCGCCACCACCCCTCCTTTCCCGTCCGAGACCATCGAAGGCTCTCCCTTGTACCCCACCCGGTCATAGACTTCCACCCCGTGGCCCCACAACAGCCGCCCATCCCCCCCTAAGCGCTGGACCATGATGCCCTTGTCCGTCAGGTCCGCGTGCCGGTAGCCGAGGAACACGCCGCCAGAATCCTCCTCGGCGAGCGCGGGGAGCTGGTACCAGGCCTGCCGTGAGTCCTTGCCCAGTTCCTGCCTCCAGGCGAGCGAGCCGTCGCGGCGCACCTTGCTTACCCCCGCGAAAATAGAATCGACCCGGCGGTAGACGTCGTTGTAGGCGAGGAGGAGGGAGCCGTCGGAGGCGGCGCGCGCCGAGCCTTTGTATTCGTTGGAGTAGAGCGCGGCGGCCGTCAGGGGGGCCGTCCAGGACGCGGAGCCGGCATCCGTGAAGAACTGGGCGTCCCATTCCCACCCTGAAAGGCTGGCCTGCTTCCAGAGCAGATACCAGCCGTCCGCGCCCCGGACGGCTTGCGGGGAATCCAGGCCGTATTCCCACTCGGCCGCCCGGACCCCGGAAGCGGGCCATAGGGGAGTCCCGGCCGAGGAGAACTTCTGCGCCCGGAGCTCGGAGCCTCCTGACTCGGTCACCGTGGTCCAGGCGACCAGCGTCGAGCCGCCTCCACCTTGGAGCGCGATCGAGGGCTCCACGTGGAGGCCCGAGCCGACCTCGATGCCGGGCAGGGGTTTCTCCATGCCGTGGCGGAGCAGAGGAGTGCAGGCCGTTGTGGACGCGGCGAGCAGGAACGCGAGGCCGCATCCCCAGAGCCGCCCTGAGCGGGATGGGGTCCGCCGCATCTCAGGCACGGGAGCCGAGCAGACGGCGGGCCAGGCGCAGGGCGAAGGCGTAGATCGTCATCTGCGGGTTGACCCCGAGACTCTGGGGGACCACCGAGCCATCGCAGATGAAAACGCCGGGGCAGACCCCGAGGTCCCAGTCCACCACCCGGCCCGCGGCGCAGGTTCCCAGGGGATGGAAAGCCATCATCTGCATCCGGCCGGCCGAGACCGTGGAAAGGTCGGCCCGCCGGAGCGCCTCCAAGGAATCCGGCTCGTTTTCGGGGATGTTGAAGGGTAGGACCACCTTGCGGGCGCCCGCGGCGAAGAAGGCCTCCGCCACGAATCGGGCCGCGCGGACCATGCGGGAGAGGTCGCGCGCGCCGAGGTCATAACGGATGAAGGGCGTCGACCCGAAAGGATAACGCACGCTCCCCCGGCTCTCGTCCTGGATCATGAACCCGAAGGTGGCCACGCGCTCGTAGGCGTCCATCCAGCGCTTGAGCCTGAGCCCCTCCAGCGGCAGGGTGATGGCCGCCAGTTCCGGCGGCGTGTAGACGCCCTCATAGCGTATGGCCCCGTCCTGGGGGTCCTCCAAGCCCACGCCCTGGGGCACCCCCTCCCAGCCGCGCACGGGCTCATCGAAGAGCCCGAAGAGCTTGGAGGCCGGATGCACGGAGAGACCGGAGCCGGCCTCGCGCCAGCGCCCCAGCTTGAACTTCCTCAGGAAATAGGGCGTATGCAGGGCGCCCGCGCTGAGCACGAGAGTCCGGCACCGGAGTTCCTCGCTCTCCCCGGTCTCCAGGGAGCGCACCCTCACGCGCACGACCCCCCCGGACCGGTCGGGCGGCTCGATGCTCGTAAGCTCCGTGCGCGCGCGCAGGGCCAGCGCTTCGTTTCCCGCCAGGGGGTCCAAGAAAGCCTTCTTCGAAGTCATCTTCCCGCCGGTCGGGCACACGAAACAACACCGGCCTGCGCCGGTACAGCCTTCCTCGCACCGGTCCAGCGGCGCGGCCGCGTGCCCCATCCTGTGGAAGCCCTCCAGGATGAGCCGCGAGGAGCGGCTCAAGGTCCCCTCGGGAGCGGTCTTGACCTTGAGCTTCTTCCACGCCTCTTCGACGAAACCGGAGAATTCCACGGCCCGAAAAGCTCCCCCGGAGCCGCTCTCCCACGACCCGAGCATCCCCGCCGGCGGGCGCAGGCAGGTCCCGGAATTGATGGTGGTGGAGCCGCCCACGGCCACCCCAGTCGGGATGGGCAGGAGCGCGTTGCCCAGCGCTGAGGAGAAGCCGCCCTCCGCGTAGTACCGGGAGACCGCCTCCATGGCGTCCTTTTGGGGCGACGCCGGTCCGCCCCGCTCGATGAGCAGGACTCCCGCGCCCTCCTCGGCCAGGCGGCCGGCGACGCAGGCCCCGCCCGCGCCGCTGCCGACGACGATGAATTCGCGCTCCGTCATGGCTTGGACCCGGGGAGGGCGCCGATCTTCGCGAGCTGGCGCGACCCCCCGTAGAAGACAGGGAGGAGCACACTGCGCAGGGACACGAACACCCCCCGTACCGCCGGACAAGGATAGGCCTGCAGACGGATGAACATGAGCTCCTTATGCTCGGAGTCCATGCAATCGAAGGGAGGGAGGCTCCGGGCGAAGAGGACCGGGAACACCCACCGAGCCAAGACGGCTCCCAGCGCGCAGAGGACGCGGCCGAGAAAAGGCGTGAGGGACAGCCTATGCGCCAGCGCGGCCCGCAGTTCATCCTCGTCCGACTCGAGCCCCAGATGCACGGCGTACGCCCGCGCGTAGGGAAGGATGAGGCTCAACATCGCGCCACCATTTCCACGGACGCTCCGTCCGGCGTATCGAACTCCGCCAGGAGCGCGCCGCTCTTGTCTAGGAGCCTGAGCGCAAGGCCGCTCACGCCGCAGTTGCGGCAGAGCAGCGCCCCCCCGGCCGGGTCCGCGTAGTCCAACTCCGCGGTCATGGCCGGGTCGGGCCGGCAGAAGCCCTCGGCGAGCAGGTCCCCGAAATCAACGCGGAAAGACCACCCCCCCTCTTCTTCGCGGGTCCGGTTCGACCACACTGCGAGCAGGCCCAGGGACTCCCGCGCCTTCCCCTGGAAGAGGAGATTGGCCGAGGTCATGCGGGGCGTGAGCGCGGGCCCCACCCTCGCCCGCGCGCTCAGTATCTCGAAGACCGCCGCCCCCTCCGGGAGAGGTGCACGTCCCCCCTTCGAGGACGGCGGCTCCTTGGCCGCCGCCTCCCCGGGGGCGGCGCCCGGGAATACCGCGTGCGCCCAGCGCCAGTCCTCGGCCATCCCCCGGCCCCAGAGGTGGCCCACCGAACCCCAAGCCTCGGAGAACCACAGATGCTTCTCCCTCACGCGCACGCGACCCTCGAAGAGCCCCGCGGGCACCATGGAGCGGTAGCAGGACTTGGCCGCGCCCAGGCTTTGGAGCGCGGAAGGCACGAAGTCCCAACCCTGGGAGCGCGGCTTCCAGGAGAGGTCCCAGGCCGCCCCCACGGCCTCGGAAGCGGGCCGCCTTCCGGCGACGCTCGGAGACGGCATTCCCTCGCCGGAAGGCTCGGTCACACTTCCTCGGGTTATCCCTCGGTCGGCCGCCGGCGGTCCTTCGGCGCGCATCGACGAGCGGCCCAGGGAACAGGCGCCGAGCCTGAGCAGAGGGTCGCTCGCCCCGGACTCGGGGAGCCGGGGTTCTTCCCAATGCTCCACGAGGACCCGCTTGGCCGGAGCGTCGAAGAGCACGCACCAGAGCCCGGTGGAGACCAGTCCCTCGGACTTGCGCAGTGTGAAGCGCACCCAAGCGGCGCTGCGCGTGGCCGGGTCGTTGAGCTTGGCAAAATAGACCTCGTAGAAAGGCCTTCCCGCGCGGCCCGCGCGGGAGGCCCAGGGATCGTCCTCCGTTTCTTTCCGGAGCAGCCAAAGGTGCAGGAATATCGGCCCGTCGACCGCGGCGCCGACGAGGAGCAGGGGATTGCGCTCGATGAGCGCGAACAGAAAGAAAAGCAAAGTGGAAATCCCTTTAGAGATGAGAAGCGCGGACCAGGCCGCGCCCTGGTCCGGGTCGCGAGAGAGGGAGAAGGCCAAGCTCGAGATCATCGCCATCATGGCTCCGGCCAGGGCGAGCCAGAACCGGCCGGAATCCTGGAGGGGACGGGCTCCCAGAGGAGTGGAGAGCATGTTGACCAACGCGGTCACGGTCCCCGGGAACAGGACGAAGAATATCCCGGCCCCCAGGAAGAGCCAGCCGTAGGCTCGCAAGACGGCGCGCCGCTCGATCACAAGGGCTTATCCATCAGCACGGCATCCGAACTGTCCGGATAGAACCGCGGGCGGCGTCCGGTCTCTTGGAAACCCTCGGACTCATAGAGACGCCGCGCCGCGACGTTGCGCTCGCTCACCTCGAGGGTCGCGATCGAACAACCCCGAGCGCGAGCGCGCCCCAGGAGTTCCCGGAACAGGGCCCGTCCCGTCCCGCGGCGCGTCGAAGATGGATGCACGGCGATCGAGAGCACCTGGGCCTCGGCTTCGACCACCCAAGCCACCGCGTAGCCCGATACCCCTGCGCCTTCGGCCACTAGGAAGAGGGAGCGCTGCGAGCCCAGCTCGACGACGAATTGCTCGCGCGTCCAGTGCGGGGTGGTCTCCCAGGAACTCTCGACGGCCAGGATGGAGTCCAAGTCCTCTTCGAGCGCCGGGCGCAAACGGACCTCCGCGGAGAATCTCATTTCGGCTTCTCGAAGCGGGCGGGTTTTAGATAGAGCGGCCGGAGCACAGACCCCCCCTGGGAGAGCCTCGCGCGCGCCGGACCCAGAAGGTCCTTGGCGCGCACCTCCCCTAGGGAAGCCTCAACTTCCCAGACCCCGAGTCCCAGCAGGCCCGCCAGGCTTTGAGCCCCCGGACCGCAGAGCAGCCGGCTCCGGAGCCGTTCCCGGAGCCCGTTGCATCCTCCCTCGTCGGCCTTAACCCAGAAAGGCTTCCCCTCCGTCTGCACCTTGTTTTTCCCGATCCGAAGCTCCTGAAGATAGTATTCCGATTCCTGCGCCATGCCCCCGCGGCGGGCAACGCCGCGGGGACTGCGCGAGAGGAGACCGACCTGCGCGCTGAAAACCCCGAAAGCCCGGGCGGTCTTCCCCGGCCTCGGCTCGCCGGAGAGCCGCCACGCCAGGGCCTCGAATTTCGTGAGGGCGGCCACGGGCGCTCGCAGCGTCTTGCCGAGCACGGCCGCGAAGGTCAAGCCGACCCGGATCCCCGTGAACCTGCCGGGGCCGCTCGACGCCGCGATGCCCGAGACCGCGCGCAGGTCCAGCCCGCCGCGGGCGAGCAGGGCGCTCGCCTGCGGGAAGAGCGTCTCGTCGTGGGGCTTGAGGAAGGAGCGCTCGAACCCGCGGACCTCCTTGCCGTCGTCGAAAGCGAGTGAGAGGCTGCTCTCCGTGGTGTCCAGGGCTAGGATGCGCATGATTCCTTTAGGCGGCGCGCGCGCGGCCCGAGGGCCGATATGGCGAGCGTTCTCCCTCCCCCGGCATGATGGTCGAGCGCGAGCTCGAGGCGATCCTTGGGAAAAAGATCGAGGGCCACCTCGGGCCATTCCACGAGGCAGGCGGCCTCCGGGTCGAAGAGATATTCCTCTAGGCCGAGATTAGGCAGTTCCTCCTCCTTGACCCGGTAGAGATCGAGGTGATGCACTCTCGGCTTGAGCGAGCGGTACTCGGAGACGATGCCGAAGGTAGGGCTCTGCACCTCTTCCTTGTGGCCGAGCTTCCTCAGGAAACCGCGCGCCAGAGTGGTCTTTCCGCTCCCCAAAGGGCCGCGCAGGCAGAGGCAGTCCCCGCCCCGGACGGCGGCGGCCAGCCGTGCGCCCAGGCGCATCGTCTCCCGTTCGTCGGCGAGTATCATCGAAAATGCTCGAAAGCCTTCTCGCCCATCCAAGGGGACTCCACGCCCCGGCCCCGGCGCGCTTCCCCCAGACGGTAAATGCCGCTCACGCGGCGGCGGGCTTCCTCCCATCGGCGGGCCGGAAGGGTGAACACGAGCCCGTAATCCTCTCCTCCGAAGGCTTGATGCCGCCTGAGGTCGAGCCCCCTCTCCCAGGCGAAGCGCAGCAGAGGGCGGGAGGCCGGAGCCTCGGCCAGGCTCAGCCTCAGCCTCACTCCGGAGGACTCGGCCAGCGTCCGAGCCGTGCTCAAGAGACCGTCGGAGTTGTCCATGAGGCTGGTCAACAGCGGAGCCAGGCGCCGGGCCGCTTCCAGTTGGGGGATCGGCTCCCAGAACGACCGCGCCAGGGACCTGGCCCAGCGGGGGACCTTGGCGCCGTGCCCTTGCGCGCCGGCCCTCCTTAGAAGGTCCAGACCGGCCGCGGCCTCGCCCAGGGGACCGACCCCGGCCAGGATGTCGCCCGGCCGGGCCCCGCCGCGCAGGATGAGCCGGGACTCGCCGGACCCCACTATCGTCATCGAGAGGTAGACGCGCTCCGAGCGCGCGAGATTGCCTCCGAGCACGGGCACAGACCAGCGGGAAACCGCCTTCTTGAGGCCCCGCAGGAATCCGAGAGCCCAATCGGCCGGAAGGTCCGCCGGGAAGCCCGCGGAGACGAGGCAGCCCAGCGGCTTCACCCATCCCATGGCCGCGAGGTCGCTCAGATTGACGGCCAGCAGGCGGGCGGCGAGCCGCCCGGGTTCGGCCCAGGCACGCTCGAAGTGAGTCCCCTCCACCAGGTCGTCCTTGCTGAGCAGGAGCCGGGTCCCGGCCTGGATGCGCAGAGCCCCCGCGTCGTCCCCGGGTCCCAAGATGACGGAGCCGAAGGCTCCGTCCCGTTCCCTCCTCTTGCCGCCATTTCCTTCCGCCGTGAATGATCCGTATATCTTTTTAAGCAGTCCCCTCTCGCCGAGGCTTCCGAGCGCGAGGACGGGTTTCTTCGCACGGGTCATGGCCTGTATTGTAGTCAAAAACATGGGACCGGTGGCAGCGACAAATA
>CAYHRV010000106.1:8942-10931 GCA_964359165.1 uncultured Elusimicrobia bacterium
ATAAAACCATGGGGCCGGTGCCGTCAAAATAAACCTTTTTTTTTGGGCGGCGGCACCGGGATAAGCTACAGACCCAGTTTTAGGAAAGCCTGAGGAAGAGCCTCGATGACGTCCGACGCGAGGAGCGAGCGCTCGCCCAAGGTCTTGACCGCCATGTCCGCGGCCAGGCCGTGCAGGAAAGCGCCCAGAGCCGCGGCTTCGTAGCCTCCCTCCGCGCCCCCGGCCGCGGCATGCTGGGCCCAGAGCCCGGCGATGATGCCGGTCAATGCGTCGCCCGAGCCTCCCTTGGCCAGGCCGGGATTCCCGGTGGGATTGACCCAGAGCGACTTTCCGTCGGTGACCACGGTCCGGTGGCCCTTGAGCAGGCAGACGCCGCCCAGCTCCTTGACCAGAGACCGCGCCGAGGCTTTGCGGTCCGAGAGGATAGCGGCGGTCTCCACGGCGAGGAGCCGAGCCAGCTCCCCGGGATGGGGGGTAAACACCCATGGCGCCCCGCGCCGCTCCAACAGGGTGCGGACATCGGCCCGGGGTTGGGCGGAGAGTATGTTCAGCGCGTCGGCGTCGATGACCGCGGGGATCGCCAGCGAGCCCAGGACGCCCACCACCGCCCGCGCGGTCTCGGGATGCGTGCTCAGTCCGGGACCGAGCGCGAGGACGGAGAAGGAGCGGAGCAGATGCGCTCCCCGGATCCGGCTGACCGCTTCCGGACGCAGGGAGCCGGAGCCGGTCTCCGGGAGCCCGAGCGTCATGGCCTCCGGGACTTGGCCGGCGACCGCGGCCTGCTGACTTTCGGGCACGGCCGCGGTGACCAGTCCAGCGCCGGCGCGCAATGCGGAGCGGCAGGCCAGCACCGCGGCCCCGGCCATCCCGCGCGAGCCCGCCAAGAGGAGCACATGCCCGAAGCGGCCCTTGTGGTCCTCGGGCCCGCGGGGGGGCAGCCAGCGCAGGAGCCCCTTGAGAGCCGATTTATCGGTCATGGACGCGTTCTCCTTGGAAGACGCAGGGCCACGGCCGCGGCGTAGCGGTCGCTGTGGGAGAGGGAGACCTGGACCTCGGGAGCGGGGCGGCCGCGCAGGAGCACTTCCGGCTTGCCCGTGGGACCCCGCCGGATGGAGACGTCCTTGAGGGCCAGGCCCGCCTCCCCCAGCGCCTTCCAGACCGCTTCCTTGGCCGCGAACCTTACGGCATAGTGCTGGGCCTTGAGCCGCTTGGTCCTGCAGTAGGCGATCTCCTGGGCGGTGAAGACCCTCTTGAGGAACCGGGGATCGCGGATGGAGCGCCCGATGCGCGCGATCTCGACGATGTCGAGCCCCACCGAGAACCCGCTAGCCTGCGGCATAGCCGTGCGCGCGCAGGAACTCCACGGCGGCCTTGGCCTCGGCCGGCGGGACCTCCACGCGGTAGAAAGTCTCGGCGCCCGCGAAGGTCGCGTGCGCGGAGGCCATGATGTCGACGGGGTGGAAGCCGTTCGCCTTCAGCAAGCCCACCACCATGCCGCCTTCGGCGGGGTCGTGAGCCGTCAGGATGGTCGAGAACATGGCTCCGCTACTCGACGGTGACGCTCTTGGCCAGGTTCCTCGGCTGGTCCACGTCGCAGCCCAGGAGGTTGGCCACATGATAGGCCAGGAGCTGGAGCGGGATCACGTTGAGGATCGGAGAGAAGAAGGGGTCGACCTTCGGGAGGGTCAGGACATGGTCCGCCTTCCCCGCCAAGCGCGTCTCCCCCTCGGTGCAGAGCGCGATGACGATGGCGCCCCGGGCCTTGGCCTCCTCGATGCTGGAGAGCATCTTCTCGAAGAGCGGCGACTCGGTGGCGAGGGCGACCACGGGCATGGTCTCGTCGATGAGCGCGATGGGGCCGTGCTTCATCTCGCCGGCCGCGTAGCCCTCGGCGTGGATGTAGGAGATCTCCTTCAGCTTCAGCGCCCCCTCCATCGCCACCGCGTGCATCGGCCCGCGGCCGAGGAAGAGGAAGTCCTGCGCCTGCTG
>CAYHRV010000107.1:0-10901 GCA_964359165.1 uncultured Elusimicrobia bacterium
CGCCGCGCCCGAGTTCGCGCTCGATGCGGTAATTGTTGCCCAGCACCGAGCCGGGACCGATGGGGGCGTCGGGGGTCCCGGGCAGGGCTTTGAGGGCGTGACCTGGCGCCGCGGCCGTCGAGTGGGAGCGGGTGAGCGGAGGTTCCAGCACGCGGGTTCGGGAGCGCCAGGAGAGCAGGAGGAGGACGGCGAGGAGGATGGCCACGAGGAGAGTCATCGTCTTCCAGATGGTCCTGAGCCGGTGCGAATGCAGGGCCTCCTTGAAGTCCTCTTCCTCGCGCTCCAGAAGCTGTTTTGTACGGTCGCGCAGACCGGCCGTGTCTCTGGATAGGGCGTCGCGGTCGCCTTCTTCCATCACCCCCTTGGAGAGCGAGTTCCCTTCCAGTTTGCCTCCGCGGAAGAGGCGTCCAAAGGTGGTCGCGATGAGCAGGTTTCGGCGGCCATGCTTGAGTTGGTGGAATTCCTGGTCGAAATCGGTGAGGCGGTCGAGCCGGGGTACGATCTCCCGGCGCAGCCGTCCGCGCTCGGTCTCGAGGGTCTTGATGCGGCCTGAGATCTTGTATTGCGCGGCCAGGGTTTCGAGAGCCTCGGTCAGAGGCTTGAGTTCCGAGAGGAGGGACTCGATCTCCTTCTGCAGTTCAGTCAGCCGGGCTTCGGAGGAATCGGGAGGCGGGAGGGAGGCGTCCGCGGCGAGGGCGCGTGCGCCGCCCGCCAGCGCGGCGGCCAGGAGCAGGCACGCGAACGACGGCCGCTTCATGAGACCGTTCTGTGGAAACGGCGGTACACGGGGATGCCGAGAAGGACGATGCCCAGGCCGGCGAGGGACTCGACGGGCTTTTCCCGGAAGGAATTTACCACGAAGGCGGCGCAGAAGAGCACGTACAGGGAGGGAAGGGCCGGATAGAAGGGGACGCGATAGGGTCGTTCGGCCGCCGGCCGGGTCCGCCGGAGCACCAGCACCGCGGCCCCGGTCAGGCCGTAGAAGATGAAGCCCGCGGAGATGACGTAGGTGAAGAGCTGGTCGTAGCGGCCGGACCAGACGAGGAGCACGGACCAGACCATCTGGGCCAGGAGCGCGTTGGTAGGCACCCGGTAGCGCGGGTGGACGAAGGAGAGCCAGGGGGGGAGGCTCCCATCCTCGGCCATGGCGTAGGTGACCCGGGGCCCGGCCAGGACCATGGCGTTGGCGCAGCCGAGAGTGGAGAGCAGGACGAGGATGCCGATGGCGAGCACCGCGGTCTCCCCGCCCATGGCCCGGGCCGCGTCCGCGGCCGGAAGAGCGGCCCCGGCCACGACGGAGGGGGGAAGCACGCGGTAATAGGCGAAATTGACGCCCAGATAGAGGAGGGTCACCGCGACCAGGCCGACGATGAGCGAGAGCGGGATGTTCCGCTGGGGGTCCTTCATCTCCCCGGCCACGAAGGTCAGGTTGTTCCAGCCGTCGTAGGCCCAGAACGCGGCGATGAGCCCCACGCCGTAGGCCGGCACGGAGATGCTCTCGAGGGGTCCGAGCCCGGCCCCGACGGCGGTGGAGGCCCAGAGTCCGGCCGCGGCGATGAGGAGCAGGGCGAGGATCTTGAGGCTGGTGAGGGCGTCGAGCAGGGCGGCTCCCTTCTTGACCCCTAGGAGGTTGGGGAGGGTCAGGAGGATGATGGCCGCCGAGGCCGCCAGATTCTGGCCCGTGGGGGAGAGGGGGAGCAAGGCGGCGAGGAATTTCGCGAACGCGATGCAGACGGCCGCGATCGTGCCCGACTGGATGACGAGAAAAAGGGTCCAGCCGTAGAGGAAGGCGGGGAGAGGGCCGAAGGCCTCGCGCAGGAACACGTATTGGCCTCCGGTGCCCGGGTACATGGCGCCCAGCTCCGCGAAGGTGAGACCGCCGAGCAGGCTGAGCAGGCCGGCCACGGCCCAGACGCTCAGGGCCATCGAGGAGGAGGGGACGGAGCGGCTTATGTCCGCGGCCACCAGGAAAACCCCTGAGCCGATGACGGAACCCGCCACCAGGCAGATGCCGGAAATCGGGCCTAGGCCGCGGACGAGAGTGGGCTTTTCCATGGCCTCATTGTAAGATTTTTCCGTGCGAATAGTTGCTAGCATAAATGCCGTGGCCGATCCCCGACGCGCCCTCGTGCCCCTTCTCTTCCTCTGGCACGCGCTCATCCTCGCGTCGTATTACGTCCTCAGGCCCGTGCGCAGCGCTTTGCTCCTCTCCGATTTCGGAGCGGCGGGACTCCCGTGGGTCTACATGGGAACGGCCCTGGTCACGGGTCTGGCCGTCTGGGTCTTTTCGAGGTTCGCGGACTTGCCGCGCCGGACCCTCTTCCTGGGCGTGTTCTCCATCTTCCTCGCCAACCTCCTCCTGCTCTGGGGCCTGGCCCGATGCGGCTGGCGCTGGGCCTCCCCCGCCCTTTATGTCTGGAGCGACGTGTTCTCCATCATGGGCGTCACTCTTTTTTGGACCTATGCGAACGATCTCTTCGAGGCCTCCGAGGCCAAGGGCCTGTTCGGCTGGCTGACCTCGGCCGGTTCCATCGGAGCCTTGGCCGGAGCCGGCCTGACACGCCTCCTCGTCCCCTGGATCGGCGCGGTGAACATGCTTCTTGCGGCCGCCGGGCTATGGTCCCTCTCCATGGGCGTTTTCGCCGTCTTGGAGCGGGCCAGCGGAGGGCGGGCGGCGCGCCATGAAGAGCTCATCGAGAGCTTCGACCGGCACGACTACTCCGGCGTCCTCCCCGTCTTGCGCGCCCTGCTCTCCTCGAAAACGCTCCTTCTCCTCGCCGTGGTGGCTTGTTGTGAGAGGGGGGTCCCCGATTTCCTGGATTATCTCTTCCAGCGGCTCGGTCATGAGGCTTACCCGGACAGGGACTCCTTCGCCTCGTTCTTCGCGGGCTTCGAGCTCTGGCGCAGCGTGCTGGATTTCACGGCGGCCGCCCTGCTGACCGCGCCCCTCATCGGACGCCTGGGTCTCTCCACCGGGCTTTCCGCCCTTCCCCTCACTCTCGCGGCGGGATTTTCACTCTTCGCGGTTTATCCCTCCTTCCCTCTGCTCCTCCTCTTCAAGGGGCTCGACGAGATGCAGCGTCATTCCTGGCAGAAGGCGGGCAAGGAGCTCGTCTATACCGCGGTGAGCCGCGAGGTGATCTACAAGGTGAAGGGCTACCTGGAGATGTTCCTCTACCGCTTCGCGCGGGGAGCGGCCGGCCTGACGATCCTGCTCCTCTCCGGCCCGCTGGGCCTCGGGGTCCGTGGGATCGCGGTCACGGCCGCGGTCTTGGCCGTCCTCTGGCTGCCCTGCGGCTGGGAACTCGGCCGCCTCTTCAGCCGCTCCCAGTCAAAGGGTCGAGACCCCTAATAACGGACTTCCAGGCTGAGGGCGATGTCCCGCCCCGGGGATTCCACGCCGGAGGCGTGCTCGCGGTACCCCCGGTCGAGGAGGTTCTCCGCGGAGAAGACCAAAGTGGTCCGGGCCCAGGGCCTCAGTCCCGCCCGGAAGTTCAGGGTGAACCAGCCAGGAGTCCCGTCCGGGGAGATGCGCGGGTCCTGCAGGTCCGAGGGGGAGAGCCGTTTCTGGACAGCGGCGCCCCGGAGGTAGGCTTCGGCCCAGGGGCCCAGGCGGAAATCCTCCCAGCGCAGGCCGAGCAATCCCGCGGGCGGGGGGCTCTTGGAGAGGGGTTGGGCGCTCCCCGTGTCCTCGCTGAAAGTCCAGGAGGCGTTGGCGAAAGCGTTCCAAGCGCCGGGGAAGGCGGTCCGGCCTTCCCATTCCGCGCCCGTGACATAGCCGGCCCCGGAATTGCGGCGCTGGAATACCGGGCTCTCGCCGGGGTCTTGGACCCCGTCGTTGTCGAGGTCGATGAAGGATAGGCCTCCATAGACTCCGGGAGACCGTTCGATGATGTCCTCCAGGCGGGTGTAATGAAGAGTGAGCGAGTACTGGAAGGAGGAGCGCGCGTGCCGGGCTCCGAGTTCGAAGCCCGTGCTCTTCTCCGGGCGCAGGCCCAAGGCCGGGGCGTCGGTCCCTAGAGCCGAGGTCTTGAGGGCGACGGTGTCGTTGAGGTTCGGGGCCCGGAACCCCTGCCAGATCCCGGCGCTCAAGCCGAGCTCTTCGCAGGCCTGCCAGCTCAGGCCGCCGCCGCCGGTCCAACTGACATAATGCTCCCGGATCCCCCGTCCGGCGAAGGGGGGGTTGCGCAGGCTCGAATCGAGCTCGACGCGGCTGAAGCGTTCCCCTAGTTCGAAGCGCAGATCCTCCCCCCGATTCCAGCGGCCCAGGAGGAAGGCCCCGGCGGCTTGATAGCGGGTCCCGTCCGGATAATTCCCCTGGTCCGGCTTATCGGCGACCGCGCCGGTGCGCAGGTCCCTGTCCCGCCGGGAGGAGGAGACCGCATCCCGGTAGCCGTCGACCCCCGAAACGAGGGTAAAAGCCTCCCCGAGCGGGGACTCGGCCTGCAGGCGCGCTCCCAGCGTGTCCACGGAGTCGGCGAACTCCGAGCGGGTGGACCCGCCGGCGGGACGACGGCGCGTGTCCTCCCGCTGCTTCTGCCCGTAGAGTTTGGCTTGGAGGGAGCCCAGGGCACCCAGTTCGGGAAATAGCGCTTCCGCGAGGACGAGGTCCCTGCTCATCGGGTCGTAGAGGAATTCCTCGAAGGCCCCGGAGGAACCGAAGCGCCGCGAGCCCGCGTATTGGTCGTAGCGTGGGACATCCCTCTGTTCGGCGTGCTGGTAGAGGACTTTGAGCCGGACCTCTCCGGCGCGCCGGTCCAGGGCCAAGTCCCAGGCGCGCTCCCGGTACGCCGTGGGAACGGCTTGGGGGAACCCTCCTCCGGGGTTCAAGTCGCCGTGGTCCCTGCGGCTGAAGCCCGCCAGATAGCCGAAGTCTCCCCAGTTGCCGGAGAGCTCCGCGCGGGAGGAGCGGCCGTTGTCGGCGGAGCGGTAGCCGGAGGAGAGCCTCCCGGAGACGCTCGCCGGGGCCGAGAAGCTCTCGCGGCGCCTGGGAAGCAGGAGGACCACGCCGCCCAAGGCGTCGGAGCCGTAGAGCACAGACCCCGGGCCGCGCAGGACCTCGGAGCGTGCGATGGACTCGGGGTCCACGGCGCCCAGGGAAAGGACGTTCTCGGTCTTGGAGGTGTTAAGGCGTATCCCGTCGATGAGGACCAGATTGTCCTTGCCGATGAAGCCGCGGATGGAGACCGCGGGGCGGCCCGGCATGGTCTTCTGCACCATCACCCCGGGCAGGTCGCGCAGGATGTCGGCGGAGGTCATGGGGTTGCGCTCCTCGATCTGGCGGGTGCGTACGGTGGAGACCGCCCGTATAGGGGCGTCCTTGCGCCCGGAGCGGGCTTTCCCGGATATCGTGAAGGTGACCCGCCGCGGCGAGGGAACCTCGGCCCCGAGGAGCGTCCCCATCGCGCAGGAATGCAGCAAGGCCGTCAGCAAAAGCGGTCTCATCGGTGAACCGCGGATATTATGGATGATGTGCGAGGCAAGCCATTTCATCCTTAGACCTCGACTGGCCGCCGACAAGCGGCCCGTTCCTCATCCCGTGATCGAGCGTTCCTTCCGTTCTTTCTTGGAGCACATGACGCCCTACGCATTTCCTAAGGGGCGTCAGTGCGATACGCTACCGCGCGGTCGTGCGACATCCACTGCTTCGCGAATGGGTGTTCGTGGCGCCTACCATCTGTTTTGGTCGAACCCCCATCGCTTTATCTCGCTTGATAATGCGCGCTGCCGCTCTCTGAACGCGACGCGGGGTGTCCATGCCGCCATGCTCCCGCATGGGCAATAGGGAAAAAGCCGATCCGGATCTCATAAACAGCCAGGATAGCGTCCAGGGTGCTCACTTCCGGGTTGCCCGCAGAGGACAGCGTTTTATAAAGAGTAGTCCGGCTTAGCTTTGTTTTCTTCGCCAACTCGCCCACGCCGCCTTGAGCCTCTACGACGTTGCGAAGGGCCTTGAGCAAGGACTTGATCTCACCGTCCTCCGCGACCGCGTTGAGATAAGCCGCTGCTTCGACTGGATTGGTGAGATGTTTCATCAAATAGCCGTGGTGAGCGAGCGTCCTATTCATTGCACCCTCCGGTAATTAGCCCAAAATTCCAGAGCTTTGCGGATATCCTTCTTTTGTGTCCCCTTGTCGCCGCCGCAGAGAAGCAATACGATTCTCAAGCCATCCTCCCCGTAGTAGACGCGGTAGCCGGGGCCGTGGTCGACGCGCAGTTCCCAAACGCCGCTCCCGACCGAGCGATGGTCCCCGAAATTGCCTTCCTCGACACGGTCGATGCGTTTGAGGATCGCGGCTCGTCCCGAAATATCCTTGAGACCGTCAAGCCATTCCCCGAACACATCCTTGCCTTCGACGACATAGTGAAGAACATCTCTCTTGCGCGCTTGCATCGATGACCTTTCTTAATTGTATCTTATGAAAGACACTCTGTCAATAGGGCTATGCTCAGCCTTTTTGGGGGAAGTCGCCGGTGCGGCGGCAATAGCGGGCGTAGTCGGCGACGTCCATGCGCGGACGGGCGAATCTCCGCCAGACCGACTCCGCGGGAGCTGGCTCATCGGACCCGGAATAACAGTCGAGCAGGCTCACGAGCTCCTTGGCCTCCGGCTTGAGCAGGCCGAGGACGCGGAAAGTCCAGAGCGGGACCGTCTTCACTTGGATCGAGGGGTCGTAGTCGGCGATGAAGGCGGAGGCGGCTTCCAGCATCGTGAGCTTCTTGAGCCCCTGCACGGCGATGACCTCGCCTTGGCCCGAGCCCTTGACCAGCGCGGCGCTCAGCAGGCGGCCGAGGTCGTCTCCGGCGACCCAATGGGCGCTGAGCACGGCGTCCGAGAACCAATAGAAAGTCTTCCCACGCACGAAGAGCGGGAGGGACTCCATGAGCCAGGTGGGCTCGAGGATGGTCCAGGGAAGGCCGGACTCGCGGGCGATGCGCTGGGCCAAGTGCTTCTCCCGCGCGTGCCACCAGCGGTGCTCCGCGTTGGAGGGGTCGCTGGAGCCGAGGGCGGAGAGCACGATGAGCCTCGGCTCCCCCGTGCGCTTGGCGGCCTCGGCCAGATTTCGAAGGCCTTCGGTCTCCGGGCGGAAGGTTGAACCCGGCGGCGTGTCGACCGAAACGTATAGAGCGGAGCAGTCCCGGCAGGCCTCCTCGAGGGTTTCGGGCTTGACGAGGTCCCCGGCCGCGACTTCCACGGAGTCCCCGAGCAGGGCGCGGGCTCTTTGCTGGGAACGGGCCAGGACCCGGACGGAAAAGCCGTCCTCGAGGAGGCGCCGGACCACCGGGCGGCCCAGCATCCCCGTGCCGCCGGCGACGAGGACGCGTCGGGGCGGACTCACGGCTTGGGGGCCGGGGTCTCCTCTCCCTTGCGCTCGGCTTTAGAGAAGAAGAGCCAGGGGGAGGCCAGGCGCAGGGCCCCCAGCACCGTGGTGGCCACGGCCGCGATGAGCAGCGAGGTGGCGATGGGTATGCCGGTGAGCACGAAGCCGTAGAAGTAGGTGGCGACGATGGCCGCGAGTATGCCCAGGAAGGATTCGGCGGCGAGCACCTGGTTCATCTTCTTGGAATCGAGTCCCCCGACGCTTTTTTGGTAGAGGCCCGTCAGGAGCATGGAGGAGAAGGAGGTAGCCAGGGCTTGCAGGCCGTAGAGCCCCAGGACGCCCCAGAAGGAGGGGAAGTAGATCATCGTCCAGAAGAGGGGGACCTCCAAGGCCGCCAGGATGTAGAAGGGGATGGTCAAGGACTCCTCGGTCTTGAAACCCAACTTCTTGAAGAGGTTCTTGAGGGGTTCTATGAGGAGGGTGGCCAGCACGCTTCCCAGGCTCGCGGAGGCCACCAGGAGGCCGAAGTAGCCCATGGGCGTGCTGGTCAGGCCCTTGAGGAGCCAGCCCAGCCCGGGCACGCCCAGAAGGCCGCCGATGGTCGCGGGATTGGACTGGAGCACGGTCTCCATGTATTCCGGCAGGATGTTGAATATGAGAGGGTCGGAGAAGAGGGAGATGATGAGGTTGAGCGCGGTCATGGTCCTGAGGAAGCGGTTCTTGGAGATGAACACGACCCCTTCCTTGAGCGAGGTCCAGAGGCCTTTGAGCACGCCTTCCTTGGCTTGCGGGGGAGCGCGCGGCTGGTCCGCGTCCTGCTCCGGAGCCTTGCCCCGGAGCTTGTCGCCGATGATGCCCACGGAGGCGAAGAGGAGGCCGCCCAGGGCCATGGCCCCGGCGTAGATGCCGTAGATGATGGCCCCTCCGCTGCCGGTCTTGCCGAAGAGGTCCCCTACCTGGGAGATGTAGCCCGCGATGGCCGGGGCGATGATGGCGATGACCGCGGAGGCGAAGGTCAAGATGGCGTTGGCCTTCATGCGCTCGCCCGGGGTGACGCTCTTGTCGCCGATGATGCGGGCCTGCGAGCCGCCGTCCATGGTGACGAAGATGCCCTGGAAGAAAGAATGCACCGCGATGAGGCCGAAGAGCGTCCAGAGGGCGGCCTGCAGGGAGAAGACCCCCGAGAGGAAGAACACCGTCGGGATGAGGGTGAGGATGGCGGCCCGGATGAAGGCGGTGCGCACCAGCCACTTCTTCGGGCTTTCTTGGCCGTGCTGGGTGAAGAGGGGGACCGTGGCATAGGCGAAAGCCTGGGCGACCCAATGCGCGATGCGGGCCATGCTCCGGTTCTCGCGGATGAGGGCCTTGAGCGCCTCCTCGTTGCCGGCGCGCAGGTCGCCGTTGTCGCGCAGCGTGTTCTTGGTGAAGGCGGAGATGAGGAAGGGCAGGCCCACGATGTACATCTCCATGCCCACCAGATAGGTCATGTAGCCCGCGGCGTAGCGCCAGAAGGACTTGTTGCGCTCCGGGTCCTCGAAGACCTTGGCCTTGGCCTTGACCCCTGACCAGAGCCGGGAGAGCCAGGAACCCGGCGCCTTGGGCGCCGCGGCCTCCGTCTCGGACTCCGAGGGAGCGGGCGCCGGGGGCGTGTCGGCTTGGACCGGCGCGGGGCCTTCCTCCGCTCGATCCAGCCGGGAGCCGGGGAGGAGGACTTCCCGGGAGGGCGTCGGCGCGGCGTCTTCCGGCGCGGCCGGGGAGAAGGATTTCTCGCCGGTGAGGAGGCCGATCTGGCGCTCGGCGGCCGAGCGGGCGTCGGAGCCGGAGAGAACGGAGATCCCCGAGCCGATGTCCGAGACCGCCTTGGAGAGAGGGGCGAGCCGTTCTTGGAGAGTCCGCGGCGCTGCGGCCTGGTCCGGAGCCGCGCGCAGGGCGGCGGGGCCCTCGGAAAGCGGCAAAGCCTCCTTCGCGAAAGCCGGCGCGGCCGAGCGATCCGAAGCCGTGAGAACCGGGGCGGCGAGGCCGGCGGGCGCGTTCTGGACGCGGCTCTGCGCTGCGCGGGAGACCCCGGCGGGGGAGACCGGAGCAAGAGAGAGGGAGTGCGCCTGCGCTTGGGCCGCGACCGGGCCCTGGGAATACGAGGCTTGGGTGAGCGAACCCCCGGAGAGCGAGGGAAGCATCCCGGCTGATATGGAAAGCGTAAGGCTCGATGGGCCCTGGGAGAGCCCCTGGCCGCGCGTGAGCGCCGCGCCGGAGACCGCGGTCCCCGAGCCGCCGAGGAACTGGCCGCTCTGGGGCAAGGGCACGCTCTGCGCGCTCAATAGTCCGGGCTCCGCGGCCAAGCCCGAGGCGAGGATCAGGGTAAAGAGGCGCTTGAATGTCTGCATATCGTTATTAAAGCCCCGGCAAGCTCCCGGCGCTAAGGCCCATGGGCCTGTCCAATACGGGTAAAGGGCCCAGGAGGGAGTAGGCCCGAGGTCCCGCCGGGCCGCTCCAGTTATATTGTAATATTGCGCCATGACCACCGAGGCCGACCCTTTCTTCGCGGAGATCCCGGTCATAGAGTCGCGTCCGGCCCGGGAGAGCGCCGACTACGCCGAGAACGTCCGCCACAACTCCAAGCTCGTCGGGGAGCTCCGTGAGAATCTCGAACGCATCCGGCGCGGCGGGCCGGAGAAAGCCGTGGAATTGCACCGCAAACGGGGGAAGCTCACCGCGCGCGAGCGCATCGAGCGCCTCATCGACGAGGGCTCCTATTTCCTGGAGCTCTCGGCCATGGCCGCCTACGGCATGTACGGCGACGAGGTGCCCTCCGCGGGCATCGTGACGGGCATCGGCGTGGTGAGCGGGCGCATGTGCGTGCTCGTCTCCAACGACGCCACGGTCAAGGGCGGGACCTACTACCCCGAGACCATCCGCAAGCATCTTCGGGCGCAGGAGATCGCGCTGGAGAACCATCTTCCCTGCGTCTACCTCGTCGACTCGGGCGGGGTGTTCCTCCCCAAGCAGGCCGAGGTGTTCCCGGACAAGGAGCACTTCGGACGCATCTTCTACAACCAGGCCGTGCTCTCGGCCTCGGGCATCGGGCAGATCTCGGTGGTGATGGGGATGTGCACCGCCGGGGGCGCCTATGTCCCGGCTATGTCCGATGAATGCGTCATCGTCCGCGGCACGGGGACCATCTATCTGGGCGGACCCCCCTTGGTCAAGGCAGCCACCGGCGAGGAATCCACCCCCGAGGAGCTCGGGGGCGGCGAGATGCACAGCCGCGTCTCCGGGGTGGTGGACCACCTGGCCGACGACGACGAGGCCGCCCTCGCCCAGACGCGCGCCATCGTCGCCTGCCTCAACGCGCCCCTCTATCGCGAACCCTCCGGAGCCGAGGAGCCGCTCTACCCGGCCGCGGAGCTCTACGGGGTCGTTCACCGCGACCTGCGCAGGCCCGGCGACGTGCGCGAGGTCATCGCCCGCCTCGTGGACGGGAGCCGCTTCCAGCCCTTCAAGAAGAACTACGGCGTGACGCTCACCTGCGGCTTCTCGCGCCTCTACGGCAGGCCCGTGGGCATCGTGGGCAACAGCGGC
>CAYHRV010000108.1:0-10789 GCA_964359165.1 uncultured Elusimicrobia bacterium
TTCACCCCGCCCTTGGGCTTCTTGCCCTCGGGAAGCGGATACACCGCGACCTGCTGCGTCGTGTCCGGATCGATTGCCGCCACCTGCCGCTTGCCCCCCGCGAACACCAGCCCCTTGTCCATCCACGGGTGCACGCGCGCCGAGCGCAGGTTGAACCCCGCGTCCATCAGCCGGCAGCTCCCCGTGAAGTCCTCGGGCTTGAACTGCAGGATCCGGCTCCCCGCCGTCACGATCACGTCCGGACCGCTCGCCTCCGTATTCGTCCCCGCCAAGCACGGGTAGCTGTACTTGTGGCCCGCGCCGCCCGAATGGCATGACGCCGACAAGAGGCTCACCTTCAAGGGCACCACCACGCTCTGCCCCGCCTTGATCTCGGGTATGTTCGTGAAGGGAGCCTCCAGCTTCATCGCCGCGTCACCCCCGGCCTTGATCCTCACGTTGAACGCCGAAACCACCCCCCTGTTCGTTATCGTGTACTGCGCGTAGGCCGTCTGGCCCCCCTCCATCGCCAGATTGATGGCCGGGGGGTCCATGATCAGGACGGGCGCCGGCACGTCGGTCCTAAACGTCAGGTTCAGCTTGATGTCGTAGCGGTCCACTATCGTAGTCGGCGTCACGGACCACTCGTAGGTGACCACGGCGGTGGGCAAAAGGGCCTCTACCTCGCCCAAGAGGCCCGGCTCGATCACCGCGCTGCCCGATACCGTCTGAAAGCCCTTCTTCTCGGCCCGCCAGAGGTAATTGCCGGATGGCACGGCCGTAAACCTGGCCACACCGTTGAAATCAGCGGCCTCGCTGAAGCTCAGGCCCTGCACTTCAAGACTGGTCAGCGTCACTAGAGCCCCAGCTATCCCAGAGCCCTGGCCTTGCGCGTTTCGCGGCTTGTCCGCGTTGATCACGCTAAAAAGCAATTCGCCCATGCGTGAGGAGGTCACCGCTACCAGCGCCCCTATGGTCAAGGCCGGGGCGTTTGAAGAGAGCACCTGTATCAGCGGGTTGAGCTCGTAGCTCTGGTTGGGCAGGCTCGCGGAAGGCTCGAAAATCAAGGTGAACGCCGCGTTGCCGCCCGGCGGGATGTCCCCGAGCTCGGAAAGACCTTGGAGCCGCACCCAGCTCGATGCCGGAGCCGTCAAGCTCACATCCCGCCAAACGTCGAAACCCTTGTTCTCAAGCGTGATGCTCTGCGCGCGCGCCTCGCCCCCGGCAAGGCCCAGGCGAAACTGCTGGGGCGAAGCCTGGGCGATCACCTGCGCCGGGTGCACGACCACGGCGATAGGCAGGGTCCGCGTAAAGCCGTGGGACTCGGCCGCGGCGACATGGAGCGAGTGCGTCCCCTCGGGCGCGAGAGCGGCGCTTAGCACCGAGACCGGCAGACGCGCGCTCGCCCCGGCCTCAAGCCGCGAGGGCAAAGCGGCCCGATCGAGCATCAGCGCGACGCCAAAACCTCCGGCCGAGCCCGTGCTGAAGGACAGCCCCTCCAAGGCCGTGGCGCCCGTATTAGTCAGCTCAACGAAGAAGGTATAGGTGCTGTTCTGCGATACTTGCGCCGTGAAGTCCGTATACTGGAAGCGGAAGCCCACGATGGTGAAGGAGGACTCGGCCGCGTGGGCGACGATCTCCGGGTGCGAGGCGAACACCGAATAGACGCCGGCCTCGTTGGGCGAGGGGAAGAAAACGGCCGAATAGGCCCCGCTTGAGTCCGTCACCGCGCTCTGGTGGCGGTCAAAACCGTCCTTGAGCACGTGCGCCAAGACCCGCACGTCGGAGACCGTGGAACCCGCCGCGTCGTAGGCGATGCCCCGCATCACCACCGAGGAGCCCTGATCGTAGAATGCCCGCTCCGGCTCCGCCGTGGCGCGGTAGGGGATGTTTCGCACCACGGCCTGCGCGGAGGCACCGGCGAAACCCCGGCTTCCCAAAAGACTGTTGTAAGGCAGGCTATAGCTCGGCGTGCTCACCGACGCCTCGACTTTCAGGGAGGCGAGCGCGGTATCGGGCACTAGAACGCGCACGGGATCGAACAACATACTGGAACCGGGCGGCACGCTCACGAAGAAAACTTGCCTGCCCTGGCTGAAGGCCGCGCTCGTCCCGCTGCCGGTCTGCTTCAGGCCGCCCGAGGCGAACAGCGTGCCATCGGGCGTGAGCAGGCGCACCTGCACGTCGTTTACCGCCACGTAGGTCGAGTTCAACACCTGCGCCGTGATAACGTCCATCGCGGCCGAGCCCCGGTTGTAGAGCCGCACCCGCACCGGGCTCTCGGTGCCCGGAACCAAAGCGTCCGGGAAAACCTCCAGGATTGGCTCCTTTGGGTCCTGCACCTGCACCTGAAAGCTCTGGATAAGCGAAGCCGAGGAACCCGCGTCCGTGGGCAAGGCGAGCCTCACCTTGAGCGTGACCTGAGCGGGCAGTTCTGGAGGCGTGGCGATGACCCCTTCCAAGGGGCCGACTTGGCCGGCCAAAACGGGCGCGGTGGCCGGAATCACGCTTGTAACGGCCGAAAGTTCCAGCACCGCGGGTCCCATGGTCAGATTCGCGCCCGTGTTGTTTCTGACCAGGAGCCTCATGGTGTCGAAGAACCCGCGCGTGAGCGTCACGGGCGCCAGATCGAACGATACAGCGGGTATCGTGACCCTGGCCCTAAACCCTTCCTGGCCCTTCCCGTTTATGGCCGACACCTCGTAGACGTGCCCGCTTCCAGCCGTATAGCCCATGTCCACCGCGTCCGTATCCAAAACGGTCAATAATGGGGCGTTGTCGCGGTAGACCCGGTAGCTCACCACCTCGGGTTCGGGCTTTTGCCAGGAGAGCCGCGCGGAGCCCCCCTCCAACCGCGCCGCAAGACCCGGCGGGGCGACGGGCTCCGAGTCCAGCCGGAAGGAGAGCCCGGCCTGGGCCGCGTTGCCCGCCTTGTCGCTCGATTCCGCAAGGAGCGTGTAGAAGCCATTTCGCAGTATCCCATCCCCCGGCCTATAGGAAATCGTCGAGCCCAGGGTGTGGTTGACCAGCAGGAAGGAGGAAGTATCCGGATTGAGCTCGATGACGTTGATGTGGAGGGTGGCCGAACCGGTCAATATTTGGCCTTCCACCGCGCCGGTTACCATGAAGGCGGGCGCGATCCTGTCCAAAGTAAAGCGGATGCTCGCGGTCGAGGCGTGGTCCTCAAGGTCGGCGGCCGTGACCGAGAGGGTATGAATACCCTCGGCCGAGACCGTGGAGCCCGAGACAAAGGGCGCCCCGTCCAGAAGGGCGCGCACGCTCTGCGGGTCTATATTGGCGTCCAAAGCGGAGAACACCGGAAAAACGGAAGAGCGATAATAAGCGGCGTCGTTGACGCCGCTTATGCGGATGCGCGGTGCGGCCTTGTCGTAGAGCACGCTCGCCTCGTTGGAGAGGGGGCTCTCGTTGCCTGCGGCGTCCAGGGCGGTCACGACATAATGGAAGGTCCCGTCCAAGTCGGGCGAGTCGAGGAAGGGCGAGGCCGCGGTCCTGGGAGCGATGCCGGCCAAGGCTGATATCGGATTTGTCGAGCGGTAGAGCCGAAACGCCGCGGCGCCGCCGCCCTGCCAGTCCAGGCGTATCTGCCCGAAGGCGTCCAAGGAGGCTGAAAGACCAGTCGGCGCGGGCGGCGGAACGGAATCCGCGAGGGCAAGCGCGCGGTCCGAGCGAAGGCCCTCGTTGCCGGCCGCGTCCAGGGCGGTGGTCTCATAGGTACGTTGGCCGTCCAAAACCGTGTCCATGAAGGCGCCCGCTCCCCCCGCCCCCGGGGTGATAAAGCCCGGCAATGCGGCGCTGTCGCGGTAGACGCGGTATAGGGCCGGAAACTCGCTTGGACTGCTCCAAGAGAGCGCCACGCTCCCCCCGGGGGCCGGATTGGCCCGAAGCACCAGGGGTTTGCCGGGCGCGGCTGTGTCGATGATGAAATAGGGAGTGGCCCCGCCGGAAAGAACGCCCGAGACATTGCCCAGCCGGTCCTGGGCCGAATAAAGGAAACCGGCCTGCCCCTCGCCCGTGGCCGTGGTGATGGCAAGCTCGCCGGTCCAAGTCCTGCCGTCCAGGGCTCCGGCCGCGGACAGGGATACGGGGATCTGAGACCGGCCGAAGGGCACGACGGATAAGGAGGGCGTCGAGGCGGCGGGCTCATCGAGCGAAAGGGTCAGGCCGAGCGGCCGAGGCTCGCCCAGTAGCGCGGGCCCCACGGGGGAGGGGCGGCTCAGCGTGAGGGCGCCCACGGGTCCGAGCGTGTCGAGCTCCAAGATCGCGCCGGAGCTGATCGCGCGGCCCGCGTTGCCTGCCAGGTCCCGGCCCTCGAAGGCGATGGCCGCGGGCCCAAAACCCATATCCGCGGTGACCGTGAGCGTGGCCCGCCAGAGCAGGGCGCTGACGGCTTCCAGGGCCAAGGCCACCGGCTGGCCGCCGGAGGGCGTCAGGGTGAGAAGCGGCGGCAGGGATAGCATTTCGCTTGGGGCCAAGTTCAGCGCGTAGGAACCCGGCCCTAACGGAGCCGAGGCCGTGGCCAGGGAAATGGAGGCCGTGGGCGGGGTTTTGTCGCTCAGGATGTAGGCGGTCTCGGATAGGCCGCTCTGGGTCAGTGCGCGGTCAACGGCCGTGACCGCGTAATAGTGCAGGCCCTCCGGCCAGGGGTTATGCTCAAAGGAAGTGTTCCTGGTTTGCCCCACGGAGAAGCTGGTGTAGAGCGGGGTGCCGCCCGCGGGCAGACCTTCCGGGAAGGTAGAGTGGTATACATTATAGGAGGTCGCGCGAAAGTCCCCGGGCAGCCATGCGAGCCGGGCCAAACCGTTGGGCCCGGCGGTCACGGTAAGCTGGACCGGAGCGGCGGGCGGAGAGCTGGAAAAATACACATAGACCGGCGTCGAGGTCGCGCTATGGCCCCGAAAGTCGAAGGCCACGGCGCTCAGGGCTATATCTCCCTCGCGGGGAAGCTCCATCAAGTCGGACCAATAGCCGGCATCGCGTACCGTGGTGGAGGCCATGTCCAGGCCATCGGCCATGACCTGCACCGTGGTCCCGGGCTCCGCGGTACCGGACATGTAGAACCTCGCGGAGTTCAGACCCTGGCCGTCCGGCGGCGTGGTGATGCGGGGCGGCGCGGGCGGGACATAGCTCACGGCCAACGGGACATCCAGCGCGCCCACATTGCCCGCGGTGTCGCGGGCCTCGACGCGCAGGGTGTGGGTCCCGTCCGCAAGGCGGCTGATGTCGAAAAGGTAGGGAAAGTCCGCGCGCGTGGGATGGATAATCCAGGTGGGATAAAGGACGCTGCCCGCGGAGGAACCGTCCACCTGGAAATCGGCCCGGACAAGCTCGATGTCGTCTTGAAGCGAGGCACGCACCAGCTTGGGCCGTGAATAGATAAAGCCCGGGGCCGGGTCCAGGGAGAGGATGGCCGGCGCGACCGGATCGAAGGTGAACCCGCCATAGCCTCCGGCAAGCGAGGTCGCGCCGGCCGCGTTCGTTATGAACTGGTTTCCAAGGTCGGGGTAGGAGAGGTTTCCGGCCGCGTCCCGGGATTTGATGGAGAACCAGGAGCTCTGCGTGGAGCTGATTTGGACGGTAAGAAGCTCCGCCGAGCCCGGGGCCTTGGGAACAAGAGTTTCGATGGCAAGCGCCCGGTCGAAGTCGGCCTCGGTCTTGATCGGAGCGGTCGAGGTTTTGAGGATGTAGGCGGCTGCGCCGCCGAGATCGTCGGCCGGGGCGGTCCAGGTCAGGTCCAACTGCCCGTCGTTGAGGCGCACGGCCGAGGCGCGCAAATCGGTGACGGTCTGCGGCGGCAGGATGTCGAGGCCCACGTTCGCGCGGTTGGAGGCAAGGCTCTTGACCCCGTCCGCGTTGACGGCTCGCACCTCGTAGAAATAGGAACCTGAGTCGTAGAGCTGGTCTGTATAGGATAGGGCGGTGATTCCCTCTTGGATAAAGTCCACCACCGTCCTGCCGCGGTAAAGGTTGTAACTTACGGCCGGCACACCCGATACCGCAGGCTCCCAGGAGAGTTGGACCTGCATCAGGTCCAATACGGCGGCCAGGTTGCTGGGCGCCTGCGGCGCGGCGAGCAGGGTCCTGGCAGAACCCACTGGGGAGTATTCGCCGTATATCTGCGCCTCGCCGAGGGCGCGCACGCGCGCGGAGTAGGTCGTGTTGGGCTCAAGGCCGGATACGTCGCCCCAATTGCTCGTAGAGACGATGGAGTTGAAACCATCGGTGGACAACTCCAACCGGTAGGTCACATACAGATTGCCGTTGGCATCGGCGTCGTTGCCGTTTGGTTCCCAACCCCAGGAAATATGATGTGAGCTGACCTCCACGGCCTCGGGCACGCCGGGGGCCGCGGGCAGGGTGAAAACCGGATCGCCGCAGAACCGTTCCCCCTCCCCGCAGGCGTTGGAGGAAGCCACGCAGAGCCTTTGGGGCGCGTTGGGCCAAAGCCCGGACTGAGCAAAGGCGGCGGCGGGACCCGAGGAAAGAAGCGGCCATTGCTCGGGCGGCAGGTTGTAATCCAGCGCATACGCCGAGTACTCTGTCGCGCTCGACACAGCGGCCCAGGTCCAGGCTATGGAAGAAGTCCCAAGCGTCTGGCCGAATATCTGTTGAGGGGGGCCGGGGGGCAGGGCATCGATGGGGCAGCCCCAGGAGAACTCCACGCTCGCGGGCTGGGTCTGGGGGATATTGGTGGTATCTTGAGCGCGGGCATACAAACGGTAGCTTCGGCCCGGAACCAGCCTGGATGCGGGGTTCGCGAAATTCGCCATGGGGACTGTCCAGGCCGGCCGGTTCGGCGGGCCGCTGAATTCGGCGAAGACAAAGCTGAAGAACGGCGCCGTTGTCATCGAGGACCATGTCCCCGAGAGTTGCAGTTCCGAGTCCCAGTAGGCGGGGTCCCACCATGAGCCCGAGGCCGGGTCCTCAAGCGCGAGTTCCACCGCGGCCACGCCCATGTTGTCGGCCGCGGTCCCGGATAGGGCGTCCAGCGCGCTCAGCGTGGAGCCGGTCTGGAGCGATGTGATGTCCAGGGAGGGCGCGATGCTGTCCCTGGCCACGGCGAAGTTTATCCCATAGACCGTGGTCCCCGGAATCAGAGATACTTCCGCCCAGTCCGCGTACACGCCGACAAGACCCGGAATATTGAGAGCCGTGTCGGCATAACCATAGAAAGTGTATGTCGCCGGAGCGGGCAGGATGAAAGCGAATTCCAGGGTGGTTCCCGAGGCGCTGAAGGACTCGAACATCCGGGAATCGCCTCGTCCGTTCTCGGTGGAGGCGAACACGCCCGCCCAAATCTCGGGCGAAAAGCCGCCTTCGTTGGTGAGAGTGCCGTGGATATAGCCGACTTCCTCAGCGGCTGAATCGGGGGGCGCGGATAGGAATATGGGGAACAGGAGCGCCGCCACCAATAAGCGGCGCACCATTGAGGGGAAACGCCAACACGCAAGCGTCCGGGCCTGTCTCGGCGCGATCAAGCCGGCTCCTATGCGTCGGAATCTTGGTCAACGACCGGCGCCGCCCGGATCACACCCCGCGCCGAAGCCCGTATACGCCCTTGTTGGTTATAACCCCGGAACCCGAATCTGTCAACCACAGATGGCAACACCTGCAAGACCCTTTTGGAGCGGTTTTATCGACGAGGAAAAGGCCGTTTCTCGACGAGCTAATCCCGCGCCTCCTCCCGAACCCGCCCCACTTGTCGCGGCGGCAACACCCGGCAACAAGCCGCCTACTAGACCGGCCTGGCCATAGGAGAAGGACTACTCGACGAACCGATAGCCGCCGGGGATGGTCACTATCCGCAGGCCCTCGGCGTCCCCGATGTCCTCGCGCAGGCGGTGCACGGTCATGCCCAATACCTTGGCGTCCGCTCCCGGATTTCTCCAGACACGGCCCAGTATCGTCTTGTTGTCCAGAACGCCTTCACGGCTCAGGAGCAGGCAGAGGAGGTCGAACCGCTTGGGGCCCAGCGTATCCAGAAGGCGTCCCCCCACCCACACCCGCCGGGCATCAACATCCACCCGGATGCCTCCCCGCTCCAAGATGTGAGGATGGCCGTTGCCATTGCCGTTGCCGAAACGGGTCCTCAGCCTGGAGGCCGCAAGCCGGCCGAATTGGAGCAGAAGCTGGGTCTCGCTGAACGGCTTCTCCAGGAACCCGTCGGCTCCCGCCGCCAGCGCCATGTTCCGCAGGGCCTTGTTGTGGTCCGGCTGCGCGGTCATGACGAAGACCGCGGCGTCCCTGGACGCTTTCTCCTGCTTGAAGATTTTCAACAGCGCGCAGCCGTCCAACTCGGAACGCAGGCCGATGTCCAGGAGCACGAGGTCCGGTCTCCTGCCGCGTACCAGCTCCAGACCGGCCTTGGCCGAGGAGGCGTAGAGCGAGGGCACGCCCCGGGCCTCCAGACAGGCTTTGACGAAATCCTGCTGTTCAAGATCGTCTTCGATGACCACGGTCAGGTTGATTCTTGGCAGTTCGCGGCCCAGCAGCATCTCGGCGTAACGAACGATGGGAGCCTCACCATCCACCGGAGCGCCGATCTCCACGACGTCAAGGAACAGGGAGGCCCCGTTCTGCAAGGCGATCAACTCATCCTCCCGGCCCCGGCGAAGGCCCGAATAGATGAGCACGGGGATGTCCCGGGTGGCGGGGTCGGCCTTGAGAGCCTTGAGCGCGTCTATCCCGGAAACCTCGGGCCCCATGCACCAGTCCAGGATGAAAAGGTCCGGAGCCTCGGCCCGGGCCAGGGCGATGACCTCGCCGCCGTGGGCGGCCAAGGTGACTTTCCAGCCTGCGCGTATGAGGAACTGAGCCAGGGTCCGCCGGATGGCGGGAATGTCATCGGCCAGGATGACTTTGGGCTGTTCGAGAGCCGGCAAGACCACCTCCAGGGAGAAGGACGGCTTGAGGCGCGGATTCTACCATAAGCCGCCGGGGAGGGCGCTATGACGGGCGGCATCATGCGGTCCTGGCTATCACTTATCGAGGACGGCTGCTCTTGGTCCCACCAAGTTCCCAGCCCCTCCCGAGCGCGCCCTTGCATTTATCCAGTCGGGGACCCATAGTATGCCGACCCCTCGGCCGCGTTCGATCCGATCCCCTGAGGGGTGCGACGGTGCCGGTCAACATCTACGAAGCCTGGAATCAGCCGCTCAAGGAGATACTGATCGGCCTGACGCGGCTATCGGTGAGCGAACTCCGGGCCTCGCACCGAAAGAACCCGCCAAAACCCGCCGCGCACTGGGATTTCAACGTCCACAGGATCGACTACGTCGAGGTCGAACGCGGCCTCCCCGACGAGGACGCGCCGGCCTTCGTCGAGCACTACGCGATCGCCACGCCGGCAAAGGGCTGGAGGAGGCTCTTGGATGAGTCGCTCCCGGGGCGATGACGGGGACGATATCATGAAACCCGGAAATCCGAAGCGTGCCCCGCAAGCGGGCGTAACATAGTCGTAGACGTTCCGACGAAACCGGCGCTTCCGGGCGTCAGGAGTTCATCTTTAGTCCAGCACCGAGCCGAGCCACGAGGTCGGCAAGCCGCCTCACTTCCAGCGCTTTAATGACAGGTCTCTGCCCCACTGCGTACCGGGCATCGCCCGACTTGTCGATGTAAGCCTGCTCTACAAGGCCCTCCCGGTAGTGGAAAAATTGCTAAAATAGAGGGGCTGATCAGCATGGGGTGCCCCCAAGTCCGCATCGAAGGAGGTGCCTGATGGAAAACATCAGCATCCTAGTAGCGTTGGCGCTCGTCCTCGCCATCGTGAAGGCTGCAAAGTCGTGAGGACGGAACAAAAGACCAAGACAAAGAGAACAACAAGCCCAAAGAACAAGAAACGAAGAACCGAAACCAATTCCGAAGACCAAGACAAAATAATAGAAACGAAATAGCTGGAAGACCCCGTGGCGCCACGGGGTCTTCTCTTTTTAGAGGATGGCGACAGTCAGGACAATTTCACCGTCCCTGCGAGACTGTAGGGCCTCAGGCCCCTGCAGGGGATGAGGACTCACGGGACGAGTCCTTTACCCAAAGTGGTCACCCCCTTTCCGTCCAAACCGGTCTCCAAACCGGTCGATAATTGCCTGAAACCCATGTTCCGGAGGTTGCCCCCAACTACGAAAAAGCTATACAATACCGACCATTGGTGCGGTACCCAAGCGGTCTAAGGGGCGAGTCTGCAAAACTCGTATTCAGGGGTTCGAATCCCCTCCGCACCTCCACTCTCATCCCGGAAAGCCGCCGAATCGTCCCGAGGGGCGATTCAGCGGCTTTCCGGTCCTTTTTTACCATTGAAGAAAAACAAGCCATCTGTTACACTAGAATCGAGGCCACAATGAACTATCCCGTGATCATCGAGCCCGATAAAGAGGCCGGCGGCTATGTCGTCTGGTGCCCGGTCCTGAAGGGCTGTGTTTCCCAGGGCGAAACCAAGGAAGAGGCTTTAGACAACATCAAGGATGCGATCCGCACCTACCTTCTGAGCCTAAAAGACCTCAAGAAACACAAAGGCAAACGATTCGTTGAAGTCGCCGTGTGAGCAAGCTCCCCCAAATCTCCCATGACCGTGTCGTCCGCGCTCTTCGTAGACGCGGTTTCTGGATATTGCGGGAAGGCAAACACATCTCGATGACAGACGGCAGAAACCTGGTTATCATCCCGCGCCACAAGGTCCTAAAAACCGGCACCCTACATCACATCCTTAAGGGGGCCGACCTGGCCGTCGAAGAATTCCTCTCCCTGTTGTAGCCGTCCACATCATCCCGGCCTGGGGCCGGGTGGGGGGGGGGGG
>CAYHRV010000109.1:0-4795 GCA_964359165.1 uncultured Elusimicrobia bacterium
AGATGGGCGTGTTCCTGGCGGTCATCTTCCTCGGCCTCGCCTTCGCGTGGCGCAAAGGCGCTCTGAACTGGGAGTTTTGAAATGGGCATGATCCTCGAGAAGCTGCCGGGAATCACCAAGGGGATGCCGGGCGGCGACCTGATCCTCACCACCGCCGACGCGCTCATCGACCTGGGCCGCAAGCAGTCGCTGTGGCCGATGACCTTCGGCCTGGCCTGCTGCGCGATCGAGATGATGGGCTCCTACGCCGCGCGCTTCGACTTCGACCGCATGGGCGTCATCCCGCGCGCGAGCCCCCGGCAGGCCGACGTAATGATCGTGGCCGGGACGGTCTGCAAGAAGATGGCCGAGCCCATCCTCGAGATCTATCATCAGATGCCGGAGCCCCGCTTCGTCATCTCCATGGGCTCCTGCGCCAACTGCGGCGGGCCTTATTGGGATTCCTATTCGGTGGTCAAGGGCGTCGATAAGATCATCCCCGTCGACGTCTACATCGCCGGGTGTCCTCCCCGGCCCGAGTCGCTCCAATACGCCCTCATCAAGCTCCAGGAGAAGATCGAGAGGATGAAGCTCTCCTCCACGGCCGGAGCGACCTCCCAGCAGGACAGGGGGAGCCGCGACCTGACCGGGCGCGAGCCGTTCTCCTCCGGAAGGTCCGCGTGACGCCCGAGGAGGTCATCGCCAAGGTGGCGGCGGCGTTCCCCGGGGTGGATCGGGCCGCGGCCGCGGTCAAGGAGTATTCCACTCTCCAGGTCGGCTCCCAGGACCTCCGGGTCGTCGTTTCGTTCCTTAAAGATTCCCTCGGATTCTCCTACCTGGACATGGTCACGGCCGTGGATTGGAAGGGACCGATCGACCCCAAGGGGTTCGTATATGAGGGCAACCCCAACGTCTTCCTCCCGGAGGGAGCCACTCCCCAGTCCGACCCCCCGGGCGCCAACCCCGCGGTCAAGTACCGCGAGAGTTTCGAGCTGGTCTATTGCCTGAGCAACCTCGGCGAGCGTCTGAAGGTCTTCCTGCGCGTCGAGATCCCCCGCGGCGAACCCAAGGCTCCCAGCCTGGTCCCGCTCTTTGCGGCCGCGGACTGGCAGGAGCGGGAGATATTCGACCTCTACGGAATCCATTTTGAGGGCCATCCCAATCTCAAGAAGATCCTGACGCCGGAGTTCATCGCGGGCCATCCGCTGCGCAAGGACTATGTCCACGTCAAGGACCGCTTCGATTGACCCCATGAGCGCCCACCTCCCCGCCCCCGCGCACTCGAGCCTCAAGACCGACCAGATGTTCATCAACCTCGGGCCGCAGCACCCGAGCAAGCACGGCGTCCTGCGCATCGGCCTCACGCTCGAGGGAGAAGTCATCGTGCGGGCCGAGCCCGACATCGGCTATCTCCATCGCGGCACGGAGAAGCTCGCCGAGGTGCGGGGCTATCACCACTGCGTCGTCCTCACCGACCGGTGGGACTACGTCTCCGCCATGACCAACAACCTGGTCTTCTGTCTCGCGGCCGAGAAGCTGATGGGGGTCCAGGCTCCCCCCCGCGCCGACGCCCTGCGCGTGGTCATGTGCGAGTTCAACCGCATCGCGAGCCACCTCCTCTTCCTCGGGACCTACGGCATCGACATCGGGGCCTTCACCCCCTTTCTGTACGCGTTCCGCGAACGCGAGATGATCCTCGACCTCTTCGAGAAGCTTTGCGGCGCCCGCCTGACCTACAACTACATCCGGTTGGGCGGGGTGATGCGGGACATCGACAAGGATTGGGCCGCGAAGGCGCGGGAGTTCCTGGCGTATTTCAAGCCCCGGCTCGGGGAATACGACGAACTGCTCTCCTTCAATCCGATCTTCCTCGACAGGACGAAGACCGTGGGGATCATCCCGGGGGACTTGGCTGTGGCCTGGGGCCTCTCCGGACCGAACCTCCGCGGCTCCGGAGTCTCCTACGACGCGCGGAGATTCGAGCCCTATTGCGGGTATGAGAAATACCCCTTCGAGGTCCCTGTCGGGGAGACGGGGTCGTGCTGGGACCGCTATTATTGCCGCGTGCGGGAGATGGGCCAGTCGGTCAAGATCATCGAGGCCGCCTTGGACGGGCTGCCGGAGGGGGACATCCAGGGCAAGGGCGTGGCCAAGGTCCCCAAGCCTCCGCCCGGGGAGTCCTACGCCCACGTGGAGGGCGCGCGCGGAGACTTGGGCATCTACCTCGTATCGGACGGGGCCGTCGCCCCTTTCCGTCTGCACGTGCGCGCTCCCAGTTTCATCAATCTCGCGATCCTGCAGGAGATCCTCGTGGGGCAGAAGGTCGCCGACGTCATCGCCCTCCTGGGTTCCGTCGACATCGTGCTGGGCGAGGTCGACCGGTGAGCGGGAGCGAACCCGTGCCGCAGGGTGGGTCTCCTAAGCCGGAACTCCCCGCCGCAGGGCCCCTCCCCGCGGCTGGGGCCGTCCCCGCCCCCGCAGTTGCGGCCGCTCCCAAGAAAGCGCCCCCGCCGAAGTTCGTCTTTCCGGAGCCGGTCTTCAACGAGGCGAACGGACGCCTGTTAAAGGATACCCGCTATTGGCCCACCGAGGTGTGGGCCGACCCGTGGGCCTTGCCGCGCTACCGGCAGGGGGCCTATTGGCTGGTGGGACTGACGCTCGGCGGCGCGGCGGTTTCCTCGGGGATCGGGGAGATCGCGCCGTGGGGCCAGCGCCTCTTCGGGCTGCTCGGCCGGGTTTTCGCCGGGCAGGGCCTGCCGCCGGAGGCCGCGGTGGGGCTGTGGATGCTCCTGAAGGTCGGCGCGGTGCTCGGGGTCATCCTCCTGGCTCCCATCGTCCTGGTCTGGTGGGAGCGCAAGATCTCGGCGCACATGAAGTCCCGTTTCGGGCCCATGTATACGGGAGGGTTCCACGGCTGGCTGCAGACCGTAGCCGACGGGATAAAGCTCCTCCTCAAGGAAAGCATAGTCCCCTACCATGCCGACGATTGGGTGCACCGCCTGGCTCCCGCCGTGGTCGTCGTGCCCGCGGTGCTGGCCTTCGCCCCGGTCTCCTTCGGCAAGGACCTCTCGGCCGCCGATCTCGACGTGGGCGCCCTCTACGTCTTCGCGGTGGGTGGGGTGTCCGTCCTCGGCATCCTGATGGCGGGGTGGGGCTCCGGCAACAAGTATTCCCTTCTGGGCGGCCTGCGTTCCACGGCCCAGCTGGTCAGCTACGAACTGCCCCGCGCCTTTTCCATCGTCCCGGTGATCATGCTGGCCGGGTCCCTGAACATCGCCCGGATCGCCGCCGCCCAGCAGGACTATTGGCTCGGCTTCATCCCGCGCTGGTTCGTCTTTTATCCGGTCGTGGGCCAGTTGGGCTTCCTCATCTTCCTCATCGCCTCCGTCGCCGAGACGAACCGGACGCCCTTCGACATCCCGGAAGCGGAATCGGAATTGGTGGGCGGATTCCATACCGAGTATTCCGGGATCAAATTCTCGCTGTTCTTCCTCGCGGAATACGCCACCATGTTCCTGGCCTGCCTCCTCGCGTCCGCCTTCTTCCTGGGGGGAGGCTCGGCGCCCTTGCCCTTCCTCCAGTTCATCCCGAGTTGGGCTTGGTTCCTCTCCAAGACCCTATTCATGGTCTTCGTCTTCTTCTGGTTCCGCTGGACTTTCCCCCGGTTCCGGATCGACAGGCTCATGGACCTTAACTGGAAATTCCTGCTCCCCTGGAGCTTCGCCAACATCGCGTTCGCGGGGATGTATCTATTATTCTGATGAGGAACGCCCTGATGACACGGAAATACGGCCCCCCGAACGGAAGCATCCCCCCGTGGGGGGGACGCTGACATGATCATCGAATATTTCAAGGAAGTCGGGTCCATCGCGCTCAACACCGCCAAGGGGATGCGCATCACCCTGCTCACCCTCTTCAAGCCCGCGATCACCGTCCAATACCCGACGGAGAAACTGGTCCCTTATCCCATCTTCCGGGGCGCCCTCCTCTTCGACGCCAAGACCTGCATCGCCTGCAACCTCTGCGTGAAGGCCTGCCCGTCCTCCTGCATCGCCCTGGAGAACGCGAAGAACGAGACGGGCAAGAAGGTCGCCAAGGTCGAGTGGTATTCCATCGACTTCGGCAAGTGCAATTTCTGCCGCCTCTGCGAGGAGGCCTGCCCGACCAAGCCCAAGTCGGTCTGGCATTCCCTGGATTACGAGCTCACCTTCTCGGTTCGCGACGAGATGGTCCGCTGCTGGAAGGAAGGCTTCGATTTCATCGGGAGCTGGTTCGATCGGCGGTCCAAGGAGTTCCGCAGGCCGGAAGGCCAGATATCCATCCAGACCGTCCAGGCACGGCGTTAAATGGAAGCCATCGCATTCTATTCCTTCGCATCCGTGGCCGTCCTCTCGGCCTTGGGAACGGTGCTCCTGCGCAATTCCCTCCATTGCGCCCTTTTCCTGGGGCTCTGCCTGAGCGCCGTCGCCGGGATATTCGCCACGCTCGGGGCCGATTTCCTCTTCGCCGCACAGCTCCTCATCTACGTGGGGGGGGTCGCGGTCCTTTTCCTCTTCGTCGTCCTGCTCTCGGGCCGCTCTTCAGAGCTGCGCCTGCGGCAAGTCAACGACCAGTGGCTCGCCGGGATACTCGTCTGCTCGGCCGCTTTCTGGGGCATGTGGCATTACATCTCTGCCCACGGCTCGGACTTGGCCGCGTCCTCCCCGAGCCCTTCGACCGCCGCTCTGGGGAGGCTCTTCTCCGGGAACTTCGCGGTCCCTTTCGAGCTCGTCTCCCTGGTCCTGATCGCCGCTCTCATGGGCGCGGTGCTCTTCAC
>CAYHRV010000109.1:4895-10549 GCA_964359165.1 uncultured Elusimicrobia bacterium
CCCGCGGGGAGGACGCTGGGTCCACCCGCAGGGAGGATGCTGATATGAGCCTTGCTCATTACCTCGCGCTGAGCGCGATCCTCTTCTTGATCGGGCTCTTCGGAGCCCTGACGCGGCGCAACATCATCGGCATCCTCATGGGCGTGGAGCTCATGTTCAACGCGGCCAACATAAACCTGGCCGCATTCAACCGCTTCCTTCATCCCGCGGGCGTGGCCGGCAACGCCGTCACCCTCTTCATCATCACGGTGGCGGCCGCGGAAGCGGTGGTGGGGCTCGCCCTGGTACTCGCCGTCTATCGGAGCCAGAACACCGTCTACGCGGAGGATGTGAATCTCCTGAAAGGTTGATATGGACAGTATAAGGAATTTCCTTGGAACACGGCGACGGTCCCCCCGAACGGAAGCACACCCCCGCAGGGGGTGCGCTGGCATATGCTAGAAAACGTCCACTGGATCCCGCTGATCCCGCTCCTGGCTTCCGTGGCCATCCTTTTCCTCAGCAGGGACAACTCGGATAAGAGCGCCCTGCCCTATCTCGGCATCGCGGCCATGGGCTGGTGCTTCCTCCAATCCTCGGTCATTTTGCTCCAGGCGGTGCTCGGACGCGTCGTCTTCCCCTATTACCACACCCTGCCGTGGTTCCAGGTCGGCGGGGTGGAGATCACCCTCGGAGTCCTCATCGACGGACCGGCGGCCTTCATGCTGGTCGTGGTGACCCTGGTGAGCCTGCTCGTCCAGATATACTCCCTGGGCTACATGCACGGGGATCCGAGGTTCAAGCGGTATTACGCCTACCTCTCCTTCTTCACCGCCAGCATGCTGGGTCTGGTCGTCTCCTCGAACCTGCTCGTGGTGTTCGCCTGCTGGGAGCTGGTGGGAGTCTCCTCCTACCTGCTCATAGGGTTCTGGTTTGAGAAAGACGGCCCCGCCTACGCCAGCAAGAAGGCGTTCATCACCACCAAGCTGGGCGACTGCGGGCTCTATGTCGGGCTCCTCCTCCTCTTCGCCTACGCCGGCACCTTCGACCTCCAGATGCTGGCCCACCACGTCGAGATCGGCACCGTCCCCCTGGCCGCGGCCACGGCCGCGGGCATCCTGATCCTCATCGGCGCGGCCGGCAAGTCCGCTCAGGTGCCGCTCTTCATCTGGCTGCCCGACGCCATGGAGGGCCCCACTCCCGTGTCGGCCCTGATCCACGCGGCCACGATGGTGGCCGCGGGCGTCTTCCTGGTCGCCCGGACTTATTTCATCTATGTCGCGGCGCCCGCCGCCATGGAGGTGGTCGCGTGGACCGGCCTCATCACCGCTTTCCTGGCCGCCACCATGGCCCTGAGCGCCAACGACATCAAGAGGGTGCTGGCTTTCTCCACGGTCAGCCAACTCGGCTACATGATGCTGGGACTGGGCGTGGGAGGCTACACCTCGGGCCTGTTCCATCTCACCACGCACGCGTTCTTCAAAGCCCTGCTCTTCCTCGGCGCGGGCTCGGTCATCCACGCGGTGCATACCAACGACATGCGCCGCATGGGGGGCCTCTCCAAGCAGATGCCGGCGACCTTCGTCACCATGCTCGTCGCCACCCTGGCCATCGCCGGCTTCCCCTTCCTCTCCGGGTGGTACTCCAAGGAGGCCATCCTGCACGACGTCTACGCGCATAGCCCGCTCATGTGGGCCATCGCCCTGGCCACCGCCGGGATGACGGCGTTCTACATGTTCCGCCTCGTCTTCCTGACCTTCTCCGGCTCCTCGCGCGACCACCATTCCTGGGAGCATGCCCACGAATCCCCGCTCGTGATGACCGGCCCGCTCTTCCTGCTGGCCTTCCTCTCGGTGGTCTCGGGCTGGGCGCTCGAGCACGAGGACCTCTTCGCCTCCCTCGTTCATTTCGAACTGCCGCATTCCGGCATGGAACACCACGCCCCGAGCTGGCTCGGTTGGGCCGCGCTCGGGGTCTTCGCGGGGGGCCTCGGCCTCTCCTACCGCCTCTATGGGACCAACGATTTCACCCTGGCCGACGAGGTAAAAAAACGCCTCTCCTTGGTCCATGCCCTCCTGGAAGACCGCTACGGCTTCGACCGCTTCTTCCTGCTCCTGGTGCGGGCCGCCGATGCCCTGGCCGCGGGCCTCTACTGGTTCGACGCCGTCGTTATCGACGGCCTCTTCGTCGACGGCTGGGCCGTCGTGACCCGCGCCCTGGCGGAGGTCCAGAACTTCTTCGACAATTTCTTCATCGACGGGGCCGTGGATGGAGTGGGGACGGTGACGCAGGACGCGGGTTGGGGGCTCAGCCGCATGGTGCGCGGCCAAGCCCAGGAATACCTGCTCTACGCCGCGCTGGCCGTCTGCCTGTTCTCGACGTACATTTTTACGAGGTAAGAACGAATGAAAAGAATGCCCCCCGAACGGAGACAGACCCCCGCGGGGGGTCTGTCGAGCAATGCCCCCCGGACGGAGACGGACCCCCGCGGGGGGTCCGTCGGCAAAGGAGCCTGAACCATGGGAATATTGAGCTGGATCACTTTTCTGCCCCTGATCGGGGCCTTGGCGCTGCTCTTCGTGCCCAAGGACAGGACCCGGACCGTCCATGTCGTGGCCATCGGGGCGGCCGCGCTCTCCTTCCTGGCCTCGGTCTACGGCCTCTTCGGGTTCGATCCGGGTTTCGTCGGGGTGGACCCGATGCCGATGCAGTTCGTCGAAAAGGTCTCCTGGATCCCGACCTTCAACATCCACTACTCCATGGGGGCCGACGGGCTCTCCTATCCCCTCATCCTCCTGACCACGCTCCTCTCCATGCTGGCCGCGATCTACTCCATGAATATCAAGGAGCGCGTCAAGGAGTTCTATTTCTGGTTCCTCCTGCTCGAGGTCGGCATGATCGGGGTCTTCGCGGCCCTCGACCTCTTCCTCTTCTACCTCTTCTGGGAGGTGACCTTGGTCCCGATGTACTTCCTCATCGGCATCTGGGGCGGTCCGAAGAAGGAGTTCGCCGCCATCAAGTTCTTCCTCTTCACCCTCTTCGGCAGCGTGTTCATGCTCCTGGGCATCCTGGCGCTCTATTTCGCCTCGACGCCTCACACCTTCGACATCATCGAACTCATGCGCTCCCAGGTGGCCTGGGACCGGGACTTCCAGATCCTGGTATTCCTCGCCTTCTATCTCGGCTTCGCCATCAAGGTCCCGGCCTTCCCCTTCCATACCTGGCTCCCGCTGGCGCATGTGGAAGCCCCGACCGGGGTCAGCGTGATCCTGGCCGGAGTCCTGCTCAAGATGGGGACCTACGGCCTGCTGCGGGTGGGCTATGCGGTGCTTCCACAGGGCTTCGAATGGTTCCTCCCCTTCCTGGCCATCATCGCCTTCATCAACATCATCTATGGGGCGCTCTGCGCCATGGCCCAGACGGACATGAAGAAGATGGTAGCCTACTCCTCCATCAACCACATGGGCTACTGCCTTCTGGGCCTCTGCGCGGTGTCGGCGACCGGCTTCAATGGAGCGGTCCTGCAGATGATCACGCACGGGCTCATCACCGGGGCCCTCTTCCTCCTGGTCGGCGTCATCTATGACAGGGCTCATACCCGCGACATCGGCGCCTTCGGCGGCCTGGCCGCGCGCTTGCCCGTCTACGCGGGCCTGATGTCGTTGACCTGCTTCGCTTCCCTGGGCCTGCCCGGGCTGGCCGGTTTCATCTCCGAATTCCTCTGCTTCCTGGGAGCCTTCCCGGCGTGGAAGATGTACACCATCCTCTCCGTCTCGGGCATCCTGGTCACCGCGGCTTTCTTCCTGCGCATGATCCAGAGGGTGTTCCTCGGACCGCTCAATCAAAAATGGGCCGACCTGCCGGACATGGACGCCCGGGAACTGGTCGCCGTGGTCCCGCTGAGCATCCTGACCATCGCCCTGGGGGTCTGGCCGAGATGGGCCCTGGACCTCATGGACCCGACGGTGACCGCCATGGCGAAGCTGTTCCCGGATCTGTTCAGGATGGTACGGTGACAGGAATCAGCCTCCTCTATCCGGAGATCGGGCTGGCTTGTTTCGGGTTGCTCCTGATGCTCGCCGACCTTTGGATCCCTCCCCGGCACGGGAAAGTGCTCTTTCACCTGGCCCTTTTTTCCGCGGCCGTGGGTCTGGGTATGCTCGGGCTGGCCTACTCGGACCCGAGGGTGTACCAAGGGGTAGGCGCTCTCTGGGTCGTGGACCCCCTGAGCCTTTTCTTCAAGGTCCTGGTGCTCTCCACCGTCATACTGGTTCTTTTCCTGTCCTTGGATTATCGCAGGCCCTCGGACGCCCATCTGGGAAGCTACTGCGCGCTCATCCTGTTCTCCGCCGTGGGGATGATGCTCCTCGTCTCGGCGACCGACTTGCTCCTGATCTTCCTCTCCCTGGAGCTGGTGTCCATCTCCTCCTTCATCCTGGTCGGCTTCGAACGCCGGGAGGCTCGTTCGATCGAGGGAGCCTTGAAATATTTCATCTTCGGAGCCTTCTCCTCGGCGGTCATGGTCTTCGGGCTCTCCCTCGTCTACGGCGCCACCGGGACCACTCAGCTCCTCACCCCCGTCCCCCAACTCACCTACGCATCCTCGAGCATGTTCCTCTTCGGGTGTCTGGCCCTGCTCGCCGGCTTCGGGTTCAAAGTCTCCATGGCGCCCTTCCATTACTGGGTCCCCGACGCCTACGAGGGGGCCCCGACTCCGATCACGACTCTCCTTTCCATCGCGCCCAAGGTCGCCGGCTTGGCCATGCTCCTGCGCGTCTTCACCCGGCTCATCCCGCACCCGGCCCTGGAACTCACGGGGGTGTTCACCTTCCTCGCCATCCTCACCATGACGGTCGGGAACCTGACCGCCCTGCGCCAGACCAACGTCAAGCGCCTGCTGGCCTATTCCTCCATCGCGCAGGCGGGCTACATCCTCATCGGCTTCGTGACCGCCGACGAGCTCGGGCGCGAAGGCGTCCTGCTCTATTCCCTCGTCTATCTCTTCATGAACCTCGGCGCTTTCGCCGTGGCGATCCTCGTGGGCAACGAGGACGGCTACGAACTCGAGGCCTACGACGGGCTTTCCCGCCGCTCGCTGGGCCTCTCGCTGCTCATGGCCGCCTTCCTCCTCTCCCTGGCCGGCATCCCGCCCTTGGCCGGCTTTATCGGGAAATTCTCCCTCTTCGCCGCCGCGGTCAAGGGGGGGTTCTACACCCTCGCGGTCGCCGCCGTGCTCAACAGCGTGATCTCCGTCGTTTATTACATGAACATCGCCTACCACATGTTCTTCCTGCCCGCGCGCACGGAGAAGCCCGTGGAGATGGGCGTGTTCATCTACTCGGGCCTCACCCTGGCCGCGGTGGCCGTGTTCCTCATCGGCCTATACCCCGAGCCCTTCCTGGCCACCGTAAAATCCTCCGCCGTATTCCTGCCTTGAGTGCCTAATTCGCGACAAACGTGAAGCGTTTGTCGCGAATTGGCGAGTTTCTATTCTTCCAACACCGGCGGGGCGCATCGACCGGAAAAATGTGGCTCATGACGGGATTATGTGGGTAGGCCTACGGGCCTGCCGATACGGCGATTCCGCAGGCAATTCCCTGGTGGCTGACTCTCCGTTCTTGGTGCCAGGGATGTAGTATCCGTTCCGGAACCACAGCTGTCCGGTTAAAATCCGA
>CAYHRV010000110.1:0-10412 GCA_964359165.1 uncultured Elusimicrobia bacterium
TCCTCGCCCGCGGGCGCGTCGATGGCGTCGTGGAGGTCGGCTAAGGGGTTTATCGCCGGAAACGTCCCGCCGGTGGCTGGGTATCTTGAGAGCCACGTTCCAGTGGCACGAGGTGCCGCCCTATTCCGGCAACGCGGTCAAGCGCGTCAGCGGCAAGCCCAAGGGCTACCTCGCCGACACCGGCGTCGCCTGCGCGGCCCAGGCGCTCTCCTCGCCTCAGGCCATGGCGGGCCATCCTTTATGCGGAGCCCTCTTTGAAACGGCGGTGGTCGCTGAAATACGCAAGATGTGCTCCCTGCTTTCGCCGCGGCCCAACCTCTACCATTGGCGGACCCATGGCGGGGCGGAAGTGGACCTTCTCCTGGAGCGGGACGGCAGGTTCTATCCCGTCGAAGCGAAAGCCAAGAGCCGTCCCGCTAGGACCGACACCACGGGACTGACGGCGCTGCGCAAGACCTATCCCAAATTGCGCATTGAGAAAGGTTTGGTCATCGCCCCGGTCGAGAAGATCACCCGGCTTTCCGAGAACGACTATGCCGTGCCGTGGGATAGTCGGCCTAATCAGCCGGTTGGATCGCATTCTTGAGTCCTGCCCCCGAGCCCGGGGGGCGAGTCCATCGAGGCCCGCGAGACCATGATCCGCAAGGCCCTGGCGCGCTAGTTCGCTGGAGAGAGGTTTGCCCTTTAATCGAGTCGCTTGGCGGGCGCCGAGGCAGGAGTGCCGGCGGAAACGGCCCCCCAGCGGATAGTGGTGCTGATCCGGTGGGAATACCCAAGACCGCCGTAAGGCACGATGGCGTAGTCGAGGCTAACGGACCGCAGATCCAGACCGAAACCCGCCGTGATGCCGAGCCCCGCCTCGTTTCGGGCCGAGTAGCCGATGCGCAGGGCCAGGGCCGAAACCCGGGTCTCCACCCCGGCCGCGACCAGCAGATCGTCGTTGCGCGGCTTCGAGAGTTCCAGGGTCAGTGCGCTGTCCTGGCCGAGGATGGGCGCGGCGTAGGCCGCCCCGGCGCTGAAGGTCGTCGGCAGATTGTGCTTGGCAACCTCGTACTTGATCCGCGGGCCCAGATGCCGAGCCACGGCCGCCAGGGTCAGCCCCGGCAGAAACGGCGCGCGGTACTGGGCTCCCAGGTCGAAGGCGACCCCATGCGCCCTGACTACGTCCACGGACTCGCGCAGGTACTTCGCCGCAGCTCCGAGAGCCAGGTCCTCGCTCACGCGCCAACCGTAACCGCCGCTCAAGGCCAGGTCGTAGGACGCCGCCCTTCCAAGGCCGCCGTCGGGAAGGCTGAGGCTCGTGCGGTCGATGTCTCCGAAGTTCAAATAATTGAGCCCGAGTCCCCAGCCCACCGGTGAGGCGATGTGGAGGATATCCTGGAATATCCCCTCGAAATGCCGGTGGTGCATGAACACCGCCTCGCTGCGGCGCACCCGGGCCAGGCCCGCCGGGTTGTAGGACAAGGCGGCGGCATCCTCCGCGAGTGCGGAGTATGCCCCGCCCAGGGCCGCCGGCCGCCCTGCCGAGTCCAGGAACAGAAACTCAAGGGGATCGGCTCCAGCCGCGGCCCTGGCCTGGGCCGGAGCAATGAAAGCCGCGGCAAGCGATATCCAGGCAAGCGAGGCGGGAAACAGCGGTCGTTTGGTCATCTCAGAATCAGTATCTTACGCACGGTCTTTTCGACCGATGGGCTTTCGATGAGGGCCACATAGCCGCCCGAGGCCACGTCTTCGCCCGCGGTGTTGCGGGCGTCCCACTGGAGCTTGCCCGAGGACTTCGCGGTCTTCATCTCGGCGACCAGGCGGCCGCTGACCGTATAGATGCGGATCGCCACCTCGTCCGTCAACTGGTCGAAGATGATGCCGGAGTTCAGGTTGCCGGCCGCGAAGGCCTGTCCGAAGTCCGGGTTGCCCCCGTTGGGCCGGTAGGGATTGGGGTAGACCCGCGCCTTGGAGAGGTCGGAGGCCGCGCTCACGCCGAAGGCCGTGAAAATGGAAAGATGGGATACCTGCGCGGTGACTACTTTATTGACCTTGTCCACCGTGGAGCCCGGCACCTCATCCCAATTTCTCGAGGCCTCGTTGAGGACGTAGAGCTTGAGGGTCTCGGCGCGCACCGCAGGCGCGGAGCCGTCCACAAGATCGTTCGAGTCGGCGTCCGGATAAGGCACGCGGACGGTGAGGGCAGAGGCGAAGTTCGCGGTGTAGCGGACTCCGCCCACGACCACGAGAAACTCGGTCACGGAGCTCTCCGCCCCTCGAAGCCCCGACGGCTTCGCCGTGTTCGCCGCGGTGATGAGCGCCGGGGCGGCGTCCGTCAAGGGCGTGGTCGCCGGGGTCTCGGACACGAGCCAGCGCGTGTCCAAGGCCAGATTGTTGTTGGGGAAGTCCAACTGGGTCTTCCCGTTGGTACCCGTCAAGGTCCCGGACGCCACGCCGGTCACGAAGGAGGTCAAGTGGGGCGTGGCCACGGTGATGGTGCTGGACTCGGCCGGGCCGCTCTCGTTGACGGCGCGCAAATAGCGCGAGTAGCGGGTGCCGGTGGACAGGCCGGCCTCCAGGTAATCCGTGACCGAGCCGCCGAGGGCGGCCACCACGGCGCCGGTGTCCGTGTAGAGCGTAAATCCCGAGGAGGCCGAGCCGACGTTCGTCCATGTCCAGCGGATGGTGGTGCTCGATGCGGCGAATCCCGCCAGGATGGGAGACCCCGGCTTGGTGGGGGCGGTCTGGGTGGCGCCGGCCACGGCGAAAGAGGTGGCCCTGCCGGCCCGGTCTACGGCGCGGACGCGGAAATAGTAGGTCGTCGAGGCGGCCAGGCCCTGGAACAAGGCCTGCGTGCCTGTCAGGCTCGACGAGGCGGCAAGGGCCGAGAAGGCGGCGTCGGTCGAGAGATGGGCCTCGTAGAGCGTGTCCGAGGGATTGCCGGACGCGGACCACTGCGTCGTGAGTGTTAGGCTCGACTGCGCCACGGCGCCAAGCGCCGCAGGGGCCGCGGCATAGGTGAGCGTGGAGCCTAGATCGGCGAAATCCGTGCCGCGGTCATCATGGTTGATCGCTTGGACCTCGATCCAGTAGCTCGTGTTGGGCGTGAGTCCCGATGACGAAGCCGTCAGGCCGGTGGTGCGCGAGGACACGTTGCCCGTAAAGCCGTTGGAGCCCGGCGAGGCGCCGGTGGAGGCAACGCGCAGGTAGCGCGTGCCTGAAGGGTTGCCGCCGGCGCCCCAGTTGCTCTGTAGGGCGCTCGTCGTCACCCCGCTGACCGCGCCGGTGGCTGGGACCGCGGCGAGCGTGACCGCCTCGGGCAGGGACTTGTAGGCGGTGAAGACGCCGTTGTAGCTCACGGCCCGGATCCTCGAATAATACGTCGTGTTGGGAGTGAGGGCCGTGAAAGCGGCCTGGGCGCCGACAGTGGCCGAGGAGGCGGCCGGCGAGAACGCCGGATCCGTGGACAGCTCGACCGAGAACTGGGTGCCCGCCGGATTGCCGTTGGGGCCCCAAAAGGCAGTGACGGCAGCGGTGCTGGGGGCGGGCTGAAGCTGCGAGGGCAAGCCGGCCAGGGTCACGGTCGAGCCCAGCGAGACGTAGCTCGAGCAGCCCAGCGAATTGCAGGCCGCGACAAAGGCATAGTAGCTCGTGTTGGGCGTCAAACCCGAAGCCGTATCGCTGGTCGAGGAGGCGATTTGGAAGGTCGCCCCAGGATCCGGCGGATTGGCACTCGAGGTCGAAGCCACAAGCTGGTATTGCTGTGCCCCGGCCACTGGGCTCCAGGCCGCGGTCAAGTTTCGGTCGCCCACGGCCGTGATGCCCTCGCCGGCCCCTGGCGCGGGCGGCGGCCCGGGCGCTGTCTGGGCCGCGCCCAGCGCTATGAAGGCCGTGGACTCGCCGCGCCGCCCTACTGCCTTGACCTCCAGGTAGTACACCGTGCTGGGCGCCAGCGCGGAGAACACCGCGAAGAGATTGAGCGTGGTGGAGCTCACATCGCCGGAGAAGCCGTTGGAGGAAGGGGACGTTCCGGTGGAGAGGATAACCGTGTATACGGTGCCGTCCGCGTTTCCGTTGGCCAGCCAGGAGGCGCCGACGGCGGTGGAGGAGGACGCGAACGGTCCGGCCGTCGGCGCCGCGGCGTAAGTCAGGGTGGATACATTAGCCGAGTAGGCCGTCGGGATACCCGCGTGGTTGAAGGCCCGCACCCGGACATACCATGTAGTGTTGGCGGTCAAGCCCGTGAAGCCGGCTGAAGCGCTGCGCGTGGCGCTGGAGGCCCCCAGGGAGCCGAACGCCGCGTCGAGGCCGGCCTCCGCCACGTAGAGCGTGCCGGCGGGGTTTCCGGCCGTCCCCCAATTCGCGGTGAAGGACGAGGCGAAAACCGGATTCGTCGCCGAGGCAGTGGGCGCCTCGGCCAAGGTCGGCGTGGATCCCAGGGCCGTGAAAGCGCTTGGAGACCCGGCGCGGTTTTCCGCCCTCACCATGGCGTAGACCGTGGCGTTGGCCCCTAGGCCCGCGAACAGCGCCGAGGTGTCGAGGGTTGAAGACGTGAGGTTCCCCGAAAAAGAGTTGGGCAAGGCTCCGGTGGAGAGGACGGCGGTGTATCGTATCCCGGCCGCGTTGCCGTTGGCTTCCCAATTGGCCTGGACCTGGCCGGTCGTGACCCCGCTCAAGGCCGCTGCGGAGGGCGCAAACGGCAAGGTGACGGTGGCGGATAGCACCGTGAACGCAGTGTTGATCCCGGCGGCATTGGCGGCCCGCGCCCGCGAGTAATAGGTCGTGTCGGAGCTCAGGCCCGTGAAGATCGCGGAAAGCGCGAGCGTGGCGCTTGAGATCGAGGAGCCGAAGGCGGGGTCCGTGTCGAGCTGTACCAGATACGGCGTGCCCGCGAGGTTGCCGGAAGCCCCCCAGTTGAGCGTGATCTGGGTGGCCGCGACCGTTGGATCGAGAGCGGCCGGGGCAGCGGCCAGGGTGATGGTCGAGCCCAAGGGGGTATAGGTGGAGCAGGAGACCGAGTTGCAGGCCGTGGCCGAGCAGAAGTAGGTGGTATTGGAGATGAGCCCGCCAGCCGTGGCCGCGGCGCCGGTCGTCGCGGCCGAGGAGACCGAGGGGTACGGAGGCAAGGCGCTCGAGGTCGAGGCTGCCAGGAAGTAGAACTGAGCGCCGATTGAGGCGCCCCAGGCGCCGGTGACGGTGCCCGTGCCCACGCTCGTGATGCCCAGTCCCACGGGCGGCAAGGGCGGCCCAGGCGCGGTCTGCGTCAGGCCCAGGGAGGAGGCGGCGCTCGCCTCGCCGTGGAGCCCGATCGTGTACACGTCCACGTAGTAGGTGGTGCTCGGAGCCAGCCCGGTGAACACCGCGTACGTGTTTTTCGTGGTCGAGCTGGCATTGCCCGAGAAGCCGTTCGTGGCCGGGTTCGCCCCCGTGGAAAGGATGGCAGTGAAGCTCGGGCCTGCAGCGTTGTTGCCCGCGGTCCAGTTGGCCTGAAGCTGATAGGTCCCCGGCGTGTAGGCCAGGCTGCCCGGGGCAGCCGGGAGGGTGGTCGTAGACGGCAATTGGGTGTAGGCCGAGGGGATGCCTGAGTGGTTGACGGCCCGCACGCGCAGGAAATAAGTGGTGTTGCCGGTCAGCCCGGAAAAGGTCGCGGAAACGTTGCGGGTGGCGCTCGAAACAGGCGCGGAGAAGCCCGAGCTCGAGTCGATTTGAGCCGAGTACAGGGTGCCGTCCGGGTTGCCGTTGGCTCCCCAGTTGGCGGTCGCCTGCGACGCGGTCACGGGGGCCGGCGCCGCCGAGGCAGGTGCCGCGGCCAAGGTCGCGGTCGCCAAAGTCGCGGTATAGTCCGACACCGACCCGTTGGTCCCGATCGCCAGCGCCCGGGCGTAGTAAGTCGTGTTCGCCGTCAGGCCCGAGACCGTGGCGGTCGTGAGCGCGGTCTGGCTGCTCGTCACCGTGCCCGTGAAGTTCGAGGCCGTGGAGGCGTCGAGGCGGTAGAGCGTGCCGGAGGGATTTCCGGCCGATCCCCAGGTTACGGCTAATGAGGTCTCGGCCGCGGTCGAGACCACTGGACCGGCCGGCGCAGCCGGCAGCGTAGTGGTCGTCACCGTGGCCGCATAGGCGCTGTCTGAGCCGGCGCGGCCCAAGGCCTTCACGCGCAGGTAATAGGTGGTGCTGGGCGACAGGCCAGAAACCGTCGCGGTCGTGAGCGCTGTCCGGCTGCTCGACACGGTCCCGGAGAAGTCCGAGGCCGTGGAAAGCTGCATGGAGTACTCGGTTCCCTCCGAGTTGCCTGCCGTTGCCCAGCTCAGGCCGGCCTGGGCGGAAGTCACCCCGGATGCCGCCGGACCCGCTGGCACTGCCGCCAAGGTGACGGTGGCGACCGTGACGTCGAAACGCGTGGCCACCAGGCCCAAGGCCTGCACCCGCAGGTAGTAGGTGGCGTTGGGGGTCAGCCCGGAGACCGTGGCCGTGGTCAGGTAAGTCTGGCTGCTCGATACCGTGCCGGAGAAGTCCGAGGCCGTGGACACCTCCATCCGGTAGAGCGTATCCGGGCCGTTTCCATTGGCTCCCCAGGTGAGGCCCGCGGTCCCGGTCGCCACCGGCACTAGGGCCGTGCCTATGGGCGCCAGGGTGGTCGTGACCTGCACCGTGAACACGGCGGTGGACACGTTGCCGACGAAGTCCGAGACCGTGAAGGCGATCTGGTTGGTTGCGGCCCCGGGGCCGGTCGAGGAGACCAAGGTCAGGCTCGAGACCTGGAGGGTCTGGGCGCTCGTCGCGCCGTTGACGCCCCCGAGCGTCACGCTTTGCGTGGAGACGAAGCTCCAGGTGGCTCCGGCATTGGTCGAGTAGGCCACGTTGTAGGCCGCCGAGCGCCGGTGGGCGGCCAGGGTGTCCGACTGGTAGGCGGCCGCGACTTCCGCGGCGCCGAGCCCCCGGCTGTAGGCCCGGACCTCGTCCACCCTGCCGTTGAAGAAGCGGATGCCCTTCAACGAGCCGATCCAGAGCTTCCCGGTCGGCGCGATCGGCGTCAGAGCCGAGGTGGCCGGCAACTGCCGGCCGTTGACGTACCAGCGGAGCGTTCCGCCGGAACGGACCATGGCCACGTGGTACCAGGCGTTGGCCGCCGGGAAGGTGTAGCCGCTGTCGAGGTAGCTGACGAAGGAGTATATGCCGGTCAGCTTGCCGCCCGCCCCGCCGCCGCCGTTGGCGACTCCGAAGCTGTAGCCGCCGCCATCCCCGGGAGTCCCGTCGTCGTCGCCGTTGGCGACGGCGAAGCCCTCCTGGTTGAGGCTCGCGGGGTAGATCCAGGCCGACAGGGTCCAGTTGTCCACCGCGGTCGTCGGCACGCCGGCCGTGACGGTGGAGGGAGCTCCGGTGAAGCTCAAGGCCGAGCCCCGCATCCCGGCCGTCCAGGCGGAGCCCTGGACCGTGCCCGCGAGCCCTGAGTCCGACGCGTCCATGATCGCCGAGCCCGTGCCCTCGTCAAGGTGCCAGTGGCCGACCAAACCCGCCACGGTTCCCGTGGTCGCGAGGAGTCCGGCCGCGCCGGCGTCTTGCACCGTCAGGCGCGCCGACACCACGCTCGAAGTCAGCGCGACACTGGTCGGAAGGTTAATCCACGACCCTGAATTGGCGTCGGCAACCTGCGCCCCGGAGAGAACCGGCGGGGCGAGGTCTACGGTAAAGCTCGCGGCCGAGGACCATGCGTTTGGGACTGCCGTAAATCCCACGCGCCACCAATACCGCGTGCCGTGCGTGAGCGTATTGGTCGAGGGGTAGAAGGCGTTGGCCGTGCTCGAGTCGGCGATGACGCTCGTGAAGGAGGCGTCCGAGGCCAGTTGCAGGCGGAACGGCCCGCCCGTTCCGGTCCAAGCCAGCAACGGCATCGCCGCGCTGACGATGGACCCGTCCGCAGGATACTGCGGAGCCGGCATGGACTCGATCGTGACGCTGGACACGAAAACCAGGTTGGCCACGCTGTTCCAGTTGACCCCGCCCACGCGCAGGTAGTAGGTCGAGCCCACGGACAGGCCCGAGACCGTCAAGGTGCTCAGGCTCGAGTCCGCCGTGAACGAAGAGAATAGCACCCCCGTGAAATCAGCGGAGGTGGAAGCCTGCAGGAGGTAGCCCTGGGCCGCCCCAAGCGCCGCCCAATTGACGACGATGCTTCCGCCCACCGCCGCCGCGACCTGGGCGCCGGCAATCGCGGCCGTGAGAGTCGAGGTGGCCTTGGCCGCGTCGAAGGCGGTCTTGACTCCGGCGCCGTTGGCCGCGCCTACCCGGAGGTAATAGGTGGTGTCCGCTGAAAGCGCGGAGGCGAAGGCCGAGGCGTTGAGCGTGTCGCTTGAAACCAAGGCGCCGGAGAAATCCGGAGCGGTGGAAGCCTCGAGGCGAAAGGCGGTCCCGGCCGGATTGCCGTTGGCCGACCATTGCAGGGCAACGGAGGAGGAGAAAACTGCGAGAAACGAGGAGCCTGTGGGCGCGGCGGCCAAGGTGTAGGCAGTGGCCTGGCTCGACAACGCTCCCTGGCTGCCGGCCGAGACCTGCGCGCCGTAGAGCGTGTTCGGGGTCAGGGCGGTCTGCGTCAAGCTGGTGGTCGAGGCCAAGATGGCCGCTCCGCCCGTGGATGGATGGAAATTGTAGCTTGTCGCTCCCGGGACCGAGGTCCAGGTCCAGGAGATAGAAGAGATTCCCAGCGCGGCCGCCGACAGGCTCGGCACCGGCGGCACCGAGGAAGCGCCGAAGCGGAGCACCCGGTAGTTCTCGGTGTCAACGAGCCAGACCGCGCCGTTGTCGTCCACGAATACGCCGGCGGGACTCAAAAACGTGGCCGCGGTCGGAGGCCTGACGAAGAGCGACTGGTCAAAGGCTCTTTGCCCCAGCACCAGGCCTGCCTTCGCGCCCGAGGAAAGCGGGGCTGAAAAGCGAACGACCCTGTTGGAGGCATGGTCCACGACCCATGCGTTTCCGCCTTTGTCCACTGAGACCGATTTGGGTCCACCCAGGACGTTCTCGGAGATAGAATATTGGATGGTCGTGAAATCCGCCTGCCCGAGAACCAGGTCCGCGGCCTGCCCGTTGGAAAGGGGAGGGCTGAAACGGACAACGCGCCTGTAGAATGAATCCGCCACCCAGACAGCACTCGAGGAATCCACGGTGATCCCATTCGCGCAGCCGAAGTTCGCCGAGTTGGCGCCGCTGCTGGTGCAGGTCGCGGGGGTTCCCGCTGTCAGCGACGGCTGGCCGAGGACCAAGTCGGGATTCATCCCGTTGGAGAAAGGCGGGCTGTAGCGGACCGCTCGCCGGGTATACGTATCCGCTACCCAGACGCGGCCCTGTGGATCAATCGAAACTCCCTGAGGACCGCTGAAGCCATTGGCCTGGACTGAATTATACCCGCCGCCCCGGTTGAACTGAGTGGAGGTGAAGTCCGCCTGGCCCAGCACCAGGTCCGCCCCCATCCCGTTCGTAAACGGAGGGCTGAACCGAAGGATGCGGTGGTTGTTTGAGTCCGCGACCCAGACGCGGCTCCCGGAATCCACCGCGACCGCGGCCGGACTGTTGAGCGTGCCGGAGCTCTGCACGCTCGTCTGAAAGGAGGTAAAGTCCTTTTGTCCCAGGACGAGGTCCGCGTTCATGCCGTTCGTGAAGGGAGGGCTGAACCGCAGCACGCGATGGCGCCCGGAATCGGCCACCCAGGCGGCGCCGGTAGTATCTACGAAGATTCCCCGGGGCCCGGGAAGCGGCATCGGCGGCCCGAAGGAGAAGCTGCCCATCCGGTCAACATAATTCTGATAGAACGTGTTCGCGGCAGCCCCGGTTTCGGTGTTTACGGTGAAGGTGGAGTGCCCCAGGACCAGGTCCGCCTTCCAGGAAAATTCCAAGGTCAGCGTGGACTGGTGGGCGATACTATAAAAGGAAAGGGTCTTGGCGTCATCGAGGGTAGACCCCGAGAAGCTCAGCTCCTGCGCCGCCGCAGGCACGGAAGCCTGGCTCTCGACTTTCTGCTTGACCGAGCCCACCGTGTCCGTGAGGTTCACGGTCAAGGTCAAGGCCGTGCCGCCCGAGGGCTTGACGTATATCTGGGCCGCGCGCGCCTGCAGCGGCAGGGCGAGCATCGCGGCGATGGCGATGAGGAGGGTGAACCGCGTTCGGGCCATTGGCATCTTCCCAGCGACAAAGTTTATTAAATATGGGGAATTCTTCCAAATGATCGGAGTTGTTTGCTCGGTCGAGTAGAGCGCTGAATCGTTTGCCGTAGGTTGACCTAGCGCGTTGCCGCCCCTTTCGGTTGGCGGTGCCTCAGTATTCAACCATAGCCTCCGATCCGCACCCCCTCACAGAACCGGACATACGGTTTTCCCATATCCGGCTCTTCGCCAGCACTCACAAGGCCGCCGGAGCGTGATAGAGGTGATGAACGATCC
>CAYHRV010000111.1:0-10340 GCA_964359165.1 uncultured Elusimicrobia bacterium
GTCGAATTCCCGGTCCGGGGCGTAGCGCGGCGCTTCCCCCAGCAAAGCCGCTCGGAGGTCCCCCGCTCCCGAGCCCGCCCGGGCGCAGCGCAAGCCCAGTTCGTCTAACACTAACCGCCGAGTTCCTTCAGCAGCGCCTCGACGATCTTCTTATAGTCCCCTTGCACCGCGTAAGTCGAGAGCTTCATCATGGGACAGTCGGGATCGGTGTTGATGGCCACGATGACGTCCGAGGACTTCATTCCGGCCAGATGCTGGATCTGCCCGGAGATGCCGCACGCGATATAGAGGCGGGGCCTCACGGAGCGTCCCGTCAAACCCACCTGGTGTTTATAGGGAATCCAGCCGGAATCCACCGCGGCCCGGCTCGCGCCCACGGCCGCGCCCAGCTTGGCCGCGAGCTTGTAGATGAGCTCGAAGCCCTGGGCGTCGCCCAGCCCGCGGCCTCCCGAGACGATCTTCTCGGCCGCGCCGACGTCGATCTCGTTGGAGGCCTCCGGGGAAAAGCTCACGAACTCCGTCTTTCCCGACGCGGGCGCCTGCGTCGTGGAGACCTCGGCCTTCTTCTCCCCTCCCGGCGACTGGGGGAAGGCCAAGGGCCTGATCGTGGCCACCGCGATGGGGCTCTTGACGGCGACCTGGGCCGTCACGTTCCCGGCGTAGGCCGAGCGCACGCCGAGCAGGTTCCCGGCGGTGTCGAGCGACACCTCGGTGATATCCGGAGCCAATCCGGCCTTCAACTCCACCGCCAGCCGCGGGCCCAGAGACCTCCCGGTCACCGAGGCGGATAAGAGCACCGCGCGGGGGTTCTCCTTGCGCACGGCCTCGGCCAGAGCGGAGGAGAACGCGTCGTCGAGGAAACGGGAGAACGCCGGGTTCTCCAGGACGAGCAGCCTCTGCGCCCCGCGGTCGAGGGCCTCTCCAAGGGCCTGAGCCGTCCCGGGAGCGCCGAGCACCACCAGGGTCACAGCCCCCCCTCCGGCCTGCGAAAGGCTCTTGGCCGCGCTCAGAAGCTCATAAGCCGAGGGATGGAGCTTCCCGCCCCGCAGTTCGCCGACGCACCAGATACCGGTATTGGTCATACGAATTTGGCCTCTTTGAGTTTGATGAACAGGTTCCTGGCTTTCTCCTCGGCCGTCGCTCCGCCGATGACCGACCCGCCCGCCCTCGAGGGGACGGCCGAGGTCCGGAGCACCCCGCACGGGGAGTTGGCGCCGTAGTTCGCGGCGTCCGCGGCGATGTCCGCGGCCCCCCACTTGCGCACCTGGGCCTTCTTGGCGGCCATCTTGCCCTTTAGGGAAGGGAGGCGGGGCTCGTTGATCTCCTTGGTGACGGACACCACGCCCGGAAGAGCGAGCTTGAGCGTGTCGGTCCCATCCTCCATGGCCCTTTCCACGGCGACGGCGTTTTCGCTCAGTTCGCCGATCTTCTTGACGAACGCGGCGCTGGGCCACTGGAGCCAGGCGGCCAACTGCCCGCCAACCGAACCCGTCTCCCCGTCATTGGTCTGCTTGCCGCAGAAGATCAGCCCGACCGGGGCCTCGGCGGCGAGCTTGCGTATCCCCTGGGCGAGGAGATAAGCCGTCCCATAGGAATCCCCCTTGGCGAAGGAGGGGTCGGTCAAGAGGATACCCTCGTCGCAGCCCAGGGCGAGCGCCGCGCGCAGGGTCTCCTCGGCGCCGGCGGGGCCGAGGCTCAGCGCGAAGACCTTGGACCCGGGGAGCTTCTCCTTGGACCGCAGAGCCTCCTCCACGGCGTATTCGTCCAGGGGGTTCATCCCGAAGGGCAATCCCTCGGTCTTGACCTGGCCGGTGGCCGGGTCGACCGCGACGCTCGTGGACGCCGGGGTATGTTTGATGCACACTACGATATTCATTAAGCGGCGACGGCTTCTTTCTTGGAAGCCGCCTCCTTGATCATCATCATGGATATCTCGTTGCGCTGGATCTGGTTGGTCCCCTCGTAGATCTGCGTGATCTTCGCGTCCCGCATGTACTTCTCCACGGGGAAGTCCCGCATGTAGCCTATGCCGCCGCACATCTGAACGCAGTCGACGGTCACTTTCATGGCCAGGTCCGAGCAGAAGACCTTGACCATGCCGGACTCCTTCGTCCAGCGCTTGGAATCGAGCTTCTTCATCGCGTCGTAGACGGGTATGCGGTCCTTGATGGCCATCGCGATGGCGGGCTTGAGCTCCCTGTCCATGGCTCGCGCCGTGGCATAGAGCAGGGCGCGGCCGGCCTCGATCTGCGTGGCCGAGTCCGCCAGCATGTGGGAGATGGCCTGGAAGCTGGCCACCGGCGCCCCGAATTGCTTGCGCTGGCGCACATACGAGAGCGTCTCGTCGAGAGCACCCTGCGCGATGCCCAAGGCCTGCGAGCCGATCCCGGGGCGGGAAAGGTCGAAGGTCCCTTGGGCTACGAAGAGGCCGAACCCTTCTTTGTAGAGGAGGTTCGCGGCGGGGACCCGGCAGTCCTTGAAGACGAGCTCATAGGTCCAGTTCGCCCGTATGCCCATCTTCTCCTCTTTCTTGCCGAACTCGAAACCCGGGGTCCCTTTCTCCACGATGAAGGCGCTTATCCCCCGCGCGCCGCGGGAGGGGTTGGTGGAGAAGAAGACCACGTAGGTCTCCGCGGCCTTGCCGCTCGAGCAGAAGTTCTTCACGCCGTTGATCACGTAATGGTCGCCGTCCCGGACCGCGGTGGCTTTCATGGCCGTCGCGTCGGAACCGGAGCTCGGCTCGGTGATGCAGAAGGCGCCGATCTTCGCCCCGGAAGCGAGGTCCGGAAGGAATTTCTCCCGCTGCTCGGCGTTCGCGAAGAGCAGGATGGGGATGGCGCAGAGCGAGGAGGTCCCCAGCGAGAGCGCGATCCCGGCGCAGGCCTTGGAGAGTTCCTCGGTGGCCAGGGCCAGATCGAAGCAGCCGCCCCCCATGCCGCCGTACTCCTCCGGCAGGTAGAGGCTGAAAAGGTCGGCCTTGCGCATCTCCTCGATGATGGGCCAGGGGAATTCCTCGGTCTTGTCGTAGTGCTCGCGCACCGGCCTGATCTTCTTCTGGGCCAATTGCCGGCTGATATTGACGATCTCAACCTGGGTCTCCGTCAACTCGTAATCCATTTCGATCCTCCGGTGCTCAACAACCCCTTAAAGCGAACGCAGGGCGTCCTGAGAGGCGGCCTGTTCCGCCTCCTTCTTGCTCTTCCCCTTGCCCGACCCGAGCACCCGGCCCGCAACCTGCACCCTCACCGCGAAAGTCTTGTCATGGTCGGGGCCGGTGGTCTTGAGCAGGCGGTAATCAGGCGGGACCTTGTAGCGCTTCTGGACGAGCTCCTGCAAGCGGCTCTTATGGTCCGTCTCCTCCGCTTCCGGCTCACCGTCCAGAAGCAGACGGTCGATGAACTCCTTGGCCTGCGGGTAGCCCCCGTCCAAATACACCGCCCCCAGGATGGACTCAAGCGCGTTGGCCAGGATGCTCGGCCGATCTCGGCCTCCCGTCGACTCCTCGCCGGTCCCCAGGAACAGATGCTTTCCCAGGCCCAGGCGCGAGGCCCACCGCGTCAGCGCCGCCCGAGAGACGAGGGCCGCCTTCATCTTGGAAAGGCGGCCCTCGTCCGCGTCGGGGTAGGCCTCGAAGAGACGGTGGGCCACCGCCGCCGCGAGGATGCTGTCGCCTAGGAACTCCAGGCGCTCATTATGCCGCCCCGCGCCTTTTTCAAAGGCGTGGGACTTGTGCGTCAGGGCCTCTCGAAGCAGCTCCGGCCGCCGGAATCGGTAGCCGAGGAGATCTTCGACCTCGCGGTGCACCGTCCATCCCGTCCGGAGGGGAGCTACTTCTTCGCGTGGGCCTTGATGTAGTCGATGGCCTGCCCGACGGTCTGGATCTTCTCCGCCTGCTCGTCAGGGATCTCGGTGTCGAACTCCTCTTCGAGTGCCATCACCAGCTCGACGGTGTCGAGCGAGTCGGCGCCGAGGTCGTTGACGAAGTGGGCCTGCGGCGAAACCTCGCCGGCGTCCACGCCCAATTGCTCTACGATGATCTTCTTCACCCGTTCTTCGTAGTTGTTGTCAGCCATCCTGCCTCCTGGTCGGCGCGGACTGAGGTCCGCGTCCGGGTCGATTCCTACACGTAAAGTCCGCCGTTCACGCCCAACACCTGCCCCGTGACATACGACGAGTCCTCCGACGCCAGGAACAGGATCGCTTTCGCCACATCCATCGGTTCGCCCATGCGGCCCAAGAGGATGCGGTCCGTCATGCGCTTCTTGGCCTCCTCGGAGATCGCGTCCGTCAGCCGCGTGTGGATGAAGCCGGGCGCGATCGCGTTGACCAGGATGTTGCGAGAAGCGAACTCCTTGGCGCAGGCCTTGGTGAAGGCGATGAGTCCGCCTTTCGACGCGGCATAATTGGCCTGCCCGATGTTCCCTTCCTGTCCCACGACGGACGCGATGTTGATGATGCGCCCGGCATGGGCTTTGAGCATGGGACGACAAACCGCTTTCGTGAACAGGAAGGCGCCCTTCAGGTTCACCGCCTGCACGAGGTCCCACTCCTCCTCGGACATGCGCATCAGAAGATTGTCCTTCGTGATGCCGGCGTTGTTGACCAATATATCAATTTTCCCGAATTTGTCAAGCGCGCCCTTTACGACGGAGTCGCAGTCCGCGTATTTCACCACGTCCCCCCGCAGCCCGAGGGCCTCCCCCCCGGCGGCCGATGCGGCCTCGGCGGCCGCCTTCTGGACCATGGCCTCGTCCAAGTCGACGAGGACGACCTTGCCCCCTTCGCGAAGGAAAAGTTCGGCGGCCGCTCGTCCGATCCCCTGGGCGGCTCCGGTGATGATTGCGACTTTGTCCTTGAGTCTCATGCGACCTCCTCCAGCATAGTCTCCCGGATACGATCCTTGAGCCCGCTCTCCCTCAGAAGAGCCGCGGTCCGGATCCCTTCCATGAGCTCCTGAGCGTCCTCATCCCCCCGCGAGAGCACGACGACCCCGTCCATGCCCAGGAGGGGAGCGCCCCCGGGACGCAGGTCCGCGGCCGCCGTCCCCAGGATGGGATCGAGCAGGCGCCGGCGCAATCCCGGGAACATCCTTCCCTGCGACGCCGCGGCGGTCCGCGCGGCGAAGAGCGCGGCCGCCCCCTCCAGGATTCCCGCGCAGGCGCCGCCCACCAGCCCGTCGCATACGGCCACGTCGGCCCCTCCCGCGGTGAACGCGGCCCCGTCCACGACGCCGACGAACTCCGTCCCGGAATGCTTCAGGAGAGCCAGCGTCTCCCGCGTCGATTCGCTCCAGGGACCCCATCGGGCTCCCGAGGAGAGCAGGCCGACCCTCGGTTCAGGCGTCCCCAGCGTTCTGGCGTACGCGCAGCCCATCAGCGCGAACTGCAATAGATGCCACGGTTTACACTCCGGACTCGCTCCACAATCGAGGAGCACCGCCCTGCCGGCCAAGGTCCGGACCGTCCTGGCGAGGGCCGGGCGAAGCACCCCGCTGAGCTTTTTCATATGCCACAAACTTGCCACGAGCGCCGCCCCGGGATTGCCCGTGGCGAGGAAGGCGTCCGCGCCGCCGCCGGCCGCCTGCTGAGCCGCGACCATGGCCGAGCTCAACGGACGCTCCCTCGCCTCCGAGGGGTCCTCGTCGAGGCCGACCGCGTCGGGGGCGTCCATGACCCGGAGACCAGTATCCGATGGAGAAACCCCCATGGAGTCCAGGGCCCGGCGCAGCGGATCGGCCGGACCGCAGAGGAGGAACTCCACTCCCGTCTCTCGCGCCGAGCGCACCGCGGCGTCCAGGACGGGCCGGGGGCCCGCCTTCCCGCCTTGGGCGTCGACGGCTATCCTCAACCCTTTTCCTCGGTCCCCTCGGCCTGAGCCTCTCCCGTGCCTTTGCCCTTCGCCTTCTTCTCTTTTTTGGGGACCACGAGCTGTCCGTTGTAGAAACCGCAATGCGGGCAGACCTGATGAGGCGGCCGGGTCGCTTTGCAGTGGGAGCAGGCGCTCATGCCCGCGATCTCGAGCTTCCAATTGGCGGACCTGCGGCTGTCGCGGCGCGAGCGTGTGTGTTTGCGTTTGGGGTTGGGCATCTCACTCTCCTGGATTCTTCCGGATTCTCGCAAGAACTGAAAACGGGGTCTGGCCGGGCTGGGGAGGGCAGGCGCAGGGGCCGAGGTTGAGATTCTTCCCGCAAAGGGAGCATAGGCCCCGGCAGTCGGGCCGGCAGAGAGACCGGGAAGGGATCTCGAGGAGCACCGCCTGGCGGACCTCCTCCGAGACGTCGAGGGTGCTCTCCGAGGCGGGATAGGTCTCGTCGAGCTCGCAGGAGGCGTCGACGCGATGCTCGGCGAGACAGCGGCTGCAGGAGAGCGTCCAGGCCCCCCGCGCCCGGCCCTGCAGGAGTATCCGGCTCCCGCCCACGGAGAACTCGAGCCCCAGCCTCAGCGGGCCGGCGGGACTGACTCCCTGCGGAGTCTCGCCCAAGGAGGAGGCTTCGATCTCCAATTCCACGGCGAGTCCGCCCTCCTCGAGGATCCTCTCCGTGTCGAAACAGAGGGGCGAGCGCTCGGGGATCATGCCCGTTCCTCGGGTTCTGGGATATTGAGCCGCTCGCGCACGAAGTAGGAGGTGCGGCGCCCTGTGTCGTAATATATCCGGATGAGGATCTCGGCCATCAGCCCCATGAGCAGGAGTTGGACGCCTACCAGGGCGGAGAAGATGGAGACCAGGAAGAGAGGCTGATCCTTGACGAAGATCCCGAGATGGAACTTCTTATAGAGCGTCCACCCCGCGGCGGCCGCCCCCAGGACGCCCATCAGCAGGCCGCCGCCTCCGAAAAGATAGATCGGCTTGCTCAGGTAGGAATCCATGAATTTGACGGTCAATAGGTCGAGAAGGACCTTGAAGATGCGAGTGAGGCCGTATTTGGACTTCCCCCGGGTCCTGGGCCGGTGGTGGACCTCGACCTCCGCGATCCGAGCGCCGAGGAAGCCGGCGTACGCGGGCACGAAGCGGTGCATCTCCCCGTAGAGCCGCAGGCCTTTGAGATACTGCGAGCGATAGACCTTGAGCGTACAGCCGTAATCGTGGAGGCGGACTCCGGTCACAGCGGAGATGAGCGCGTTGGCCAGCATCGAGGGCAGGCGGCGGTCGAGGAGGGAATCGCGGCGGGTCCGCCTCCACCCGCTGACCGCGTCATAGCCCTCCTTGATCTTCTCGAGCATGCGCGGGATGTCCGCGGGGTCGTTCTGCAGGTCCGAATCCAGGAAGGCGATGAGGCGTCCGCGGGCGTGGGCGATGCCCGCGACCATCGCCGCCGTCTGCCCGAAGTTCGCCCCCAGGCCCACGGCCTTGAAACGGGGTTCCATCGCCACCAGCCTGCGGATCTCGGCGAAGGAAGCGTCGACGCTCCCGTCGTCGATGAAGACCGCCTCGTAGTCGATGCCGGCCAGCGCCGCGCGGATCTGCGCGCCGAGTTCGGCGAGGTTCTCTTCCTCGTTGAATACGGGGATGACCAGGCTCAATTCCACCGGCATGGCGCTGAAAGAATACAAATTTTAGACCGAATCCCCGACAAATTCGCATGGAATTTGTCGGGGATTCGGGATAAGCTCGACGGATCCCAAGAAACGGACTAGACCGCCGCGGGCGTCCTCCCCATCACCTCGGACATGTTCTTGGCGATGGCGGCCCCGAACTCGGAGGTCTTGAGCGTCTTGGCCCCGGCCATCTGGCGCTCGAGGTCGTAGGTCACCGTCTTGTTCTGAATCGTCCTCTCCAGGGCCCGGATGGTCAGGTCGGCGGCCTCCTGCCAGCCCAGGTGCTCGAGCATCATGACGCCCGAGAGGATAAGGGAGCCGGGGTTGACCTTGTCGAGCCCCGTGTATTTCGGGGCAGTCCCGTGCGTGGCCTCGAAGATGGAGACCCCATCGCCGATGTTGGCGCCCGGGGCGATGCCGAGCCCGCCCACCTGGGCGGCGGCCGCGTCGGAAAGGTAGTCTCCGTTGAGGTTCGGCGTGACCAGGAGGCTGTACTCATCGGGCCGGAGCAGGAGCTGCTGGAAGGTCTGGTCCGCGATGCGGTCCTTGACCAGGATCTTCCCGGCGGGCATCTTGCCCTTCAAGTCGTCCCATAGTTCCTGCTCCGTCACGATCTTGTCGCGGAACTCGTCGCGGGCGACCTCATAGCCCCAATCCCGGAATGCGCCTTCGGTGAACTTCTGGATGTTCCCCTTATGAACGAAGGTGACCGAGGGCTTCTTACGCTCCACGGCGTACTGCAGGGCCATGCGCACCAGGCGCTTGGTCCCGGTCTCGGAGATCGGCTTGATCCCGATGCCGGAGTCGGGCCTAAAGCTCTTGCCCATCTGCTTGGTCAGGAACTCGTAGACCTTCTTCTGCTCCGGCGTCCCCTTCTCGAATTCGATGCCGGCGTACACGTCCTCGGTGTTCTCGCGGAAGATGACGATGTCCAGCTTCTCGGGGGCCTTGACCGGGCAGGGCACGCCCTGGAACCAGCGGACCGGCCGGACGCAGGCGTAGAGGTCGAGCTTCTGGCGGAGCCCGACGTTGACCGAGCGAAAGCGCCCGGTCACCCATTCCGAGCCGCAGGCCACGCACTTCTCGGGCCGCTTGCCTCCCAGCTCGTTCTGCTCCTTGGCGCAGGTCAGGCAGACGAATTTAAATCCCCCCACCGGGGTGGTGAAGGGGCCCTTGATCGCGACGCGGTATTCGGTGAAGGCATCGAGGGTCTCCTGGGGGAGCACCGTGTCCTTGTCGTAGTTCTGCAGGCCGGTGAGGCCCATGAAGACTTCCATCCAGGCGATGCGTTTCTTGCCGCCGTAGGCCTTCTCGACGGCGGCGTCGAGCACCACCTTGGTGGCGCGCCAGAGATCGGGACCCGTTCCGTCGCCTTCCGTGAAAGGGATGATGGGGTCGTCGGGAACGATGAGTTTCCCGTTCTTGTATCCGATCTTCGTCCCGGCCGGCACCTTGATCTTCTTATAAGCCATTGGTTTCTCCCTTATGTGTACGCAGCGCGCTAAGCGCGCTGCGCGTTTCCCGTTCTTTTAGCAATTCCCCGTTCTAGTGTAAAGAACTGGGAACGTGATGGTCCTATTGAAGTGACGGTGCAACACTACGGCCATTGGGGATGGGTCAAGCGGCGAGACTCAGGCCGGGACCGGCGTAGTTCATCAAAAGGTGGCTGTAGAGCTTCTCCTGGGTGCGGACCATGCCGTCGATGTCGAACTCGGGGCCGATGGAGTCCGAGGCGGCCTTGCCCAGCCTGCCGCGCAGGCCCTTATCCTGAAGGAGACGGACGAGAGCCCCCGCGAGCGCCTCCCAGTCGCCCTGCGCGATGAGGAAGCCGTTCTCCCCGTCCCGGAGTATGTCCCGGACCCCGTCGGTATCATAGCAGACGCTGGGTAATCCGGTCTTCATCGCCTCCACCAAGGAGCGGGGGAGCCCCTCCCAGAGCGACGTCAGGACGAAGACATCGGCGGCCGCCAGCAGGCGCGGCACATCCCTGCGCCAGCCGGGAAAGAGCACCTTGCCCGAGAGCCCTTCGGCCATGGCCCGGGCCTCCAGGGCGCTGCGGAGCGGGCCGTCCCCGATGAAGACGAAGCGCGCCTCCGGGACCGCGGCGAGCGTTTTTTGCGCGGCCTTCAGGAAATCCCCCGCGTTCTTCTGGGGCTTGAGGTTCCCCACGCTGAGCACCAGCGGCTTGTGCATCCCCGTCCCAAGCGAGGCCTTCACCTCCTCGGCCCGGACCCCGGGAGCCGGGAAATCGGAGAGCTTCACTCCGCTGCGGATGAGCAGGAAGAGCGAGGGGTCGCCGAGCCCTGCATCCGCGGCGTACGCCCTATTGGCCTCGGAGACGAAGATGAGCCGAGTGGAGAGGGCGCAGCAGGCCTTCTCCAGCGCCCGGTAAGCCCCTCGGATCAGGGGATGCTGCCGCTCATGGAAGCCGAACCCATGATAGGTATGCAGAATGATGGGGACTCCCGCCAGGCGCGCCGCGAGCCGTCCTAATATCCCAGCCTTGGAGGAATGCGTATGCACGATCAGAGGCCGCTCCCGGGAGAGCGCCGCGGTTAGCTGAAGGAGGGCGCATACGTCCCGCAAGGGGGATATCTCCCGGACGAGGTCCGGCACCCAAAGCACCCGCGCCCTCCCGCCGGCGTCGAGTTCCTCCGCTTCCCCATCCAACACCCCCCCTCTTCCGCAGAGCAGGAGCGGCTCGAATCGGCGGTCCAGATGGGAGACCGTGTGCAGGGTGTTCTGCTGCGCCCCGCCGAGATCCAACCGGGTGAGGATGTGCGCGACCTTGACGCGATTGCCTAT
>CAYHRV010000112.1:0-10272 GCA_964359165.1 uncultured Elusimicrobia bacterium
GCGCAAGCGAGGTCCACTCCCCCGCGAAGCCCGCCGGGTTCGGAGACGAGCTCCTATGATCGCGACCCCCATCCGTTCCTTGAGCCGAGGGGACGCGGACTATCCTCCTCTGCTCGCCTCCATCGCCGATCCGCCCGCGACGCTCTTCGCGCGGGGCGTCATCCCCTCGACTCTCCGGGCCCTGGCCATCGTGGGGACCAGGCGTCCCACCCCGTATGGCCGCAGGACCGCCAGGCGGCTCGCCCACGAATGCGCCCAAGCCGGCATCACGGTGGTCAGCGGCTTGGCGCGCGGAATAGACACGGAGGCCCACCGCGGAGTCCTTGAAGCCGGGGGGATCACCTGGGCCGTGCTCGGCTCCGGACTCGACCGCGTGTACCCCGAGGATAATATCACCTTGGCCGGGGAGATCGCGGCCTCCGGCGGCGCCGTGCTCAGCGAGTACCCGGCCGACCAGGCTCCGCACGCCGGCCAGTTCCCCCGGCGCAACCGCATCATCTCGGGCCTTTCCCTGGGCGTGGTGGTGGTGGAGGGTGACTTGAGGTCCGGCGCCCTGATAACGGCCCGAGCGGCCCTGGCGCAGGGGCGCGAGGTGTTCGCCGTGCCCGGCCCGGCCGATTCCCCCATGAGCGAAGGGCCGCTGGAATTGCTTCGCCAGGGGGCGGCCATGGCGCGGAGCCTGGAGGACGTGCTCCAGGAACTGCCGCAGCTCCGCGCGCACAAGGACGCGCGGTCCCCGGAGGGCGGTCGTTCTCAGCTCCCGGAGGGGGCAGGGGAGAGCCTGGACGCAGCAAGGCATACACTTGACGAGAAAAAAATCTTAGAATTGCTTCGGTCCGGAGCGGTGGGGTTCGGCGAACTGCTTTCCGGGACGGGTTGGGAGCCTGCCAGGCTCGTCGCGACGATTTCGGAGCTGGAGCGGCGCGGGGAAGTAAGCGCCTTGCCGGGTCAGAACTATGCCAGAAACTGAGAAACCTGAGAAGAAGAAGAGTCTCGTGATCGTGGAGTCCCCTGCCAAGCAGAGGACGATCTCCCGCTTCCTTAAAAAGGGCTACGTGGTGGCCAGCTCCTACGGCCACGTCCGGGATTTGCCGGAGAAGAAGCTGGGCGTCGACGAGGACAAGGATTTCGAGCCGAGCTATACCCTCCTTCCCCGCACCAAGAAGCTTCTCCCGGAGCTCAAGAAGCTCGTCAAGAACTCCCAGTACGTGTACCTAGCGACCGACCATGACCGGGAGGGCGAGTCCATCGCCTGGCACCTCATGCAGATCCTGGACCTCGACGAATCCCGGGCCAAGCGCATCACCTTCCACGAGATCACCCCGCAGGCCATCGCGCAGGCCCTCAAGGAACCGCGGAGCGTGGACATGAACCTCGTCTGCGCCCAGCAGGCGCGGCGCGTCATCGACCGCCTGGTGGGCTACAAGATCAGCCCCCTGCTCTGGAAGAAGATCCGGCGCGGGCTTTCCGCCGGGCGCGTGCAGTCGGTGGCCGTCCGCCTCCTGGTGGAGCGCGAGAAGGAGATCAAGGCTTTCGAATCCGAGCCCTATTGGACGCTCGCGGCCCGCTTCGAGAAACCGGGCTCGCCGCCCTCCTTCGAGGCCCGCCTGACCCAGTGGAAGGGGGAGAAGGTGGAGAGCACGCGCTCCTACACCCTCTTCTCGGAGGAGTACCGGGTCAAGGCCAGCTGTTTCAGGGGCAAGGAGGACATGGACAAGGTCCTTGCCGCCCTGCAGGGCGCCTCCTATCGGGTCACGGAGGTCAAGCGCAAGGAAGTCCGCCGCAGGCCCCAGCCCCCCTTCATCACCAGCACGCTCCAGCAAGCCGCCTCCCAGAAACTCGGCTTCCAGGCCGAACGCACTATGCGCATCGCCCAGGGCCTCTACGAGGGTTTGGACATAGCCGGCCAGGGGCCCGAAGGCGAGCCCGTGGGTCTGATCACCTACATGAGGACCGACTCGGTCTCGGTCGCGGCCATGGCCCAAGAGGAGGCGCGCTCCTTCATCGGCTCCGAGTTCGGCAAGGAGTTCGTCCCCGAAACCTCGCCGGTGTACGCCTCGAAAGTGCGGGGCGCCCAGGAGGCCCACGAGGCCATCCGGCCGACCAGCGTCCTGCGGACCCCGCAGTCCTTGCGCAAACACCTGAGCCCGGAACAGTTCAAGCTCTACGACCTGGTCTGGACGCGCTTTTTGGCCAGCCAGATGATGGAAGCCGTTTATGACACCGTGTCCGTGGATATCGCGGGAGGCGAGGCGGTGTTCCATGCCACGGGCCGGACCCTGCGTTTCGAAGGCTTCCTGCGCGCCCACCGCCGGACCGCGGCCGCCCCGCAGGAGGAAGAACAGCCGCAGGAAGAAGACCAGGAGGAGAAAGAGGAGGCGGAGGGCCGGCTCCCCGAACTGGAGGCGGCGGACGCCTTGAGCGCGGAGAGCTTCGCCCCCGAGGAGCACAGCACCACGCCCCCCCCGGGCTACAACGAGGCGAGCCTCATCCGCGCCTTGGAGAAGCACGGCATCGGCAGGCCCTCCACCTACGCGCCGACCATCAAGACCGTGGTGGACCGCGGCTACGTGGAGCGCAACTTCAAGGACCGCAGGCTTTTGCCCACGGACATGGGCCGCCTCGTCGTGGAGAAGCTCAACGGGCATTTCCCCGAACAGCTCAGCCTGAGCTACACCGCCCAGGTGGAGGAACAGCTCGACGACATCGCCGAGGGCAAGGAGCGCTGGCAAAGCGTGGTGCGCAACTTCTACGACCCCCTGGCCAAGTGTCTGGCCCTGGCGCACAAGGAGATGGAGGATTCGCGCGCCAAGCCCGTGGAGAGCGAGGAGAAGTGCCCGCTCTGCGCGGAGAAGATGCTCATCCGGGAGAGCCGTTTCGGCAAATACCTCTCCTGCTCGCGCTTCCCCAAGTGCAAGGGCAAGGCCCAGCTCGATTCCGACGGCCACAAAGTCGTCCCTCAGCAGACCGACGAGAAGTGCGAGGTCTGCGGCAAGGGCATGGTCATCCGCACCGGGCGCAAGGGGCGCTTTTTGGCCTGCTCCGGCTATCCGGTCTGCCGAAACACCTATTCCCTGGACGCGGAAGGGAAGAAGGTCGAAGGCTCCCGCCCCCGCATGACCAAGCGCCCCTGCGGGAAATGCCAGAGCCCCATGTGGCTGCGCCTGGGCAAGCGGGGCCACTTCCTGGCCTGCTCCGCTTTCCCCAAGTGCCGCAACATCAAGCCGCTCTCCAAGGAGGACGCGCAGACCCTCGTCGCGGAGCTCGATAGTGCGTGAGGCGGCCGCCGCTTGAAGCTCCGCATCCAGAGATTCCTCACCCACCTGCGCGGCCGGCGCAACTTCTCGGAGAACACGCTCCGGGCCTACCGCGCCGACCTCTGCGGATTCGAGGCGTTCTGGGCCAAGAACGGGGGCGGCGAGCCCTCGGCCCTCTCCCGGCACAAAGTCCGGGGCTACCTGGCCGCCGTCCAATCCTCTTCGCTCAAGCGCGCAAGCGTATTAAGGAAGATCGCCAGCCTGCGCTCCTTCGTCCGCTTCCTTCGAGAGGAGGGGGAGCTCCTAGGCGACCCCTTCCTGGGCCTGCGGGGTCCCAAGCGGGAAGCGCGCTTGCCTAGGTTCCTGACCGAGAAGGAGGCCGACGACCTCATCGACACAGGGGCGTCGGGCGCTCCCTTGGCCCTGCGCGACCGCGCCATCTTGGAAGTGCTCTATTCCACGGGCGCGCGCCGCTCCGAGCTCTCCCGGCTCAACATCGCGGACGTGGACTTCCTGGGAGGCATACTCCGGCTCTTCGGCAAGGGGTCGCGCGAGCGGCTCGTCCCAGCCGGCAAGCAGGCCCTGGAGGTCCTGCGGGAGTATCTGGGTTCCCGCTCCGCGTCCACGCTGGCCGGGTCGAAGCCCCTCTTCCTCAACCGGCGCGGGGGACGGCTCACCGACGCCGGGATCGCGCTCATCGTCAAGCGCTGCGCGCGCAAGGCGGGCCTGCTCAAGAGCGTCACGCCGCACGCCCTGCGCCACAGCTTCGCCACCCAGATGCTGGGCCGGGGTTGCGACGTGCGCACGCTCCAGGAGATGCTCGGCCACAAGAATCTGGCCACCACGCAGATATACACCCACGCGACCCTCGCGGGCCTAAAGAAGGTCTACGACAAGTCGCACCCGAGAAGCCATGAAAGATAAGGTCGCGCTCCTGATGGAGGAGACCGGTTGCGACCGGGGCGAGGCCGAACTGGCCCTCGAACTCTGCGGCTACGACGTGGAGACCGCCCTGGCCGCGGTCCCGAGGCTCTTCCAGAGCATCCTGGTCTTCAAGGGCCGCTTCCGCTCCCCGCGGGAGTCCCTGCACGGCCTCTGGCTCGCGGTGCTCGACCTCAAGAGCCGCTCGCTTTTGCGCGCGCGCGCGGTGGCTTCCTATAACCCGGCGGTGTTCGCCTCCGAGCTCGACCGGCATTGGTTCGATTTCGAGGCCCGCTTGTATTCCTGCAGGCTCTGGGCGGGTACGGTGCAGGCCCTGAGCCAGGAGGTCGAAGTGCGCCTGGCCGCGTACCTGGGCTCCGCGCAGGCCGCGAGCCTCTACGACGAGAAGGCGCGCTTCGGCCCGCGCGAGGCCGCCCAGGTGCGCGCCCTGCTCTCACGGCTCCTGGGGGGCGAGACGGAGCTGGAGATCCGCGCGGAACTCCTCGACCGGGGACAGTTCCAGGAACTGCACCCGGCCGTGGAGGACGAATCCGCCGCCCCCGCCGGAGGCCTGAGTCCGTCGGGGACCGCGCGAGAGGAGACCGACCCGCGCGCGGCGGCGGGCGAAGCCTTGGGGGGCGAGAAATTCTCCCAAGCCGGGCGAAGGCCTTCCGAGCCGTTGGTCCTGCGCGTGGCCCTGGAACCGAGTCCCGAGGGAGTGGAGGCCGGAGGCCTCAAGTCCGGGGACGCGGTCTACGCTTGCATCACCGACGGCAGGGACGTGGCCCGGTATCTGGCGCGGCTCCTCGGTTCGTCTCCCGCGGCGGGTGACGCCGCGGAGGGGGGCAGCGAGGGGGCTTCCGCTCCGATCTCCGTGCCGGTGGAGGCGACGAGCAAGGCCGCCGACGGGTCCGTGCTCATCCGCGTACGGTTCTCCGCCGGGCTCTGCGGGGAGGTGAGCCTGCCCCAGGACATCCGGCTCAAGGCCGCGCAAAGGCCGGCCCGGGCTCCGGCGGGAGCGGCCCTCGCGGACGCGGCCAAGCCCTCCTGGTGGAAGAAATTCTTTGGATAGACCCCGCGCAGCGGAGGGGAGCTTTCATGGGTCGCGTTCGGTAATATGAAGGAGGGCTGATGCGTGGACTAGCCGTAGTCGGGGTGCAATGGGGGGACGAGGGCAAGGGGAAGATCGTGCATTGGCTCTCGCGCAAAGCCGCGATCGTGGCCCGCTATCAGGGGGGCAACAACGCCGGGCACACGGTGGTGTTCGGGGGCCGCAGTTTCGCCCTGCACACCGTTCCCTCCGGCATACTCATCCCCGGAAAAACAGCCGTCATCGGCAACGGGGTGGTGGTCAACCCCAAGGCCCTGCGCACGGAGGTCCGCGGCCTCGAGCGCAGGGGAGTGCGGGTCAAGGGTCGCCTTTGGCTGAGCCCCGCCTGCCACATCATCCTGCCCTACCACATCCTCCTCGACACCCTGCGCGAGGAGGGGGGGCGGGGCATCGGCACCACCAAGCGCGGCATAGGCCCCTGCTATGAGGATAAAGTGGCCCGCATCGGCATCCGCCTCTGCGATTTCCTAGACCCGCCGCTCTTTAGGGAACTGGTGGAGCGCAGTCTCCGGGTCCGCTCGGCCGAGCTTTCGCGCATCCAACCGCTCAAGCTCATCCGAAGGGAGGTGTTCTCGGGCCATGCGGGCTTGCGTTCGTTCCTAAAGCCCATGGTCGCGGATTCCTCCGCCCTCATCGAGGAAGCCTTGTCCCGGGGCCGGCGCGTGCTCTTCGAGGGGGCGCAGGGCGCCATGCTCGACCTCGACTTCGGCACCTATCCCTTCGTCACCTCATCGAACCCCACCGCCGGCGCGGCCTGCACCGGCACCGGCGTGGGCCCGACGCGGATAGGCTCGGTGCTGGGCGTGTTCAAGGCCTATACCACGCGTGTGGGACAAGGGCCTTTCCCCACCGAGATCGAAGGCCGCGTCGCTCATTTCATCCGGACGACGGGCAAGGAATACGGCACGACCACGGGACGGCCCCGGCGCATCGGCTGGCTGGACCTGCCCCAGTTGAGGACCGCCCTGCGCGTGAGCGGAGTGGACCGCCTCTCGATGATGAAGCTCGACACGCTCGCCGGCATCCATCCCCTCAAGGTCTGCACGGCCTATCGCGTGGGCCGCAAGAGGCTCTCGGAGTTCCCCTATTCGCGGCGGGAGCTTCTCGACGCGGAGCCCGTTTATGAGAGCCTGCCGGGCTTCAGCGGGGACATCTCCGGCGCGCGGCGCTTCTCGGACCTCCCCGGAGGCGCGCGGGACTATGTCGAGTGGGTGGAGCGCCGCCTGGGACTGCCGGTCTCCATCGTGTCCGTGGGCAAGAGCCGCGAGCAGACCATACTCCGGGACAAGTCTTTTTCATGGGCCTAAATCTCCTCGACTTGCGGCCGGGGCGTGCCTCTGTTACACTTTGAGGAGAACTGGGAGAGTCAGGGATACCCGGAGAATGGCCGTGCCACAACACATCCAGCGGGTTTATGCCGACACTTCGGTCTGGGGAGGCGTCTTGGATGAGGAATTCCAAGATGTTAGCCGGTCGTTTTTCGAGGAAGTCCGACAAGGCCGTTTTCATTTGATTTGTTCCGCCGTCGTGGATCGTGAGCTGCAGGCAGCTCCAAAGGAAATCAAAAATTTCTATCAAGGGATGCTTGCATCCACGGAGATCGTGGAGGTCACTCTGGATGCGATGGAACTGCAGGAAGCTTATCTGACGGCTTCCATCCTGCCTCCCGCTGCGGCCATGGATGCGCTACACGTTGCGTTGGCGACCTTGGCCCGGGCGGACTTGATCGTGAGCTGGAACTTCAAGCACATCGTCCACTTCGATAAAATCCGGCAGTTCAATGCCATAAACCGGCTGCGAGGCTGGCAGAATATCGAGATTTATTCCCCCAAAGAGGTGATCGGCTATGAAGACTAAGACCTTCGACTGCGTTCAGATGAAGCTGGATGGCGCCAGGGCTATAGGGAAGGCATTGCGGAACTTGTCCCGAGAGGAACAACTGGCCTACTGGAAGAAGGCCGAGAAGATGATGGGAATTGGCAGGACGCCATAAAAGCTGCTTCCCAGGATGGGAGAGTTTGCGAATTGCCCGGCGTGCGGCGCTTCTGCCGGGCTGTTATACTCTGAACCTGGGGGACCGAGAGGCTGATGGAGACGGGCAGTGTCGAGGAGATCGTCCGTTCGCTCAACGGCGCGGGGGCGCGCTATTTGATCGCGGGGGGCCTCGCGGTCGTGGCCCATGGCTATGTCCGCCTGACCGCGGACCTCGACATCATCCTGGACTTGGACCACCCGGAGCTCCGGACCTGGCTGGCCGCGCTGGGAGCGCTGGGTTACCGTCCCCGCGCTCCGGTCCCGCTGGAGGACTTCGCGGACGCGGGCAAGCGCCGCTCCTGGATAGCCGAAAAGAACATGAAAGTCTTCTCCCTTTTCAGCCCGCGTCACCCGGCCACGGAGATCGATATTTTCGCCCAGCCGCCTTTGGATTTCAGCTCAGCCTACGCCAAGGCCGCCCGTTTCGAGGCCGGGCCCGGGATCACGGCGACTTTCCTCTCGCGCGAAGACCTCATCTCCCTTAAACGCGCGGCCGGCAGGCCCAAGGATCTCCTGGACATAGAGCGCCTGGAGGCGCTCGGAAGACCCGATGGCTCCTGAGCCGGCGGGGAAGGGGGAGGGCTCCTGGGAGCGGGGCTGGGAGGGGCATGAGTTGTCCCAGCTCCGCCGGTTGGCGGCATTGCCTCTTCGCGAGAAGATCGCCTGGCTGGAGAAGGCGCAGGTCCTGGCCCAAAGGCTCAAGCCCCCACGAGCCTAGTGAGGCGGTTGCGCACGAGGCATCCCTCTGCTAGACTGGGGTATGTTCTACTGGGAGGCGGCGCGATCGGCCGGTGCGAGCCGATAGCTCCAGGCCTGCGATTTTTTACAAAACAGTTCAACAAAATACAGCATAATTCACATCGCCCGGGCGATGTGAATTATGCTGGGGACATCAATATAAATTTTTTAAAAATCTGCAGGAAGCAAGCTATCCTGATGTTTGGATTCGATCGATGACCCCCAAACTCTTCATTGCACGGGGAGCCCTATTGCTGGCCCTGCTGGCCGCGGCGGGCTGCGCCTCTTCCGGTCCCGGCCCCGCGGACTGCCGCGCCCTGTATGTCCGCCAGGACGGGGCGGCGGGGCTCACCAATCCCCTGCTGGACCTCGAGCTCGGCATCGAATTCCGCGAGACCAAGTCCTTTCGCAACCGCCTGGAGGAGTTCGCCTCGCAAAGGACCTCCTCGGGGACCCATGTGTCCCATGTCTCCATCTATTTCCGAGACCTCAACAACGGGCCCTGGTTCGGGGTCAACTCCCGGGAGCTGTTCTCGCCGGCGAGCCTCTTCAAGGTCCCCATCATGATGGCCATACTCAAGGAGGCCGAGTCGTCCCCGGGCCTGCTCTCGGCCCGCGTGAGGGACATGGATCCCGAGGACCGCGCGCGGGTGGAGATAGCTCCCGGCCGGCGCGTCGAGAAGGGCCGTTCCTATTCGGTCGAGGAGCTCCTGGAACTGATGATCACGCGCTCCGACAACCGCGCCCACGACATCCTCCTGGGCTATCTGGACCGCAAGATATTCGACCGGGTGTTCCTGGACCTCGGGGTCAAGCCGCCGGACTTGGCCGCCAGGGACGCGCAGATGAGCGTCAAGGAGTACGCCACCTTCTTCCGCATCCTCTACAACGCCTCCTATCTCAGCCGGGACATGTCGCGCAAGGCGCTCGAATTCCTTGTCCGAAGCGAGTTCGACCGGGGCTTGGCCGCCGGCGTTCCGCCCGGGACGATGACGGCCCACAAGTTCGGCGAGAGGGCCTTTCCGGAGGGCGGGTTCAAACAGCTCCATGACTGCGGCATCGTCTACCACCCGCGGACTCCCTACGTCCTCTGCGTCATGACCCGCGGCGAGGCCCTGCCCGACCTGGTCGCCATCCTGCGCGACGCCTCGGCCCTCGTCTGGCGGCAGGTCGACGCCCAGGCCGCTCCCCGGTGATCGATCCGAGCCTGCCCTTGCGGGGCGAGGCTCTTCTGCTATACTAATACTGCGGGCTTCTATGGGGAAAACGGCGATGATCCGGAAATTGCGGGCCTACTTCGCCCCGCGCGGGGAGGTTTCGGCGGCTTACCTGTACGGCTCCCGCGCCTCGGGGGAGCAAAGGCCTTGGAGCGACGCGGATGTCGCCGTCCTTCTACGCAACGGGTGCGGGAAGGCTTTCGATTGGCGGCTGCGCCATGCCTCCGGCCTCGGCAAGCTCCTGGAAAGCGAGGTGGACCTCTCCATCCTCAACGAGGCCGACCCGCTCCTGCGCATCCAGGTGCTCTCCCGGGGGCTCTTGCTCTTCGCGCGGGATTCGCGCGCCCTAGACGCTTTCGTGCAGAGGTCTCTGAGGGAATATTGGGATTATGTTCCCGTCCTTCGCGCGCTGGAGGAGGGGACCCTGCGCCGGCTCGGGAGCTATTGATGGACCGGGAATTGATCGCCAGGAAATCCGGCCAGGCGGAACGCGCCTTGCGGCGCGTCCGGGGCCGGCTTTGCCCGACCGTCGAGGCCTTCCGGAAGGATTTCGACGCGCAGGACATCGTCTATCGGAATTTCCAGATCTCGGTCCAGAACTGCGTGGACATCGGCAGCCACGTGATCTCGCAAAAGGGCTGGGACGTTCCGCGCAGCATGGCCGAGGTCTTCGACCGGCTCGCGGAAAGACGATTCATCGGCGCCCGGCTCGGCGCCGCGCTGAGGAACATGGTAGTGCTCCGGAACATCATCGTCCACGATTATGCGCGCATCGACCTCCAACAGGCGCACTCCCTTCTTCGGGCGAGCCTCAAGGCCATCCCCCTATTCTGTTCGACCGCGCTGAGGAAGGCCGCGTCCCGCGGCTGAGGGCCGGATCAGCCGAAGCGCTTGAGGAAATCTCTCGGTGAGAGGATCGGGATATCTTGATAGCGGCCGAGGTCGAGCAGATGCCTGTCGCCGGACACGATGCAGGCGGCCTTGGCGGCCGCCG
>CAYHRV010000113.1:0-10259 GCA_964359165.1 uncultured Elusimicrobia bacterium
AAACAGAGCGGGAAGGAGCAGCCGATGCGTCTCGGCCGGCACGGTGCCGGGCCGGCCCACGGCGCCGGAGAGCATGATCAGCGAACGGAATCTGACACTGGCCGTTTCGATCCTCCTTTTCTCCGTGCTTTCGGGTGTTCTTTTCCTTCTCCCCCGTTGGGACGTCGTCCTCTATCCGGTCTTCGGCCTCGTCTTCCTTTGGAGCGATTTCCGCAAGGAAGAGGAGACCCACATCATCTTCCTCTTCCTCGCCACCGTGGCCGCGTTCCTCCTGATGGCGCGCAGTCCGGACACGGCCCAGCATCTCGGCCTGGCCCTGGAGGCCCTCGGCCTCTGGCTGCTCAGCCTGGGGCTCGGCTTCCATCGCGGGCGCATGTCCAAGGAGCGCGGCGCCGTGCTTTCCCTCGTGGAAAACCTCGACATGACGATCCGCGACCAAGAGCGCGAGCTCAAGTTCTATGAGGCCTACCGGAACTCGGCCGTGGCCCAGATACAATTGCGTCGGGACATGACGCAGGCCGCCAAGAGCCTGGGGACCACGCTCGACCGCCAGGAGCTGGAACTGCGCCTGGTCCGCATCCTCGAGGGCCGCTACAAGGGGAGCCGCATCCGCATCCTGCCGGGGACCCCGCAGGACCCGCTGGTCGCCTGGTCGGTCAAGACGCAGACCCCCGTCCTGGTCAGGGACATCGCCCGCGACGAGCGTTTCGGCGCGCTGAGTCCCGGCCCCCAGCCCTTCCGCTCCGCCCTGGTCGTTCCCCTCAACGTCCAGCGCAAGCCCTACGGCTTCCTGCGCATGGAATCGGCCGCGCCCACGGCGTACGGGGCCGACGACCTGCGCACCGTGGACCTCTTCACCACCATCGCCTCCCTGACCCTGGAGAACATCCACCTCTACGAGGAGGTGAGCAGCCTGGCCACGCACGACGGGCTCACCCAGCTCTTCACCCAGAGGGCCTTCCGCCTGCGCCTCAAAGACGAGCTTCTGCGGGCCGGGCGCAGCCAGAGCCCGCTCTCCCTGATCATGGCCGACATCGACCACTTCAAGGGCTACAATGACACCTACGGGCATCAAGCCGGCGACGAGCTTCTGCGCACCGTGGCGCGCATCCTGGCCGCGCAGACGCGGCCCGTCGACTGCGTGGCCCGCTATGGGGGCGAGGAATTCGCCCTCATCCTGCCCAATACCGTGCACTCCCACGCCGTCGAGATCGCCCAGCGCATACGCGCCGCGACCGCGGCCGAGCCCTTCGTGTTCCAGGGACGGCGCACCCATGTCACCATGAGCCTGGGGGTCTCCTCCTTCCCGCAGGACGCCACGTCCCAGAGCCAGCTGCTTAGGGTGGCCGATGAGCGGCTTTATCGGTCCAAGGACGGGGGGCGCAATCAGGTGACCGGGTGAGCTGGGCGGCAGGGCTTCTTTCTCTCTTCCCGGCGCTCGCGCTTTGGAGCGCCTGGCCTCGCCGGCGGTGGGCCTGCTGGGCCTCGGCCGGGGCGGCGGGGCTCCTGTGGCTGGCGGGCTTCCTCTTTATGCCGGAGGGGGGGAGGGCATTGTGGGCCGGGGCCGGGGTCTGGAGCATGGCCGCCTGCTTCTACGCCTCCTTCCTTGTCGCGCGCAACGCCGCGGAGTATGAGCGGTCGGCTGCCCTGAGGGCCGAGCGCGAGGCGAAGGCGAAGGAATTGACCGCCAAGGCCGCCGAGGGGAAGATGCGCAGCAAAGGCATCGAGAGCGAGCAGCGCGAGGTCTTGGCGCTCTATGGGATGGTCAAGGGGCTCTCGGAATCCCTGTCCTGGGACGACCTCAAGCCCAAGCTCGAGATCGCGATACAGCAGTACCTGCGGGTCGAGGAATTCGCCCTCTACGTCGTGGGCCGGCGCGCGCAGGATGAGATGGAATCCCTCCTGCGCCGGCGGCTGGGCACGGGCGTGGGCTCCTCCTGGGAGACGCTACAGCGCCGCCTGCAGGAACGCAAACAGCCGCTCACCGTCCCCCATGTCCTGCAGGATCCGGAGAAGGCCGTGGCCCTGCCCGTGTTCGAGGAGCAGAAGCTCATGGGCTACTTCTACGCCCGCGTGCCGCCGGACATGGATTCGGAGGTCCTCCTGAGCAAGGCGCAGACCTTCGTCGAAGAGATCGCGTTCGCCTTCCGCCGCATCCACCTCTTCCAGGAGATGGAGCAGTTGTCTCAGACCGACGGCCTGACCGGGGTCTACCGGCGGGGGATGTTCGACGGCCGCCTGGAAGAGGAGGTCGTGCGGGCCCATACCTTCCGCACCACCTTCTGCCTGATGCTCCTTGACATCGACCATTTCAAGATGTTGAATGACGCCTACGGTCATCCCTTCGGCGACCAGGTTTTAAGGCGCGTCGGGGAGATACTGCGCGCCGGAGTCTACGAGACGGACTTCGTGGCCCGCTATGGGGGCGAGGAGTTCGCGATTCTGCTCCCCCGCGCCGAGACCGCGGGCGTGCTCCGCAAGGCCGAGGCCCTGAGGCATGCCATCGAGTCCGAGGTCTTCGAGCTGGCCATGCGCCAGATCCGGATCACGGTCTCCATCGGGATAGCGCACTTCCCGCGCGACGGAGCCACGGCCCAGGCCGTGGTCCAGAGGGCGGACCAGGCGCTCTACCACGCCAAGGAGACCGGCCGCAACCGAGTCGTGGACTCAGCCGAGATCAAGCGCACCTGAACGGACCCATAAGGAAACCTTTTGACCCCTGAGAACGACCCCGCCTCCGGAAAGCCCGAGGACTTGGCGTCTCCGTACGCGTCTTCCGCCGAAGACCCCGCACGGGCGCCCTTCTCCGCGCGGGAGTACGATTCCCCGCCTCCGCGACGCTGGCTGCTCCCTCTGCTCGTCTGGCTCTACGGCCTCTCCATCGCGGCCGCGGTGGTCCTCCTCCTGCGCGCGCCGTCCCGGGGAACGGACGGCAGGGGCTTCCTCAAGCCCGCGGCCTCCCTGCTCTCCACGCGCAAGGATTCGGTGGGCTGGGTGACCATCGGCGGCGCCATCTACCAGGGGGATTCGGGTTCCTGGGGGAAGGGCAGCACGGCCTGGGCGCGGCGCATCCGCAAGCTGGCCGACAGGAAAGAGGTCAAGGCCATCGTCCTCGACATCAACTCTCCCGGGGGCAGCGTGGGCGCCGTCCAGGAGATTCACAGCGCCGTGCTCTACGCCCGGGAGGAGAAGAAGAAGCCCGTCGTTGCCGTGCTAGGCGACGTCGCCGCCTCGGGCGGCTACTATGTGGCCGCGGCTTGCGACAAGGTCGTGGCGCATCCGGGCACGCTCCTGGGGTCCATCGGCGTCATCTTCCACGTCAGCAACATCGAAGGGTTATTCTCTAAGATCGGGGTCCGCTCGGAGGTCATCAAGTCCGGGAAGATGAAGGACATCGGGTCCATGACGCGGCCTATGACCGGGGAGGAGAAGGAACTCCTCCAGGCCCTCATCAACGACGCCTATCAGCAGTTCCTCGGGGCGGTCTCGGATGGGCGCAAGATGAGCAAGGAGAGCGTCCTGCCCCTGGCCGACGGGCGCATCTTCACCGGATCGCAAGCCTTGAGGCTCTCGCTCATTGACGAACTCGGGGACTCCCAGCGGGGCCTGGCCTTGGCCGCCCAGTTGGGGGGCATCACGGGCAAGCCCGAGGTGATCCGCGACGTGGATTCCCTCTCGGACATGATCTCCCTGCTGGATTCGCGCATGTCCTCGCTCCTCTCCTCCGAGGCGGCTCTGGCCCTGCGCCTCTCGGACCAGATCGGCTTCAGCGGACTGGAGTATCGTTGGAGACACTGAGCGTCATCGCCGATTTCATCGAGGCTCCGGGGGAGGCCGCCCGCAGGACCCGGGAGTCTCCGAGCATCCCGGCGGCCCTCCTGGCTTTCCTGGCCGCGGGGACGAGCGTGTTCCTGGCCCAGGCCGTGGCCGGCCGGAGCGGAACTTTCTGGAGCCTCTGGGTCTCCTGGGCGATCGCCTGCCTCTGGCATCTGGTCGCCGGGGCCGCCATGACCTCCTTCCTGCACCTTTCCGCGGAAGCCGTCGGAGGGCGCGGCCGCGTCATGTCCTTGTTCGTGCTCGTGGGACTCAGCGACCTGGGCTGGGCCCTCGCCCTGCCCGCGGTGCTCATCGCGCGCGTCTTCTTCCCCGAGGCCTCCTGGCCGTCCTGGCTCCTGCTCTCCCTGGCGGGGTTCCTGGTGCTCAGCCTGCGGGCGCGCAGCATCAGCCACAATTACGGGCTGGGCATGGCCCGCTCCTGGGTCGCGGTCTCCATCCCTTACGTGGGAGCGGCGCTCATGGTCGGAGCCTTCACCTCTCTGGCCGTTTTCGGTCTCGTCTCGCGTCTCATGCGCATGGCGGGCTGAGGGGCCTGAGTGAAAGCCCCCATCCCCGACGAGTTCGCCGGGCTCCCGGTGGTGTCCGCGGCCCAGATGCAGGCCATCGACCGCAAGGCGATAGAGCAGTTCGGCATCCCGTCCCTTCAGCTCATGGAGAACGCGGGACGCGCGGCCGCCGATGAGACGGCCCGCTTCCTGCGCGAGATCCTCACCCTCCAGGTCCCGGAGTGCCTGATCACGGTCTGCTGCGGCCGGGGCAACAACGGCGGCGACGGCCTGGTCGTGGCCCGCCATCTCAAGGCCATGGGCGCCGAGGTGATGGCCTTCATCGCCCCGCCCAAGCGCGACGCGGGGTATTCCGACGAGGTCCAGCGCAACCTCTCGCTGGCGGCCTCGGGCGGCGTCTCCATCCACCAGGTCTCCGAGGAGCTCATCGAGCTCGACGTGCGCCTGCGCTCCTCGGCCGTGATCGTCGACGCTCTTCTGGGCACCGGCTCGAGCGGCAAGCCCGCCGGGCCGATCCATAAGATCATCCAGCGCATGACCAAGGCGGGCAAGCCGGTGCTCTCCATCGACATCCCCTCCGGACTCAACCCGGACACGGGTTACCACAGCGGCGCCGTGGTCACCGCGGCCCAGACCTACACGCTCGGCCTGCCCAAGCGCGGCCTCCTCGCCGCCGCGGCCGCCCGTTTCGTGGGCAAGCTCAAGGTGCTCGACATCGGCTTCCCAAAAGAGCTCCTCGACGCCCACCGGAAGAAGGCATGAACGCGGGCCGGGCCTTGACGCTCGCCCTGCTTTTCGCCTCGCTCGCCTGCGCCGGCAAGGCGGGGGCCAAGAAAGACGCTTTGACGGCCGCCCCGATCGCCGGAGCCCAGGCGTCTTCCCCGGAGAGCAAGCTTTTCGCGGTCTTCGAGACAGATAAGGGGCGTTTCGAAGCGCGCCTCTTCCCCAAGGAAGCGCCCAAGACCGTGGCCCGGTTCAAAGAGTCGGCCGAGGGCGGCCGCTATGACGGCGCGGCCTTCCTGCGCGTCATCCCCGATTTCCTGGTCCAAGCCGGGGTCTTGGAGGCCTCCACGGCCGCTCCCATGGCATCCGTTGCGGCACTTCCTCGGCTTAGCCCTCGGTCGGACCCCTCCGTGGACCTGCCCATCGAGTCCTCGGCGGCCTTGGGTTTCGACAGGCCCGGCCTGCTGGCCATGGCCGCCGCGGGCGCTCAGGGCGGCTCGGACCAGTTCTTCGTGACTTTGGCCGCCGCGCCCTGGCTCTCCGGGAAGAACACCCTCTTCGGGGAAGTGGTCGCCGGGATCGAGTCCGTGCGCGCGATCGCCTCCCTGCCGCGCGTGGAGCGCGATCCTGCGACCGGAGTTCTCATCGACAGGCCGGCGGACGCGGTCGCCATCAAATCGGTAAGGATTGAATCCCGGTGAAGCGGGTCTCGCGCGGGGTCTATCAGCTCGAGTCAGCGGGCTTCGTCAACTGCTATCTGCTCGAAGGCAACATGGACCTCACCCTCGTCGACGCGGGCACCGCGAACTCGGCGCAGGCCCTGCTCGCGGAGATCAAGGACAACGGCTTCAAGAGCAAGGACATCCAGCGCGTCGTCATCACCCATGCGCACGCGGACCATGCCGGAGGGCTCTGCGCCCTACTTAAGGACCACCGCTTCAAGGTCTATGCGCATCCCAAGGACATACCGGCCCTGACGGGCAAGGCCTCTCCCCCGGGCTTCAGGGGCCTCAAGGGGTTCGTGCACGGCTTCTTTCACGAGCAGTTCCTGCGCTGGGAACCCATCGACGTCGCGCTCCCGGCGGAGAGGGGAGGAGGCATCCGGGGGCTGGCGCAGTGGCAGGTGGTGGAGCTCCCGGGGCACACGCGGGGCTCCATCGGGCTCTATCATCCGGCCGAGCAGATACTGCTCTGCGGCGACGCGCTCACCAACCGGGAGGGCAAGCTCCGCCTGCCCGCCGCGGAGCTCAACGAGGACCCCGAGGCCGCGAAGGCGACCCTGGCCGACCTCGCGCGCATGGACTGCGACCTGCTCTGCCCGGGACACGGCCCCGTCGTGCGCGGCGGCGCCTTCCGCCACATCGAGAAACTGCTCCCGCGTTGACACCGCTTCGGCGTGTGAGGGTGTGTCCGTTCGAGGAATGGCGGCTTGCGCGCGGAGCCTATGCCGGGCAGGCCTCGATCCCGCGGACTCTGGAGACTCCATCGAGCAAAGTCCAGAGCGCCCGGCTGGAGCGGCGCACCGCTTTTTCGACGCCTTCCTTCAGGGAAGGATCGGCGGCGATGGCGTCGTCGAGGATCCCCTTCTCGGACTTGGAATGCCAGGCGTCGAGCTCGCGGTGGACTTCGAAGAAAGCGGTCGCCGGGCCCCCGGAGACGCCATAGAACCGGCCGAGCCCGTCGAGCTTCGTCTGGGCGACCCGGGGCTGCTGGACTTCGTAGGCGTAGAGGGCGGCCAAGCCCTCCGTCCAATGGCCCTGACGGGTGATTTCCTCGAAAGCTCCGACGCAGGAGGCCGTCTCCGCTTCGGCCCCGGCCTTCGCCGTTTGGCCGCGGTCCGCGCCCACTCCCTCGGCGAAGCGCAGCCATAGCTCCGGATGGTTCTCCTCTCCGGATTCCTCCTCTACGAGGTTCTGGAGCAGGGCTTGCCGGGTCTTAAGATCGGGACAGCGGGAATGCACGGCGCTAAGAAAGGTCGGGAATCGTGATTCCTGATGGTAGTATTGGCCGGCGTAGAAGCGCAGGTCTTCCCGAGTAAGTCGCCCCATCGACCAAGCCTGGTAAAAAGGGTGCTTGAGGAGTGAATTCTCCTCGATTATGGAATCGATCCGGGTCCAGAACTCCATGGAAGCCTCCTTAGTATAGAGTGTACGGAAAAGTGATACAAATCATGGTAACACATGACCAATGGCATGTCAACAAAAGAGGCGGCCGGGCAACCCTAAGACATCCGCCGGAGGTCTTCGGCGATGGCGGCCAGATTCTCCCGGATGCGCGGGTTGCGCGAGGAGAGCAGGGGGAGCACCTTGAGGCGTATCCAATTGCGGGTGTAGTCCAGTGAGCGGTTGCTCCGGTCCGTGCGCGAGCGCAGGCCGAAACAGCGCAGATAGGCTTCCACATCCTTCCGGCTCAGAGGGAGGAGCGGACGGATGAGCACCGGGCTCTCGGCGCCGGGTCCCAGGGGGCGCCGGGGAGGGATGCCCGAGAGCCCTTTGGCCTTGGTCCCCCGGAGGAGATGGAGCAGGAGGGTCTCCGCCTGATCGTCGAGGTGGTGTCCCGTGGCGACCTTGTTGCAATTTTCAGAGCGGGCGATGCTCGCCAGGGCTTGGTAGCGCAGTTTCCGTCCCGCGTCCTCCAGGCTCCGGCGCTCCTCGCGGGCCAGGCCGCGCACCGGGAGCCGGCGGACGATGAGCGGCACGCCGAGCTCTTCGGCCAGAGCGCGGACGAATGCCTCGTCTTTGTCGGCGTCAGGGCCGCGCAGGCCGTGATGTAGGTGCGCCAGGGTCAAGCGCAGGCGCCTGCGGCCGGCGAGCCGCCTGAGGTGATGGGCCAGGCAGACGGAATCGGGCCCGCCGGACACCGCGGCCAGGACGCGGTCGCCCGGCTTGAGCAGGCCGTACGCCCGGTCATGGGCCATCAGGAGCGATAGGAGCCTTTTCGGCTTGAATGGTGGCACAAAATGTTGGTATTCTCAGCGAAGCTTATTATAATAAAGGCGAAGAGACCATGCCCAAGAAAGTGCTGGCGATCGATGACGAGCCGGAAATGCTCAACCTCATCCGTTTCACGCTCGAGCAGGGCGGCTATGAGGTGGTGACCTGCGACAACGGGCGCCATGCCTGGAACGCCATCATCCAGCACAAGCCGGACATGCTCGTGCTCGACGTGATGCTTCCCGGCATCGACGGGTATTCGCTCCAGATCAAGATCTCCCAGGATGATCAGACCAAGGGCATCCCCATCGTGGTCCTCACGGCCCTGGAGCCGTCCAAGGCCCTCTTCAAGAAGTTCCCCCAAGTCGTGGGCTTCATGACCAAGCCCTTCAACACCGACGAGCTCCTGGGCAAGGTCCAGGAGACCATCGGCAAAGCCAACGGATAAGGTGCTCCGATGGCGGACTTCGACGCCATAATCGTCGGGGCCGGACCCGCCGGGATCAGCGCGGCCATCGCCGCGGCCCGCGCGGGCTGCAAGGTCGTCGTCCTCGAACGCGGGGAATATCCGGGCGCCAAGAACGTGCAGGGCGCGGTGCTCTACTCCCGGATGCTCCATGAGATCATCCCCGACTTCTGGAAAGCCGAGGATTCCCCGATGGAGCGGGCCATCGCGGAGCAGAGGACCTGCATCGTCTCCGAGGATTCCTGGATCACCGTGGGCTACAAATCCCGCCGCTTCCTCGAAGGGGTCCCCAACGCCTACACCATCATCCGCACCCGCTTCGACCAGTGGTACGCCAAGAAGGCCGAGGAGGCCGGGGCCGAGGTCTATCCCGGGGTCACGGTGCGCGACGTGCTCCGGGAGAACGGCCGCATATGCGGCGTGAAGACCAGCGAGGGCGACGACCTGAGCGCCTCCATGGTCATCGCTTGCGACGGGGTCAACTCCCTGCTCGCGCAGAAGGCGGGTTTCCGGGCGGAGCTCAAGCCCTCGGAAGTCGCCCTGGGGGCAAAAGAGGTGCTGGCCCTGCCCGCGGAGAAGATCGAGGACCGGTTCAACCTGGAGAAGGGAGAAGGGGCCACCACCGAGTTCTTCGGCTCCATGACGCTCGGGATGCTGGGCTATGTGTTCCTCTACACGAACAAGGAGTCCCTGGCCCTGGGCGTGGGCTGCAAGCTCTCCGACTACCAGAAGAAGGGCCTTCGGCCTTCGGAGCATCTGGAGCTCGTCAAGAAGCACCCGGCCGTGCGCCGCCTCATCGAGGGCTCCACGACCCTGGAGTATTCGGCCCATCTCATCCCGGAGGGGGGATTCAAGTCCATGCCCCCCCTGGCCCGGGACGGCTTCCTGGTCGCGGGCGACGCGGCCCAGATGGTCAACGCCGCCTTCCGGGAAGGGTCGAACCTGGCCATGACCTCCGGCCGCCTGGCCGGGGAGACCGCGGCCGAGGCCAAGGCCAAGAACGATTTTTCGCAAGCCTCGCTCTCCGCCTACGTGGACAAGCTGAAGGCCTCCTATGTCCTGCCGGATCTCGAGGAGGTCAAGGACCTGGAAGAGGCGGTGGAATCCTCTCCCGGGTTCCTGGAATTCTACCCCAAGCTCGCCTGCGACCTGGCCCATCTGCGCTTCTCGGCGGACGGGGTGCCCAAGAGGGAGCATCTTAAGACCGCCATGCGCATGATGCGCGAACGCGGCCTGCTGCGCATGGCGCGCGATCTCTGGCCCCTGAGAAAGGCGGCGCTATGATGACGACGCACGCGGAGCGGGCGTCCGCCGTTCATGGGCCGGATGCCGCTGATTTTTTTTGGAGGTGCGGTGTCCTCTTCTAAAGAGACGGTAGAAGCCAAGCTGGGGTTCTTGGATTTCAAGAAAGCCCCCCAGACGCACATCTCGCTGAAAAACGACTCCGAGTCCGCTCCCTGCGTCTCTCTTTGTCAGGGACGGCCCTGCGTGAGCGTCTGCCCGGCCAAAGTCTACGAGTGGGAAGAGAGCCACAAGAAGGTGCTGGTGGCCTACGAGAACTGCATCGAGTGCGGAGCCTGCCGCATGCTCTGCCCCCATGACAATATCGCCTGCGACTGGCCCGCCGGCGGCTTCGGCGTCAAGTACAAGTACGGATAGTCCGCTGAGCGATCCCACGGAGAGCGAAACCGCGCAAGAACCCCCGGGAACGGAGCCCGCCCGCGCGGGGGAGGCCGTCGCGGCGGGATTCTTCCTGCGCTCCGGCGCCCTCATCCTCGACGGCATGCTTATCCT
>CAYHRV010000114.1:0-10214 GCA_964359165.1 uncultured Elusimicrobia bacterium
GCATGGCCGGGCGCGCCGGCGGCCCTCAGCGCGTCGCGAAGAAGAAGGAATATCCGGCCAGGAGGCCGTAGGAGCTGTGGTTGCCCGCGTTCAGCGTGAGGTCGAAGCTCCCGCCGCCCAGGAAGAAGTTCAAGCCCGCCAAGGCGCTCACGGTGGTCGCTCCCTCTCCCTCGGAGGGAGAGGTGCGCAGGACTTGAAAACCCAGGTTATACCCGAGGGCCGGCTTCCAGGGGAAGAGCGCGCGGCCCACGGCCCCGTAGGAGACCGAGCTGGTCTTGGGGTCGGTGTCGAAGGAGTTGTAGCCCAGGATCAGGGCCATGTCGTAGCGGTTGCGCAAGAGCGTCGAACCCAGGCGGGCGTTGACTCCCATCATGTCCGCCGCGCCTCCGGAAGCCAATTGGCCGCCGAAGAACCCGAAAAGCTTTCCCGCCCGGCCGGCCTCGGTGTAGGGGATTTTGTCGTTGGACCATTCCTCCACCACCTCCGCCTCACCCGAGCGCGAGCGCCACAGGGAGCCGCCGCCGCTCCATTGCGCTTGGATCCACGGGTCCTCCTCCGAGACCTCCGCCTCTTCCAAGGCGCCTCTCCAAAGCCCCAGGGCGTCGCGCATCCAGCCCTTCCTCTTTCCGGCGCCCGCGGAGACGAATTCTTCGGCCGCGCTCAAGGTCAGCCGGTTCTGCGCCGAGAGCCGGGCCTTGGAGAACGCCGCGGAGTCCATCCGCTCCCGGAAGCTTTCGAGCGCCCGCCCATACCCGTCGGACGGCGCCGCCGCTTAGCGCGAGGGGGGAGGGGGAGGCGGCGGCGGGAGCGGCTCCGGCTCCGCAGCCGGCTCATCGGTCGCCTCGGGAGGAGGTTCGGCGGCCTGTTCCTCGGCGGAGCCCGGGGCGCGGACTTCCTCTACGGGCAAGGCCGGTAAGGGGGAGGCGGCAGGTTCGGGAAGCGGTATCTCTTCCTCCGGCGCGGGAACCGGGAGCGCCTGGGCTTCCTCCGGGGGTTTTGCCTCCGTAACCGTGAATTCCAGCTTTTCGCTCCCCAGAACCTCCTTATCCCCCGCCAGGATGAAGACCTGGAGAGCGCAGTCCCCCGAGGCGGTGCTGGGGATGCGGATCTTGCGGATGCGCAGGGTCCGGCTCTCCCCCTTGGAAAGCGCCCGGCGGATGGGGAGGGGACGGGTGCGCTTGATCCGGCGTCCGGCGGCGGAAAACACCGCCGCCGATACGGAATACCCGGCCTCCGGCCAGTCTTCGACCCCCTCGTTGACGAGTACGGCGTCCACGTCGAGCTTTCCCCCGGCTTCCACCTCGGCGGCGCCCAAGCGCACCTTGGAGAAACTCATCGAGCCTTCGGGCCGTTCCTCGGGCTCAGGGGTTTCGGCGCCCACGACGCGGAAAGCCAGCTTCTCGCTTTGGAGCCTCACCTTCCCGCCGGAGAGGATCGAGACCCGGCAGACATAGTCCCCGGAGAGCCCGGCGGGGGTCCGGATCTTTCGGATGCGCAAAGTCCGGCTCTCTCCGGGCGCGAGGACCCCCCGGATGAGGATGGGGCGGGTGCGCTTTACCGCGCGTCCCTCCGCGGAGAACAGCGTTGCCGAAACGGAATACGCTCCTTCCTGCCAATCCTCCACGCCTTCGTTGACGAGCACCGCTTCCAGGTCGAGCATGCCGCCGGGTTCGATCGCCGAAACGCCGAGCCGCACGCTCTCGAAGCGGAGCGGGGGGTCGGCCTCCTGGGCCGCCGCGCCGCAAGCCCAGGGAAGGAGGAGCGAGAGCAGGAGGGCCCGGCGCGTCATCGCCTCACCCCTCCGAAATAGAGGGTGTAGCCCAGGGAGAGGGTCTTGGTGTCCTTGAGGGGGCCGGAGAGCGCGATGTCGAGGAAGAGGTCGATGGAACCGGAGTCGAGCACGTAGCTGAACCCCGGAGTCGGCACGAAGGCGAAATTATCCTCCGGGCCCGGAGCGTATTCCATCCGCGCCCCCAGGACGGCGTTGAGCGGCATCCTCGTCGGAAGAGGCTTGTGGTAGCGCGTGGAGACCCCGAAGCTCGCACCGTTGAAGTCGCTGTTGTCGTGTCCGGCGACGAAGCCCAGGCTCAGGCCCGCGTCGAGGTGGTTGGTGAAGAAGCGGCCCAGGCGGCCGTTGAGGCTCAAGGTGCTCTCGTTCTCGTCATGGTTGAAGTTGCCGCCCAGGAAGGCCAGATACCGGCCCTGCAGAAACTCGTTGGCCTTGCGCGCCGTGGAGCGGGACTCCAGGGGCGGGCGCTCCTCCAATTCCCGAGCATGGGCCTCCATCAGAGACTGCGTGGCCTCATCGAGGTCCGAACCGCTCAGCCGGAGGTCCTCCCGTGCCGCGGCCGCGGCCGCGCGATAGGCTCCTATCTTCTCCAGAGCCACGGCGTACCCGGCCCAACCCAAGGCTTCCTCCGGGCGCTTGCGGGTGATCTCCCCGAATCGGACCGCGGCCGCCAGATAACGCTCGCTCTCCAAAAGAGTCTGGGCTTCCTGAAGGTCCGGGGTGGGGTCTTTGCGCACCGGCCGAGACTCCGTTTTGGGCGATTGGACCGTTTCTCCCGCGAGCCAGGCGGGCTCGGGGCGAGAGAGTTCCTCGGCCGCCTCGGGGAGGCCGAGCGCTCCGAGCGCCGAGGAGGCGTAATAGAGCACTTCCGGGTTCTCCCAATCGAGCGCGTACGCCCTATCCAATTGGGCCAAGGCCGCGTCCTTGAAGCCCGCCAGCGCCAGGGCATAGGCGTATTCTCCGACCAAGCCGGGGTTCGAGGACTTGCGCGCCAACGGACTCAAGACCGACGCGGCCTCGGCGTAGGAGCGGTCCTGGAAAAGCCCGCGCGCCGCGTCCCGCGGCGGCAGTTTCGCCGAAGCCGCCGACGCGCGCGCTGCGGACCGTCTTGAGGCCGCCGAAATCCCCCGGCTTTTCGGCCGGAAATAGCACATGCCGTCGGCCTTCAGGACCCAGCGCTCATCCCGACAGCCGCGCTTCCTGTCGGGGCGCTCGGGGTTAGGCGGCGGGAGCTTGTCGGGTTCGCCTTGATGCACGCCGATCCCTCCGATGGACCGGTCGCCGCTCGGATCCCCGGACCTCCCGGCCTCCTCTTCGGGAAACGGAGCTCGCGCGCTCTTTGCGTCCTCGCCCGCCGTCGGCAAACCGAACTTCCTTCTTTCCGCCGGGTCCGATGGGCGGAAATAGCACTTGCCGTCGGCTTTCAGGACCCAGCGTTCGTCGCGGCAGCCGCCCTCGCTGTCCGGGCGCTCGGGCGTCGGGAGCGGGAGCTTGTCGGGCTCTCCCGGATGCGCGCCCACCCCTCCGATGGGCCGGGCGCCGCTCGCGTCGATGCTCGATCCCGCGTCCACCTCATGCGTCCTGCTCCTCTGCGCCGGCTCCGTCGCGAATCCCAGCTCGGAACGCCAGACCCCCGGCACGATCCGGGCCCGCAGGCGCCCCGAAAAACACCCCTGGTATCCGTGCGAGATAGGCGTCTGGTGGCGGTAGGAAGAATACACCGGTCTGGCCTTGGCCCGGCTGTCGCGGCCCTCCATGTATTTCTTGAGCTCTTCCCCTATCAAGGGCCGACCATTCTTGTAGAAAGCCTCCTGCCTCTCCTTTTGGCGCTGGATCAACTGTTTGGTGCGGTCGACGTCATGGCTTGAGAGAAGGGGGCTGTTTGGGTCGGACACATTGACCTGACCCAAGCCGCTGCCGAGGTTATTGACGCTTCCCGTGTTCCCGCTCGGGTCGACGCAGCTGAAATTCCCCAGGGAGCTTCCCGACACCGTGCACCCCGCCGGGACGGAACCCGAGGTGAGAGCGGACAAGCAGTTGAAACTGCGGGCTTCGGCGCAGGAACCGAACACCATCGTGCCGCAGCCGGTGCCGGAGGCGCTGGCGCATACGCCGCCGGCGCAGCAGGTGGCCGAGTAGGTGCAGCAGCCGGAGGCGGTCACCATCGCCTCGGCGTCCGTCCGGGCAAGGCTCAGGCAGAAGCCCAGGATGAGCCGGAGGGAAAGCGTCATTCGCAACGGTCGGCCAGAACCACGGACGCGGCGCCGGTGAGCAGGAAGAATCCCGCCATGACCGCTAGGCAGAGGCCCATCGGCGCGTCCGGGGCGAGAGGATGGACGCCGCCGACGCGCAGGGAACCCTGGAGGGCCAGCACGGCGTACGTCATGGGATTGAGGGCCACCAGCGCCTTCAGCCAGGCCGGAGCTCCGGCCGAGGGGAAGAGCGCGCCCGAAAGCATCCACATCGGGATCAGGAGCAGGTTCATGACGGCATGGAAGCCCTGCGTCGAGTCCAGCTTCCACGCGATGATAAAACCCAGGCCCGCCATCCCTGCCGACGCGAGGAACATGGAGCTCAGGGCGAGGGCCCAGCCCGCGAGATCGAGGCTCAGGCCCGCGGCCGGGGCCAGGAGGAGGAAGGCCAGGCCGTGCAGGAACGCGAGCAAGGCCGCGCCGAGCACCTTGCCCGCCACCATGGCCGAGCGCGGGATGGGAGCGGCGAGCACCGATTGCAGGAAGCCCTCATGGCGGTCCTCGATGACCGAGATGGTGGCGAAGATGGCGGTGAAGAGCACCACGAGCATCACGGTGCCTGGGAAGAAATATTGGAGATAGTCGGCTCCGCCGGGCGTCCCCGCATGCCGGAAGGATTCCCCGAGCCCGGAGCCGAGGAGGAACCAGAAGACCAGCGGGGGGGCGATCGAACCCACGACGCGGCTCCTATCGCGCAAGAAGCGCACGAGTTCCCGCCGGCACAGGCTGCCCGCGGCCAGGAGGAAGGAGCGCAGGCGGCAGGTCCGGCATCCGTTCATGAGCCTTGCCCCCGGCTCTCGCGGGGGGAGAACGCATGTCCGGTTTTATGAAGGAAGACGTCCTCGAGGCTCGGCTTCGATAGCACGGCCCTGCGCAGGAGCGCCCCGAAAGCCTCGGCCAACTGGGGCAGCAGGCGCGCGCAGTCCTCCCTCTCCAGGCGCAGCGTCCCTTCCACCACCGCGGCCTCCCAGCCGAAGCGCTCACGGATGGCCGCGGCCAGCGCGAGCGGGTCGTCGGTCTCCACCGTGAGCACGTCCCCGCCGATCTCCGATCGCAGGGCCGCGGGCGTCCCCTCGGCGACGAGCTTCCCCTCGGAGAGGATGCCTAGGCGGTCGCAGCGCTCGGCCTCCTCCATCCAATGGGTGGTCAGGAGCACGGTGACTCCGTCCTTTCCGCTGAGTTCCTTGAGCCGGGCCCAGAGTTCCAGACGCGCCCCCGGGTCGAGGCCGGTCGAAGGCTCATCGAGGATGAGCACCGCCGGGCCGTGGAGCATCCCCTTGGCCAGCTCGACTCGGCGCTTGAGGCCTCCGGAAAGCTCCGAGACGAGGTCTCCTCCGCGCTCGGCCACCCCGAAGCGCTCCAACGACCCGGCGATGCGGCCGGTGAGGTCTCCCCCGGACAAGCCGTAGAGATGCCCCTGATGGCGGAGGTTCTCCTCCACCGTGAGGCGCTTGTCGAGGGCGGGGTTCTGGAACACCACGCCGATGGAGCGCCGGGCCTCCTCCGGGGAAGCGAGGATGTCCGCGCCGCAGACCGCGGCCCGTCCCGAGGCGGGGCGCAGGAGGGTGGAGAGAATCTTGAAGAGCGTCGTCTTCCCGCTCCCGTTGGGCCCGAGCAAGCCGAAGACCTCTCCCTTGCGGACCGAGAAGGAGACCCCGCGCAGGGCCGGACGCGGCCCGTCCTTGGCCCGATAGTGATGGGCCAGGGACTCGACTTCGACCGTGATCGAGGGGTCGTTCAAGAGGTCAACCAAGGACCGCCGCCAAAAGCGGCGCCTTCTCCGCCGGCGGGGGGATTATGCCGCGCAGACGGATGTGGGGCGCGATTTGCAGACCCCGTCGGCGAGCCGCCAGAGAGCGGAGCAGGCCTGGTCCGCCGCGGCTTCCACGATCTCCATGGCCGCGCCGGAGGAGAGGATCATCTCCTTGGCTTCGCTGCTGTGCCAGGCTTCCATCCCCTTGTGCAGTTCGAAGAAGCGCAGGGCCTTGGGGTCGGTGATCCCGTAGAACCTGCGCAATCCCTCGACTTGGAGCGCGGAGAGTTCGGGGATCTGGGATTCGAAGGCGTAGACGGCGGCCAGGCCCACCGCGAAATTGGGGTGGTCGCTGAGCGCTGTCAGCGTCTCCAGGGCCTGACGCGTCTCGGGGAGCATGGGGGCTTCGATCACCTCGCGGCGGCCGAGCCCCAGAGCCTCCGAAAAATCGATCCAGAGTTCCCGGTGGTTCTCCGCCCCCGCGTCCTCGTCGTCGAGGTTCTTGAGAATGCGGCGCCGCAGGGCCGCGTCCTCGCAGCGCGAATGGACCCGGCTCAGCAGCCTGGGAAAATTGTTCTCGAAGGCGTAGTACTGCTTGGCGAACGCGCCCAGGTCCCCGGTCGTCAGCTTTCCGTCCGACCAAGCCTGAAAGAAAGGGTGGTGTATCAGGGATCTCGTTCGTACGCGCTCTTCCACTTCCGACCACTTCATGGTTGCCTCCCGGTCTCGCAACGCTCCCGAATCCGTCCCGAGGGGCCAGTGTATTAAGTTCAGCCGCGTCTCGGCAAGTTTGTTGTAAGATATGCATCCAATGGAGACGGCCCTCTTCGATGCCGCCCTTTCCCTCTACGCGGTCTCCACCGCGCTGGCCCTCGCCTATGTATTCTCGCGCAACGAGGCTCTGACCGCCTGGATGTGGCGGCTCCTGGGGATCGCTCTCGCCGCGCATCTCTTGAGCTTCCTGGGGCGCACGGCGCTATTCTGGCGCTTCCCGGAGAACCGCTTCTTCCTGCCCATCGACTCGTTCTTCGGCGCCCTCTCCTGCCTCGCCTTCTCCAACGCCCTGGTCTTCTGGGTCATCGAGGGAGTCTCCCGGCTCAACGTGCTGGGAGCCTTCGTCCTGCCCTGGACCTTCCTCGCCGCCGGCGCGGCCTGGCTCTGGGCCGACCCGGCCGCGGGGGCGCTCCAGCCCGCCCTGCGCAGTTATTGGCTCAACATCCACCCGCTGATGCTCATGGTCTCTTACACGATCTTCGCCAACGGCTTCGGCGTGGGCCTGGCCCTCCTCATCCAGGAGCGGCAGATCAAATCCCGCAGGCCCACGGAACTCTGCTACCGCCTGCCGGCCATCGAGGACCTCGACGGCCTCCACTCGCGCGTCATCGCCGCGGCATTCGCCGTGCTCAGCGCGGGCATGCTCCTGGGAAGCCTTTGGTACCGCCATGAGCACGGCCGCTTCTGGAGCTTGGACGCCAAATTCCTGATGAGCCTCCTCTCCTGGTCCCTTTACGGCGCCACCTTGCTCCAGCGCGCGCGGGGCCTGCGCGGGCGGCGCACGGTCTTCCTCTCCATGCTCGCCTTCGCCTCCCTCCTCCTGACCTTCTTCGCCGGGAATTACTTCTCCGCCAAGCACGGTTTCCTTTCGGGTGATTAAGGGAGGGCCGCAGCCCTCCCCGTTGTATTTTTTATGCCTGAGCTTCCTGAAGTCGAGACTGTCCGCCGCGTCCTCCACTCCCGCCTCGCGGGCCTCATGCTGGAAGGTTTTCTTATCCCTAAGACCACCTTCTACCGCGCCCCGGACCTCGTCGGCGCGCCGCCGCGCGGGTCCATCCTGAAGGCGGTCCACCGCAGGGGGAAATACCTCCTCCTCGAATTCTCCCAAGGCAAGCCCCTGACCCTCCATCTAGGCATGTCGGGCAGGCTGACTCTCGATGGAGGGGGAAAACACGTCCGCTTCGAACTGCGCGTGGGCGGGCATCTCTTGGCCTTAAACGACCCGCGCCGATTCGGACGCGTGGGCTGTCCCCTTCCCTCTCTCGGACCGGAGCCTCTTTCGCTGGATTTCACCCCCGAGACCCTTCGGGAGTCCCTGCGCGGCCGCCGCGCCCCGGTCAAAGCCCTGTTATTGGATCAGCGCGTCGTGGCCGGCATCGGGAACATCTACGCCACCGAGGCTTTGCATGCGGCGGGGATACGGCCGGACCGGAAGGCGGGAAGCCTCACGAAAAGAGAGACTTCGCTCCTTTGCGCGGCGATCAAGCGCGCACTCGAGCAAGCCGTGCGCTTGGGGGGGAGCACTCTCGACGACGAGGCTTTCCTGGACCCCCTAGGCAGACCCGGGAAGGCGCAGAAGGCCTTGCGCGTCTACGGCCGGGAGCGCTGTCCTTGCGGCCGGGCCCTGCGTCAGACCCGAAGGAGGCTGGCGGGACGGACCAGCCTCTATTGCCCGGAGTGCCAGCGCTGAGAGTCCCTCAGCCGACCGGGACGTTCTGGCCGATGGCCATGAAGGGCGCCTGCACCAGGAAATACATCACGTCCTTGTAGAGGAAGGATTTGTCCGAGACCTGGATAGAGACCGTCCCCGAAGTCCAGGAAGCCTGGCGGATGTGCTCCTTGATTATCCACTCATAAACCCGCTGGCCGTCCGAAGCCCTCTCCGACCAAACGACCGCGTCATGCCAGGGCACCTGGGTCGGGTCCGTGGAGGAACCTATCTCGGGGAAAGGGCTGGGTGGATTCATCGCGGCCTCCAAGGATCGGGATCGGTGTGTCGGGAGGATTCTCCCATTTCTTGCCGGCGGGTTCAACGAGCGCGCGGGCCGCGCGCTCCTCACCGCCTCCGGAAGGCTAGGATTTCCGCGTCATTGATCGGCTCCGAGGTCGATCTTCCCTCGGTGATCCGGAAAGTGAAGACATATTTTCTACCGACCTCGAAAACCCCCGAGCCCCGGGTGAAGAGCATCATCTCCCTCTCGCTCAGGTTATAGCCGGCGAGCGCCGCCTTGCGCTCGGAGATGACGATGTTGTCGCGCATGCAGGGCTTGCACATGGCGCCGGGAGGACAGGGGGGACAGACATAGACCTTGGCCACGAAGCCCTCGGTGCGGTACTCGCCGGGCCCCAAGGCCTTCCGCTTGATCTCATGGATGGGGAAGAACCGCGGCTCGCCCAAAGCCGCGACCGGCGCGGGGCAGGGAGGCGTGTTCTCTCCCCCGGCGTCGCTGCGGCAGCACCGACCCGACCGGCATACCGCCTCGACCTTCGTCCCATGGCAGAGGTTCCATTTGCAGACCGCGTCGGATCGGAGTTCCGTCCTCGGGTCGCTCTGTCGCACGGCCTCACAACCGCAGTTGCTGTATATCAGCTTGCAGTCATCCGCGGATTTGCAGTCGGACCCCGCCGCCGCGCTCAGCGCGGCGAGAATCAGCAGGGTCATGGCCAAGGCGGAAACAGTCTTGATCGACATAAGTTCGATAGCGGGGCCCTGGCCCTATCCTGCCATTTCTGATCGAAGCACAAAAGGCCTTCCCGGAAATCCATGGAACTAAATGAGGGGGTCGATCGTACTTGTAGGAGAGGGCCTGATATTGACATGAGTAGCTACGCAGTATATACTTCAAAGGGCGGGGCGCTGTGAGGCTCCGGGAGATCGTCTGGACGCCGGAAATCGAGGAGAAAGTCCGGAGCAAACACGACCTTCAACCCGAGGAAGTGGGCCAGGTCTGCCTCGACCCGGCATCGCATTTGCGCAGGGCCCGGGACGGCCGTTACGCGGTCCTGGGACGCACGGAAGCGGGACGTTACGTGCTGATTATCGGAGCGCACCAGGGCAAGGGAACCCTGAGAATCATCACAGCCAGAGACATGACGGACAGCGAGCGAGACCTCTACGAGAGGCACGCATAACCATGAAAAATAAAACCAAGCCCGTACCGAGGTTCCGCACCGCCGCCGAGGAATCCGCGTATTGGGACAGGCATTCTCTAACCGAGCACCTGGGGGAGTTCAAGGCGGTCAAGATGAAGCTCAAGGGGCCGGTCAAACACCTGCTGTCTATCCGCATCGACCTGGACTTGGTGCGGAAAATCCGGAGGATCGCAGACCACCGCGGAATTCCTTATCAGACCCTTATGCAGCAGTGGCTTCTGGAACGCGCCGAGGAAGAGGCGCCGACCGTCCAGCCCGGTTCGGTCTACGCTTCGGGCTTCGCCGTCGGCGTCGTGAGGGACCGCCGGCCATGAAAGCGCGACGCGTCCACATCCATAACCTGATCCCATTCCTATCCGGACGGGCCGATGGCATCAAGCAGATGGAGGGCTCTCCGAAGGAGGTCCTGACCTCGGTCAGAGGGAGTTGCGAGTATAGGGTGCGTATTCCGGCCAAGCCGAGGGCTGTCTCGGTCTGAAGGCGAGGGGCAGTT
>CAYHRV010000115.1:0-9987 GCA_964359165.1 uncultured Elusimicrobia bacterium
GATGTGATCCTGGTCGGAGAGGTCCGCGACCAGGAGACGGCGCAGACCTGCCTGCGCGCGGCGCTCACGGGCCACCTGGTGCTCTCCACCCTGCACACCAACAGCGCCTTGGAGGCCGTCGTGCGCCTGGTGGACATGGGCGTGGAGCCCTTCATGCTGGCCTCCTGCCTCCGGCTCATCGCGGCCCAGCGCTTGGTGCGCACGCTCTGCCCCGTGTGTCGGGTCCAGTACCAGCCCCCTCAGATCGAAGTCGACATGTGCATGAAGGAGTGCATGCTCGACCCCCTGCCCGACGCCTCCAAGCTGGCCTTCTACAAAGCCAAGGGTTGCGATAAGTGCTCTAAGACGGGCTATTCCGGCCGCAAAGCCATCTATGAGGTCTACTTCATCACCCCCGCGCTCAGGGAAGGCATCTACAAGAAGAGCGGGGACATGACCGCCCTCAAGGAGATCGGCGCGGCCGACGGCATGTGGAACCTGCGCGCGAGCGGCTGGCGCAAGGTCATCGCCGGTCTGACGACCGCCGAGGAGCTCCTCTCCATCACCGTTTCGGAGTAATCCGGACCGTTCCCTGAAGCGGAATCCACGGAAAATTCCATGGAATTTTCCGTGGATTCCAAGATCCGCCAATGACTTGACACGAGGAAGAGCACCTGATAGACTACCTCTTCCATTCATGGGGCGATTCCTCTACACGGTCCAAGACAGCAAAGGCGACACAGCCTCCGGTTCCGTCGAGGCAGGCGACGAGAACGAGGCCATCAACGCGCTCCAGAGCAAGGGCTATTTCATCCTCTCCATCCAGGCCGAAAAAGAGGGGGGGGGAGGCGGCGGAGCGATCGGCCGCATCAGCGGGAGGGGGAGCGTCGGGGGCCGGGACCTCGCCTTCTTCGGCGAACAGCTCTCGACCCTGCTCAACGGCGGCGTGCCTCTGGTGCGGGCCCTGACGCTCCTGGGGGAGCATTCGGAGAGCCCGGCGCTCCGGTACGCGCTGGCCATCGTGACCAAGGACGTGGCCAGCGGATCGGCCCTGCACAAGGCCTTGGAGCGTCATCCCAAATGCTTCGACACCCTTTGGATCTCCCTGGTGCAGGCCGGAGAGCTCAGCGGCCAGCTGCCCAAGGCCCTCAAGCAGGTCGGGTCCTATCTCCAGGCCCAGGAGGAGCTCAAGGGCAAGGTGATCACGGCCCTCGCCTATCCCGCCGTGCTCTTCTGCATCTCCATGAGCGTGCTGGTGTTCTTTATCGTCAAGATCGTCCCGACCTTCGCCGACATCTTCAAGAGCTTCGACATCAAGCTGCCCCTGATCACGCAGACGATCATCATGATCTCCAACGTCTTCGTGCATCAGTTCCCGATGCTCCTCCTCGGCCTCGTCGCCTTCGTCGTGCTGCTCAAGGCCTACCTGGCCACGGAGGCCGGCCAGTATGGGAAGGCCAAGTTCATGTTCGGCATCCCCTTCTTCGGCCCCTTCATCAAGAACATCCAGGTGGAGAGGCTCCTGACCACCCTTTCGACGCTCATCGAGAGCGGCGTGAGCATCCTCAACGCCATCTCCGTTCTGGAAGGCGTCTTCGCGACCAACCGCATCTTCTCCCAGGCGCTCAAGACGGTGAAGAACGACGTGGCCACCGGGAAGTCCATCTCCGCGGCTTTCAAGAAGACCGGCGTATTCCCCTCTCTGGTCACCGAGATGATGTGGATGGGGGAGGAGTCCGGCAAGCTCCCCGACATCCTGGGCACGCTCTCGACATTCTACCGAGAGCAGATCGACCAGTTCACGCGGCGATTTACCTCCATCATCGACCCCATCATGGTGGTTTTCATCGGAGGCATCGTCGCGGTCATCGTGCTCTCCATCTTCATGCCGATCTTCCAGCTCTCGCAGATCGGGAGCGGGGGATAAAAACAGGAGGGAGTCACTCATGAAAAAGACGCCGCAGGGGAAATCCGCAGGTTTCACGCTCATCGAGCTGCTGGTCGTGGTGCTCATCATCGGCATCCTGGCCTCCATCGCCATCCCGCAGTATTTCAAGGTGGTCGAACGGGCGCGCGTGGCCGAGGCGCACACCTTCATCTCCCAGCTCAAGCAGTCCCAGGAACGCTACCTGGCGCGCAACGGCCAATACCTGACCGTCACCGGAGACATCGCCACCAAACTGGACATCGAGTTCCCCAAGGAAGGCGGAGCCGGATTCTTCGGCATGAAGTTCTACAGCGCCGCCTTGGGCGCGGGCAGCGGGAGCTGCGACCTCAAATACAGCATCGAGCTCACGCGCGTTCCCGCCAACGCCGGCGTCGCTCCCCGCTACGGGGCCAGCGGATATAAAGTCCTCTTCGACCGCTGTGAGTCGAAGATATCCTATCCGGGCTGTTCCAACTGCACGGACTTCGAGTAGACGGGGACACGGCCGGGCGGGAACGGGTCCGGCTCCTGGTCGCGGCGCCAGGGGCTGGACCCGTGTCCTTTAAGTATTTGTAATGTTTCTGTAACCGGCGGAAGCTACATTTAAACAGGATGCATTCCAATAGTCTCAGACGGGTGTTCCGGCTTTTGGGCCCGGCGGCGGCCGTGTCCTTGTCCCTGTCTTTTGTATGCGCGCAGGGCGGCCGCGCGGACGCGGGGGCCGCGGACACGCGGGACTTGAGCCGGCAGATGCGGCTCGCCGTCGACCTCTACGACCGGGGAGAAGACCTCGACGCCATGGACCGCTTCATGGACATCCTGGTCAAGGGCAGTCCCGCCGAGCGCCCCATGGCCAACGAGTACCTCAACCTCATCACCCAGCGCATGTCCCAGACCGCGACGATCGCCCCGCCGAAGGCTCCCCAAGCCGCGGTGATCGAGACCTCGGGGGGAAAGCCTTCCTCGAAGCCTTCCCGCGAGAGAGGAGAGGAAAAGGGTCCCGCCGCGGTGTCGACGGAGGAGGGGCGCGGCCGGCGGGAACTCTCCGGGTCGGATAAGGAAGTCATGCGCCGGGAGATCGAGGCCAAGATACAGAACAAGACGCGCCTGGCCCTCCAGAAGCTCGAGAAATACGAGGACATCCGAGTCCACATGGCGACCCGGCGGGTGCCCCGGGCCGTGGGGATACCCACCGACCTCCTCTTCGAGTCCGGGATACAGTTCAAGAAGGAGGCCGCGCGCGTCCTCGACATCATCACGGAGATGCTCTTCAGCCTCGGGGCGACCCAAGCGGTCATACTCCCCGAAGGCACCCTCCTAGGGAACACGAAGATACTCGACATGCGGCGGACCATGGGCATCAGCGCCCATTTCTACAAGGCGGGCATCGCGCCGCCGCGCATCCGCGTCAACCTCCTGAGCACCCAGGTGGAGATCCCGGGAGAGCTCCAGGATTTCCGCGGCATCCTCCTCGTCTTCCTCTACAACCAGCCCTTGGGCCTCTCCACGGATACTTCCGTGGGAGAGGAGGCGGGTCCGCCGGTATCGCTAGGGGTCAATCCCCCGTCCTTCGACCCGGCGCGCGGGGAAGGCGGCATCATCGAATTCTCCGTCGTGGAGCCTCCCTCCGGCCTCATGTCCTGGCGCTTCCAGCTCCTGGGACAGGGCCCCGAACGGAAGAAAGGGGGAGACCTCGCCGTGCTCCAGGAAGTCAAAGGGTCGGCTCCGGTGTTCCATCAGATCTTCTGGAACGGGAGAAGGAACTATTTCGGCTCCGCCTACCTCCCGGGGCAGTACGAGTGCGTCCTGACCGCGACCGACATGAAGAACCGCTCTCGCAAGAAGCATCTTTGGATCACCCTGGAAGGGGAACCTCCTCTCTTGGCGGCCGCCCCGGCCGCCCGCCCCATCGAGGACAAGGCCGAGCCCCAAGCGAAGAAGGCCTCCGCTCCGGAGCCCAAGATCATGGGAGAAGAGGAGGAGGAGCAGGCGCAGGCGGCGGAAGCGAATCCTTCCGCCCCCAAAGGCAAGACTCTCTCCAAGGGGAAGGCCTCGGCCAAGCCGCCGAAGGCCGTGCGCGAGGCGAAGGCCAGAGCGAAGGCGGCCAAGCCGAAGAGGCCGGAGCCTGAAGTGGAGGCCCCGGAACCTCCGGCGGGCGCGGCCGCGGATAAGGCCCCGGTCCCCGCCGCGCCGAAGGCCCCCGATCCCGCCCAGCCGAGCGCGATGAGCTACGTCATCTCCTTCTCCAAGAACGAGGCCGTGATCGCGCCGGGAAGCGAGGGGGTGCTCGGCAACATCGCAGACAACATGGAGCTCTATCCGCTTGCCAAGATCAACCTCCTCGGGTATGCTTATACCGGCGAATCGGACGCCGAGGGTCTGGCGAGGAAGCGCCTGGACCTGGTGAAGAAACAGCTCGTCGACCAGTACAAGATGAAGCCTGATAAGATGCGCGAGGAGGTCAAGGTCACGGGGGAAGAAGTCTATAAGGTGGAGGTCTACATCCTGCGCTAGGGTGAGGAGACTATGGGACTGAGCGACATGGTCGAACAACTGTCCTTCGGGAATTCCATCCCGAAGATGTCCTCCTGCCTCGGGCTCTTCTTCAGCCCGGAGACGGTTTTCGTGGCCGAAGTGGAGCTCGGCGGAGGCAAGCCCCGCGTGCGCCACCTCATCCGTCTCCCTATCCCGGCCGCCCCCGCCTCCAAGGAGACCAAGACCGCCGGCTCCCTCAACACCGATTTCCTGGCCGACACCGACCGCATCGCGGGGATCCTGAAAAAGGCGATGGACGAGGTCAAGTGGGGCTCGAAGCATGTCATCGTCTCCTTCTCCCATCATTTCAGCATCCTGCGCTACTTCACCCTCCCCAGCATCGACAGGCGCTTCTGGAAGACCGCCATCCCGGCGGAAGCCAAGAAATACATCCCGATCCCCTTCAACACCCTCTCGCAGGATTACCAGGTCTTCCCCGCGCCCATGGGGGCCGACAAGCGGCCGCGCCTAGGGGTGCTCTTCGGCGTGACTCCCCAGAAGAACATGGAGAGCTTGAAGGCCCTGACGGCCAAACTGGAGCTCACCCTCCTCGGGACGGAGTTGGCCCCCGTCTCCGTGGAGCGTCTCTGGGACCTGGTCGAGCCCTCTCCTTCCTACGCGCAGGTCCATTTCGACGGGGGGGACGTCCGCATCCTGATTTCGGAGGAGGGCAAGCCCATCTTCTTCCGCGAACTTTTCATGGGGGAGGGTGCTTCCTCCGCGGACTTGAGGAAGGTGGACCTCCGGGGGTCCATCGATTACACGAAGAAACAACTCGGTTCCAAGGGCCCCGGCAAACTCCGCCTGAGCGGACAGATACCGGACCTCGAGTCCTGGCGCGCGGCGTTCTCCCAAGACCTCGGGACCCAGGCGGCGGTCCTGGAGGTGGACAAGGCCCTGGGGTTGAAGGCCGGGCACTGGGGCGCCTACGCGGCCGTGGGAGGGGCCCTGCGCCACCTGGCGCCGACTCCCCTGACCTTGGACCTCAGCGGCGTGGGCCGGATCAGCGATGAGGACCGCCGCGCCGCCCTGACGATCTTCGTGCTGTCGGCGGTGGCCGCCGGGGCGCTCCTGCTCGTGGGCGGGTCCCGCTATGCGCGCGTGAACATGGCGCAGAGCAAGCTCTCCGCCATCCGCCATCAGGAGGGGGTCCTCGACGAGTTCCGCGGAAAGACCAAGGACGAGATCGAGGCGACCATCTCCCGCATGCGCGACAAGGTGAACTCCTTCGGCTCTTTCACCGTCCGGCAGATGCCCTTGGCGCGCATCCTCCAGGCCGTGGCCGAGACCATCCCGGACGCGGTCTGGATAACGGACATGAACTACAGCAACCAGATCAACCTCACGGAGAAGAAGAACCCGAGAGTGCTCTCGATCGGGGGCAACGCCTTCGCGCCCTCCGCCGCGGCCGAGCAGGACCTGGCCTACCGTTTCGCGGACACCTTGCGCGGCCACAAGCAGATTAGCGCGGCGTTCCCCTCCGTGGACACCGCCGTGGATAAGAAAGAGGCGGAAGCCGGCGCGGCCGCAGACGCTCAGAAAGGCGCTCCCAAGGTGGTAGAAGAGGACGAGGGGGCGGAGTCGGCGTTGGAGAAGAGGACGCATTTTACGCTGCGATGCGCCAGCTCCAGGCAGATGTGACGGGTCGATCCATGGAGATCAAGAAAGAGTCCATCGCGCGCATCGCCTCGGGGGCCCGGGCGGAATTGGCCGTCCTGCGCGACGCCATCCGCGACAAGGGGGCCAAGCGCTTCGGGCGTCCCATCGGGATGGGCTTGGTCATGATATTCTGCAGCCACTTCTACGTCTTCGAGCCCTCGAAGTCCGCCCTCAGCCGCGTCTCCGCCGAGCTCGACGCGACCCTGGCCACCGCCCAATACGCCGACGACTACAAGGACCTGCGCGCGCGCATCGACGGGCTCTATACGCGTTTTCCCCGCACCAAGGATCCCGAGGAATGGCTGCTCAACGAGGTTCGCGAGGCTCTGCGCCAGGAGGGCTTGGTCCCGGACTCGATCTCCTCGCCTCAGACGGAGTCCGGCGTGGGCTACAAGATCGTCTCCCGCGCCGTGGCCCTGACCGCGGAGTACCGCCAGATCGGGGCTTGGATCGCGCGCCTGGAGCGCAATAAATCCCTTCTGCACGTCGCGGAGATGACCCTGGTCAAGAAGCGCCAGCCGATCGGCTCCAACCGCGTGACGGTGACCATCTCCACCATCGTCCCGGAGGGAAGGGAGTGAGCCAGAAATCCCTGCTCGGCTGGGGCATATTGGCGGTGGCCTTGGCCGTTCCCGCGGTGCTGGTCTGGAACGTGCGCATGAAGATCAAGAGCGTCCAGCCGGTGGAGTACAAGGTAAAAGCATCTCCGCCGCCGGGGGCTTCCCCTGAGATGGAATCACAGGCTGGGACACAGGCGCCCGCCGGGGCGCAGGCGGCCTCCACGGCCGCGGCGGCCAAGGAGCCGCCGTCCTCGGAGCGCGGCCTTGCTCCTTCCGCGCAGGGGGCGGCGGCCGGCGTGCAGGCCCCGGCCGGGACTTTGCCCGCCGGGCAGGACCCCGCAGGCTCCCAGCCGCCTCAGGCCGCGGGGCAAGCGCCTGCTCCCGCGGCCGGGGAAGCGGCCGCTTCCCCGGCCTTTATCCCCTCCGAAGCCTCGGCGTCGGCGGCGACCCTGGTTTCAGCCTCCCGGGGTCCCGCGGACCCCGACGCCATCGAATATAGCCCCAACACGATGCGGGACCCGATGGTCTCGCCTTTCGACCTCAAGCGCCTGGCCCGGGAAAGAGAGGAAAAGGAGATGATCCGCGGGGAAGTCGAGGCGGCGGCCAGGCCCGTCAAGCCCAAGAAGGTCCAAGAGACTCCCATCGAACAGCGCATCGAGGTCTACGGCGTGGTCGCCACGCCCAACGGCATCGAGGCCCTGATCAACGACAGGCGCGTGCGGGAAGGGGATACCGTGCTGGGCGCCAAGGTCAAGAAGATCACGACGGGACGGATACGCTTCGAGTACCGGGGACGCGTTTTCGAGAAGAAAGTGAGCCAATAGCCTGGAGGAGTGCCATGATGACAGCTAATGGGACGAGGCGGTCCGGCGCGGCGTGGATGGCGGCGATCCTTTTGGCCGAACTCGCCTTGGGGTCGGCGGCCCCGGCGTGGGCCCCGCGCGGGCGCGCGGCGCCCGAAGCCGACCCGGCGTTCCGGGAGCAGAAGAAGAAGCGGGGGGCCGAGGAGGGCGGCCCCATCGCCCAGCCCGAGGCCGAGAGCCCCGAGGCGGAGAGGCGCCCCTCGGAGTCGGAACAGCAGATCGGGGAGACCCCCGTCGAGCCGGAGGCCGAGCAGGAGCCCGAGCCCAGGACCCAGGGCATGCAGATCGGGGCCTCCTCGGCGCGCCGCTCGGCGCCGGCCGAGAGCGGAGATCTCCTCGAGACGCGCATCGTCGTGCGCGTCAAGAGCGCGCCGCTGGCCGCCTTCCTCGACAGCATCTCGGCGCAGGCCAAGATCAATTTCATCATCACGGAAGGGCTGGAGGAGAAGCGCATCACCGCGTTCCTCCAAGGCGTGACCGTGCGCGAGGCCCTGCAGATACTCCTCGAGATGAAGGGCCTCACCTACCAGCGCATCGGCAAGAGCAACACTTATGTGGTCTCGCCGCGCGCCAAGGGCACCACCAACCGCATCACCCGCATCTATACCCTGAGTTTCATCCCGCTCATGGACATGACCCAGGGCTCGACGGGAGGCGCGGACCAGCCCTTCGGCTCCTCCGGCGGGGGCGGCGGGGGGGGAGCGTCCATGCCGGGGCTCGGAGCCGCTCTTGGCGGAGCGGGCTCGGCGCCGGCGGCGGGCGGGTCCCAACAGCAGGGCGGCGTCTCCATCCTCGGCGTCATCAAGAGCGTGCTCAGCAAGGAGCACGGCGCCCTGGCGGTGGACGCGCGGACCAACGCCCTCATCATCACCGACGTTCCCGAGGTATTCCCCCAGGTCGAGCAGATCTTGGCCGAGCTCGACAAGAAGTCCCCCCAGATCATGATCGAGGCGCAGATCGTCGAGATCGATTCCGACCGCGCCCAGAACCTCGGCCTCGAGTGGGGAGGGGCCAACGGGTAGTTGGGGATATTCCAAGGGCCCATCCGCGACACCACCTTCCCCCTGAACCTCCCCAAGAATCTTTCGAACACCCATGTCTTCGACCCGCTCAACAACGTGGTCAGCGCGGTCGGGCAAGGCGCCGCGGGCGGCGCGACCGCCGGAGACGGCGGCGGGGCTACCGCGGACCAGCAGTCGGCCGGCCTGGTCCTGGGAAGCAGTCTCCAATCCGGGATCCTGGACCTGACCACCTTGAAGGTGGTCCTACGCGCCTTGGTCACCCGGGCGGAGGCGCGTTTCCTGGGCAAGCCGAAGATCCTGACCCTCAACAATAAAAAGGCCGTCATCCAGATCTCCCAGGACCAGGCGGTTTCCATCATACAGAACCTGGCGGGCGGGGGGGCCGGCATCACCTCCTCGACGAGCGAACCCGAGCGCGTCACCACCGGGCTCAAGCTCAGCGTGACGCCCCAGGTCAACAAGGACGGCTACATCACCATGCTCGTCGAGCCCTCCTTCACCAATGTCAACGAGTCGAAGATATCCGTCCCCTCCAAGCCCGTCTTCGACCCCGTCTCCCGGGGAGCCTCCACCGTGGTCCGGGTCAAGAACGGCCAGACCCTGGTCCTCGGCGGCCTGCTGGAATCCAAGGAGACCAAGGTGGTGCGCAAGGTCCCCTTGCTCGGCTACATCCCGCTCATCGGCTGGCTATTCACCAGCATGAGCAACCAGAGGAGCAACACGGACCTGGTCATCTTCATCACTCCGACCATCGTGAACGACTGACCTCGGTTTTGCTACCATGCCTGCGCCGGAGCACCCGGCGGGGGGGGTCATGGATATGCGCCGCGCGCAGGCAGGCCGAGTCTCGACAGCGAGTGGAGTCGGCACTCCCCGCTGGCACGCGGGTCCCGCAGGATTCACGCTCATCGAGCTTCTCGTGGTGGTGCTCATCGTAGGTATTTTGATGACGCTCGGCATCCCCCAATACACCAAGACCATCGAGAGCTCCAAGGCCGACACCGCGGCCGCGATGGTGAAGATGATCGGCCAAGCCAACCGGATGTACAAGCTCGACAACCCCGGCTACGCGAACGGACGGCTCCAGGACTCCTGCAACAACCAGAGCTGCTCGAGCGCCATGGGAGGCTGCAAGCTGGTGGCCTGCAAATACCTCGCCTCCCAGAAGTGGGACGGCCTGGACTACATCTACTACGCCGGCGATCCGGGATCCAGCGACCCCTGCAGCCTCGGCGCGACGAAGGTGACCGCTTGCGCCAAGCGCTGCTCCGGCTCCTCCCCGTGCACCACCAATACGAAGTACTCCTCCTGGGGCTACAGCATGAATGAGGACGGAGTGATGAAGAATCATTACGGCGACAGCAGCTCGGTCTCCCCCGCCCCGCCGAATTGAGGCGTCTCCTCCTGACGGCCGACGCCCAACCCCCCCGGCCCCACGTCGC